>CALAOV010000267.1 GCA_937889515.1 uncultured Myxococcales bacterium | reverse complement strand
CCCGAAGTTCCGGCCGCGCCGCCGGTCCCGGCCGCGCCGCCGGTCCCGGCCGCGCCGCCGGTTCCGGCGCTTCCGGTCGTCCCCGCGGATCAGCCCGAGGTCCCGGCCGCGCCCGCACCGCCGCCGGCCCCACCCGCGCCGGTGGTGGTGCTGGCACCGACGGTGAATGGGAAGGCAGTCTTGGATTGCACGCCGACCGCCGAAACGAACAGATTGTACGAGCCCTGCGCCAACCCCGCCGGCGTCGTGAACTGACAGGTCTCGGGCGTGCTGCCCTTGCTGGGCATCATGCTGCTGAAGTTGAACGACCGGCAGTAATAAACGTTGTTCGAGGCGTCGGTCAGCCAGACGATCGGATAGTTCTCCGCCATCGTCATGTCGTCGCCCTCGTCACCGCCGTTGATGAGCCCGGACAGCTGCGTGCCCGTGAGCGTGTAGGTGCTGCCGCTGTTGAACGTCACTGCGCTGACCGTCGGACGCCAGGCGTCTTGTGGCGCGCCGTCGGGCGTGTAGAGCCAGTCTCGGTTGCCGCAGGTGACCATCACCTGCCCGTTGGGCAGATTGGCGTAGCTGATCGGATAGGGGTTGCCGGTGTCGGGCGGCGGCGCGATCACCGCGAAGGTGTTGGTGGTCGGGTCGTATTCCTGCAGGGTATCGATGGCCTGCCCGAACGCGTGGGTCGCCATCATGACCTTGCCGTTCGGCTCGGTGTCGGTGTACTCGTCCTCGCCTTCGTTGCCGGGCGTCCCGTCGAGCGGGCCCATCTTGTAGGGCATGTTCGGCCCCAGCGCCCAGGTTCCCGCGGTCGTCGCCGTGGCGCCCGGCGTGTAGATGGCGGTCGTGCCGAGGCCATACGCCAGCACGCGGCCGTCGAACATCAGGGAGATGCCGGACGTGTCGCCGAAATCGTAAGTGCCGGGATACCCCGAGGCGGCGGTGAGCGTGACCGCGAGGCCGGCCGGCAGGGCGCCGTTCTTGGTCCACTTGTTCGACACCGGGTCGTAGATCGACGTCGCCATCGGGGCGACCGCCAGGACGCCGCCGTTCTGCAGCGAAGCCCAGGCGTTCTCGTCGCCGTTCGGAACGGTGTTGGCGCCGCCGGTGGTCCAGGTGTTGGTGGCGGGATCGTAGATCTGGGTCACGTTCGAGCTGCGGCTGCTGTCGAGGATCCGCCCGTCGGCCAGCGTGGCGCTGCCCGTGTCGCCGATGTCGTAGGGGGCGTCGGCCTCGACGGTCCAGGTGTTGGCCACCGGGTCGTAGATCTCGACGTTCTTGAACAGCGCCGATCCGCTGGCAGGGTTGGTGCAATTCGCGGTGCAGGCCGTCTGTCCGTCGACCGCCGGCCAGGCGTAAAGAAACTCGCCGCCGGCTTCGAAGAACCGCCCGTCCTTGAGCACGTGCTCCTGGGCGCCGCCGCGCGCGAAGGCGCTGTTGGCCACGGTGGTCCAGGTTCCGTTGGCGTAGCTGCCCGCCTTGTTGGGCGTCAGCTTGACCCAGTGGTTCAGCGCGTTGCCGTGCGAGAGCACCGTCCCGTCGGTGAGCAGCCACAGGCCGAAGGCCGGACCATTGTTGGTCGCGCTGGAGGGAGCCACCGTCCAGGTGCCGGCGGACGCCGTCAGGGGGAGTGCGCTGGCCGTCAGCAAAGTGGAAGCGATCAGCAGGCGAAGGTTCGAGCGCATGGAATGGTCCTTTGGGCGAGTGCGTCTTCGGGGTGGGGGTCCCGCGTCCAATGGCCGACGGCGGAGGTATCCCGCGTCACCGTCTGCGAAGTGACACCTTCGCTGTCCGGCGGCTCAACAAAGTGTGGAACTTTCGGAGGGTGGCCTCCCGATCGGTCGGGGACCCTTACAGGCTGCGGAGATACTCGACAAGCGCGTGCAGATCGTCCGGCGAGGGGGCCGTGGCGGAGCCGCCCGCGGCGGCGGCGGGGCCCAGCATCGCCGCGACGGCGTCGTCGAGGGTGGCGGCGCTCCCATCGTGCAGGTAGGGGGCGGAGTCCCAGAGCCCGCGCAGCGCCGGGGTGTCGAAGGCGCAGGGATCGCGCGGATCCCCGTCGATGTCGTCGTGGGCGACGTCGGGCGTCGGGCCGCTCGTGGCGCAGGTGCCGACGTCGTGAAGCAGGACGCCCCCGGGCGTCGGGGATGAAACCACCGGTCCGGTCAGATCCAGCGTCGCGTTGCCGGCCCCCGAATCGGTCTTGGCCGGCCCGCTGTGGCAGCTGGCACAGCCGAGCTGGGTGAAGACCGCCTGGCCTCGCGAGCGCAGATCGGTCAACGCTTGCCCCTGGACGGCGTGCGCGGCATCGGTCGAGGGCGGAACGGGCGTCGGAATCGCGGTGTTGACGTAGGCCGCCAGCGCGTCGAGCAGCGCCTTTTGTCCCGCGTCGGTGATGCTGAAGTGGCCGCCCTGCTCGATGTTGATGGTCCGCCAGTAGTCCTGCACCTGGTTGCGGTCGGCGGTGCGAAACAGGAAACCGGTGTCGAGCAGCCCGCCCGCGTTGGTGGGCGTGTCGCGCGGGCCCTGGGCGAAGATCCAGGTCACCGCGTCGCTGCGCCCTTCCAGATGGCAGGTCGCGCAGGCCACCCAGTGGTTCGAGGTCAGCGGAAGGTCGTCGCTGTTGGCCGAATAGAACAGCTTTTGCCCGAGGCGCAGGTTGGCGGGCATCGGGTCGGCGGCCAGGGTCGGATAGGCCGGGCCGTCGGGCGTGATGGAGAGACCCTGGTCGGTCTCGGCCACCGCGAAGAGGACCACGTCCTCGCTGTTGCGCTCCTGAACGTAGAGCTCGTGGTTCGCGTAGACGACGGCTTCCGGCAGGTGACCCGGCAGCGGCCGAATGAGCTGGGTCTCGATCCGTTGCTCGGCGTCGACGACCAGGATGTCTTCGCTGTCGGTATCGGCGACGAAGGCGTAGCGGCCGTCGTCGGAGAAGGCCAGCGCGTGCGGTCCCGAGACGATGTCGCCGAAGGCCCCGCCGTCGCCGGGGTTGGTGAGCACCGACAGGCGCGCGAGCTGGCTGCCGGTTCCGCTCGAGCCCGAGCCCGAGTCGAGAATCGACAGCGAAGGGAAGACGGTCTCCTGAAAATTGAGATCCGGCTGCGGGGTATCGATCCCCAGCATGATGTGCGCGACCCAGAGCTCGGAGGTGCCGGGCCGCACCACCGCGTCGTAGATGCCGCGCACGGGACCGTGGGGCTCGGTTGGATCCTCCGAGCCTGTCTCCGAATCTACCTGCGCCGGGCCGTCGGCCAGCGGCCAGGTAATTCCGAGCGCCAGCGGCGCGGTCGTGAGATTGCTGACGCCCGGTCCCAGCAGGTGTGTCGCGAGGAGCGTCTGGCCATCGGCGGCCCAGGCCAGCGCCCACGGTTTGCGCGGGCAGGGCGCGGCCGCGACCGGCGACAGATCGATCGCGGCGACTTCGACGATCTCGTCGTCTTGCGCGCAGGCGACGAAGACGCTCGCGTCGTCGGCGCTCACCAGGACGCCGATTGGCTCGGCGCACACAAAGACCTGCGCCCTGGGCGCGCCCGACGCGGCGTCGAGCGCGTAGAGATACCCCGAGCGCTGCCCGGTGACGAAGAGGGTGCCGCCCGTCGAATCCAGCGCCAGCGCGCGCGGCCCGACGGTCGGCTCGTACCGGTTGTCGGCGCCCTGAGCCGGCGGGGCGGCCGCGAGCAAGATCTCGTGCAGGATGGTCCGCTTGTCGGTATCGAGCACGCTCACGCTGTCCGCGTCCGGGTGCGCGACGTAAAGGCGCGTGTGGTCCGGGCTGATCGCGAGCGCGCTCGAATGGGTCTGCTGCGCGCGGATGGCCGGCATCGGCATCGACGGCGGGCCGTTGCCGCCGCCGCAGCCGAGGAGCCCGGCCAGCGCCAGCGCGGATCCGCCCCGGCGAATCGTGGGGTGGTCCACCCGCCGTCGTGGAAGACCCGACCGAGCTGCGCGGGCGACCAGGGAGTCAGCGGGTGTTGGAAAGGCGCACACGTCTTCCAGGAGTGCCGCTATCCGCGCGCCAGGGCTCAACAATCTGGCAGAGTACCCGCTTGGCCAGCCCGCGGAAGGGATCTTCCCACGGGACGGTGGCGGCGCTCGCGCTCGGCTACGTCGGTGTCTATCTCTGCCGCAAGAACCTGGCGGTCGCGGTTCCGCTCCTGGGCCCCGCCTTTCGCGCCGGTCGGGGGGAGATCGGGCGGGTCGTCAGCATCGGCACGGCGGCCTACGCCCTCGGCAAGCTGACGCTGGGACCCCTCGTCGATCGGATCGGCGGTCGGGTCGCGTTCTTGGTGGTGCTCTTCGCGGTGGCGCTCTTCGGGGCCGCCTCGGCGCTGGCGCCGTCGCTGGCGTTGCTGACGGTCGCCTACAGCGCCAACCGCGCCGCGGGCGCCGCCGGCTGGCCGGCGATCATGAAGCTGGTGCCGACGTGGTTCCGATCCGGCCGGCAGGCCACGGTGGTCGCGGTGTTGAGCCTGTCGTATGTCGCGGGTGGCGTCGCGGCGACGCTGCTGGCGCGGCAGGTGCTGGCCGAGGGCGGGGGGTGGCGCGCGGTGCTGGGCCTCCCGTCGCTGGTGTTGCTGGCGATCGGGCTCGTCTGCGTCTTTGCCGTGCGCACCGGTCCGCTGGGCGCCGAGATTCCGGCCGCGGCGGTCTCGCCCGTGAGGTTGCCGGCGCCCTGGCGGGTGCTGCTCGCGCGCCCGCAGTTCTTGGTGGTGTGCGCGCTGAGCTTCTCGCTGACGCTGATGCGCGAGTCGTTCAACACCTGGAGCGTCGATTTCCTGGTCTCGATCCAGCACACCGGTGCGCGTTCATTGAGCGTCGCGGCGTTGCAGTCGACGACCTTCGATCTGGCCGGCGGGGTGGGCATCTTGCTCATGGGCGCCAGCTACGATCGGACACCGGTGCGGGCCCGGCGCTGGCTCTTCGCCGGCATTCTCGCGGCGCTGGCGGTGGTGCTGGCGCTGTTGCCGGGCGCGGCCGCGCGCGTCCCGGTGGCGGGTGTCTGGCTGGTGGGCGCGGTGGGGCTCCTGGTGTACGGACCCTACAGCCTGCTGGCCGGCGTCTTTGCCGTCGAGAGCGGCGGCGCGGCCGCGGCCGCCACCGCGGCGGCGATCATCGACGCCGTGGGGTATCTGGCCGGAATCCTGGCCGGCGAAGCGCTCGGCCGGGTGCTCGACCGCGGTGGCTACCCGCTCGGCTTCGAATGCCTGGCGGCGATCACCGGCCTCTCGGCGCTGCTCGCGCTCGGCTTGAAACCGGCGCCGGAGCTCGCCGCGCGCTGAGCCGGGCCGGCGCGGTTGCGCCCGCCGCTACGGTTCGCTGGCGGTGGCCGCCACCGTTTCGATCGCGATGGCGGTCAGCGCGGCGGCGTAGTCGAGGTCGATGTTCTTCATCGTGTCCTGCGTGTCGTGGTAGCCGGTGCGGCTGATGTCGTAGTTCTCCATGAACAGCACCACGGGAATGCCCAGGTCCGAGAAGATCTGCCCGTCGGTGTTGTAGAGCGACGAGCGCGGATCCCACTCGGGCCGGACCTCTCCGCGCAGCGGAAGGTGCGCGAATGCCGGCGGCAGCTTGGCGCCCTGGTCCTGTCGCAGCGCCCGCGGCTTGCCGCGCCGTTCGGGGGTCTGGTTCCACAGCGGAACCTGCTCGTTCCAGCGCTCGGCGGCGCGGTGGGCGCGCAGCGCCAGCTTGGCCGAGGCCACGCCTTCGCCGGGCGCGATCTGGAAGACGTCGCGGTCGCGATCGTTGTTGTGCGCGATCATGTCGAGGACGTACGCCCCCACCACCTGGACGTCCGAGACGTCGACGATGGTCCCGGTCTCCGAGGCGAACCGCAGCCGCCGTTCGACCAGCGCGCGGCCGAGCGCGCGGGCGCCCAGACAGTCGGAGGGGAATTCTTCGCCCGTGAGGTGCACCAGCCAGACGTCTCGTTCCAGCGTGCCGGCGCGGGCGCGCGGCAGAAGCACCTCGGCGGCCGACAGCAGCGCGGCGGTGGCCGAGTGGTTGTCGTCGGCGCCGGCGGCGGCGGCGCGCAGCCCGTCGCCGCCCCGGTCGCTGTCGTAGACGTCCTCCATGTAGGCCGTGTCGTAGTGATCGGCCATGATGACGGCCTGGCCGCGGTTGCGGCCCGGGATCATGAGGACGATGTTCCGCTCGTGGGCTTCGCGCGATTGGTTGCGGTTCCAGGCCTCCGACCAGCGAAACGGGAAATCGGTCTCCCAGCGAAACGCGTGGTCGACCACCTGCGCGCGGCCCGTCATCTGATGCGTCTCGATGAGCGCGCGGTAGCGCGCGTGCAAATGATCGCCGAGGCGATCCAGATCGCGGCGTTGGGCCGGCTCCAGGTGCGCGGCCTTCGCGGCCGGGCCGCCGGTCTTCCCTTTGTTGACGAGGACCGCGTCCGCCGTCTCCTTGGACCGGAACTCGCCCTCGGCCAGTCCGGCGATCGTCTTCCAGAGCTTCTCCTCGAACGCGCGGGTGTTGGTCTCGGCGAAGGTGAGATCGGCGGGTGGGGGAGCGGCTGCGGCCACGATCTCCTTGAGCGCGGTCGCGCAGCGTGCGCCACCCGGTGCGTCGGTCGCCAGCGCCGGCACCGTCTCCAGCCAGGCGTCGAGCGACTCGCGCTTGCCGGTGCGGGTCAGCGCCCGCGCGAACGAAGGTGTCAGACGCGTACCCAGCAGCTCGCGAAATTCCAGCAGCTTGCGGACGTTGTTGGCGGTCGTGAAGCGGGCGCGGCCCGGGTCGCGATCAAAATAGGTCGCCGCCTCGAGGTACCCGGGGCGGCTGAGCAGGCGCGGGGCCAGCGCGAGCGCGGATCTCGGCGGCGAACCGGGCAGGGCCTCGGCCTGGGCGTAGCCGGAGAGCGGCGCGCCGTTCCAGATCTCGGCCTGGCCGGCGGCGCCGAGCCGCGCCACCAGGGGCAGGTGCCAGAAGATCTCGCGCGTGCCGGCGCGCATCGGGGGATAGAGAAACCGGTATCCAAAGCGCCCGCCGCGATCGACGGTGGCGGTGGCCCGTTCGACTTCGAGCTGCGTCGCGCGCGGTCCGTCGAGAATCAGTGCGTAGTCCTCGCTCCAGATCTGCGCGTTGCGAGCCATCGGCTTGCCATACAGCTCGAGGTCGTCCGGATCGGTGGAGAAGAGGGCCACCGAGACCCGATCCTCGAAGGTCTCCACCTCGCGGACGTTCTGATCGCGCGCCATGCGTTGCCAGCGGTGCGAGCGCGTGATCTTGCCGACGACGGTGTGGCCGCCCTGGCCGGTGTGACCGCCGCCTCGGGCCGCAGCGCGCGCATCGGCCAGCTCGTCGAGCCAGCCGGATTGTGGAATTCGGATCTGGTAGCCGTCCGCGACGTGTGAAAACAGGTGGAGCAGCGGGATCTGGGTGGCGCGCGGGAGCGTGAGCGCCAGCCGACGGTATCCCGGGTGCTCGAAGAAGATCTGGCCGGCCGGGTGGGGGACCAGCTTCAGGCGACCGCCCAGGTACGCCTCCTGGATGGCCGGCGGCAGCTGCCCGAACGGGCGAAAGGAGACGATGGTGTGGACGCCGGTCAGCGGCTGGTCGTCGGCCAGGCGCAGACGATCGACGAAGGCGGGAAGCGCGGGCGCCCCGGCCTGGTCGGGTTCGATCAAGACCCGGACACCCTTGACGGACGGGGCTCCGCCGGCAGCGGGCGCTCCGCCGGCGGCCCAGGCCACGAACGCGGCGAAGCGATCCCGATCTCCGTCGGAGAAGCTGCGCCAGAAGGCCGCGCCCGGACCGTCGTGGCTGACGCCGAACAGCGTCCAGCGAACATTCCCCTTGTCGTCCTGAGTTCGGGACAGCGCCAGGGAAAGGGCGATCACGAGCGGCTCGTCCGCCGCGCGCTTGGCGGCCCTGGCCAGCGCGCTCGGCCAGGCGGGACTATTTCCGAGAAGCGT
>CALAOV010000266.1 GCA_937889515.1 uncultured Myxococcales bacterium | reverse complement strand
CCTTTGTCGACGAGCCGCACGCCGCGATCGAGGGCCGCCCGGTCGGCGAGATCGTGAACCTCACCGACAAGCGCGCGGCGGGCGCGCGCGACGAGATGATCGGCCTTTCGCGCGGCGGGCCCGAGACGGCGATCGACGGCCTCGCGCGGCTGCAAATGCCCGCGCACCACGACGTGCGCGCCGAGGACATCGACCTGCGCCGGCTCGGCAAGACGCTGGCTGCCGTGGCGGATCGCGGGGCCGAAGACTTCGCCGAGCTGATGCTGGTGCCGGGCGTGGGCGCGCGAACGTTGTTCGCGCTGGCGCTGGTGGCGGAGGTGGTCCACGGCGCGCCGTCGCGGTTCGCAGATCCGGCGCGCTTCTCGCTGGCGCACGGCGGGAAGGACGGACACCCCTTCCCGGTGCCGCTGAAGGTTTACGACGAGACGATCGGCGTGTTGAAGGCGGCCGTGGAGAAGGCGAAGCTGGGCGAGAGCGAGCGGCTGGCGGCGATCCGGCGGCTCGACGATCAGGCGCGCGTCATCGAAGGGGCGGCGGCGGTCACGGCGGCGGAGCTCGCGCAGGGGGTGGCGCGGGAGTGGGCGGCCAAGGCGGCGCTCGGCGGGCGGACGGTCATCGACGACGGGGGGCGAACCGTCATGGACGATGCGCGCCGGGGACAGCGCCCGCGGCAGCTCGGGTTGCCGTTCTGAGCGGCCGCCCGGCCTTCAGGCGGCCGGCTTCAACGGCGCGCTTTCGTGCAGCGCGAAGACGGCGAAACGGCCATGGGTTCCGGTGGTCATGGTGGGTGTTTTGACCGTCCTGCCGGAATCGCGGAAGGCGTAGCCGTTATTGCCGGTCGGCGGCCTTCCTGCCAAACTCCTATCCGTGACGCGCGCCGCACAAGAGCTCCTGCAGGATATGCTGGAACTCCCTGAAGGAGATCGCCTCGACATCGTCGCCGAGGTGCTGGCCCGGCTCGACGGTCCGGCCGATCCGGATTGGGAGGCGGCCTGGCTTGCCGAGCTGGATCGCCGTGACGCGAGCGAGCCGGCAGAGCCGTCTGCGGACGAGGAATGGCCGGCGGTTCGCGCCCGAATCTTGAAGAGCTGATCCCGAGGTGGCGGCTGAGCGGCGTTTCTATGTTCGCCGTTCTGCCGAGACCGAAATTGCCAGCGCGGTGGCCTGGTATCGGGGAGTTCCTCGCCGAGGTAGATCGGGCGTTCGCGCAGATCCGCTTGGCGCCAGAGCGTTGGCCTCTGTGGCGTCCAGATCGACCGTATCACCAGCGTCTTCTCCGCCGGTTCCCCTTCATGGTCCTCTACCGAGTCACAGCGGAGTATGTGCGCGTCGCGGCCCTAGCCCACATGTCCAGGCGGCCGGGTTATTGGGCCGCGCCCTGAGCGCAATCAGGTGCTGAGCGTGCAGCTGTAGCCGTAGGAGAGGTTCTTCGGATCCGGGGTCGGGGCGTTGGGATCGAGCGAGATCGCGAACGACAGTCCACCGCCAGGACAGTTGGTCGGGCTGGTGACGAGCACCCAGCAGGGTCCTTGGCCGGTCACGTCGCACGACTGCAGGGTCGTGTTCGTCACGCCGCCGTCGCCCGCCAGGTGCTGAACGACGGTGCACTGAGCCTCGCCGCCCACCAGCATCAGGGGCGCGGTGATGCAGACGGGCGCACCGCTCGCGTCGACCGTCCCGACGAGGAGACTCGAAGAGTTGACGTCGGTGAGGGTAAGTCCATCGGCGACGCCTCCATCGCCTTTCACCGCCGAGCCACCACACCCGCCGCAGAGGGCGGCAACCAGCAGGCCGATCGAGAGGGTTCGCGTGGTCAAGGTGAGCGGCATCCTACCTCTCGACACCGAACGTACGGACATCTTCGTTTCCCCTTCGGCGCTACCAGGCGCCCCCTACCACTACCCCGCCAGCCTCCGCCGTGACCCACGGCGCGAGGCTGACGGTGTTTGACCTCTCTGGACCCAATTGAGTGTGCTTTGACCCGTCTGGGTCCCATGTGAGCTACGGGCAGATTCCGGTCTCGATGACCTGCGCCGAATGCAAGGTGCTGTTGTAGTTCGATATGGCGAAGTTACCGTTGAGGTTGGTCATCCACATCGAGTCCTGCCCTCCCCCCTGAGCGAACACTTGGTATGGTCCTTGATGCCCCACACCGTCGGCACTCACGTAGGCGAAGCTGACCGCACCGGTGTCGGCGACGAGCGCTAAACCGACTCCGCCCTTTCCGCCTGTTCCAACGTCGTCGGCGATCGCACAGGCTTCGAGGAACTTCCCAGTGATAGTGAATGCGGGGAACGCCCCGACGCCGCCGTCAGCGGGAGCGCCGACGGTACCGGCGTCTGGTGCCGTCGACACGAACAATTCCCCGAAAACACCCTGATTGACCGTTGTGTAAAAGGAAACGAACCCCTGCGCGGTGCCTGCAACACTCAACACTGCGAGCTGCGTATCTATGGAGGAGCCGGAGGCCAATATGATGGGCTTTCCGACGACATTCTCACTTTCATCGAGGATCGTGAGGCCTTCAGCCGGTCCAACTCCATCGTCGGTGATATATTGGACGCCGAGAAGGTTTCCCGACTCACCAACTGCTCCATTCCTCTGCGTACCTTGGTTAGCGTTGAGCATGGGCACGGGTGAGATGCTGCCTGCCGCCTGACCACCCACGGCGAACTTGCTAACAGATATATGGTTGGAGATAGGGCCTTCATAATTAACGATGAAAGTCTGGCTCGCGTTCGACCAGATGACGCGAGGTTGAGCTGACCCACCATAAAATACCGTGGCCAGCAGCTGGACGTTTTGAAGCTGGAGCCCGTCCACACCTCCATCGTTGCTGGTGGAAGGACTCAGGAACGCGACATAAAGCGCATGACCACCGGAAAGCAACTCATAGACAAGCGCGATATCACCCGTCGGCGATACTGCCGCGCTGAAGAGATTCACTTGCCCACTAGCCATAAAGGTCCCGCCGTAACCCGTCAGTGGCGGCGAGAAAAGCGGCTTGGACGCTCCCTTGCTTACGCCCGTCTTTGGGTCGAAGGCCTGCACATAGACCTCCAGGCTGAACGCGCCTGCGTCACCACCTTGGGGGCCTACGAAGCCGCTGAAGATGTACATCACGTTCGGACCGAGCGCCCCAACGCCGGACCAGAAGTTCGGGTTCGAATCACCTTGGCCGATGAGTCCGAACGACGCCTGCGGGTTCGCGCAGGCGCTGCTCCCACCGGCGCCCGACCCGCCGTTGCCTTGAGCTCCCGCGGTTCCGGTGGCTCCCGAGCCCGCGGTGCCTCCGGCACCGTTGCCCGCACCACCCTTGCCGGCGGTGCCGGTTGATCCGGTTGTTCCCGCGGTACCCGCACCACCCTTGCCGGCCGATCCGCCTGTTCC
The DNA here is from genome assembly GCA_937889515.1 of uncultured Myxococcales bacterium. GTDB lineage: Bacteria > Myxococcota_A > Polyangia > Fen-1088 > Fen-1088 > JADGRB01. The sequence continues at coordinate 7,190 of CALAOV010000266.1, read as the reverse complement.
GGTGTTGCCTCCACCGCTTCCCGCCGATCCGCTGCCCGGCTTCCCCGGCGGCGAGCCGGTGCAGGCACCAACCAAGGCCGCAACCAACGCGACCGAAATGACCCCCTGACCTCTCGACACCGAACGTACGGACATCTTCGTTTTCCTTCCGGCGCTACCACGCGCCTCCGACCACTACGCCGCCAGCCTCCGGCCGTGACCCACGGCGCGCGAGGCTGACGATGTTTGAGCTCTCTGGACCCATCGCGTGTGCTTTGACCCTGCTGGGCCGTTTTCAGCTACGGGCAGATTCCGGTCTCGATGACCTGCGCCGAATTCGTTGAGGGCGTGTAGGACGATATGGCGAAGTTGCCGTTGAAGTTCGCGATCGACATCGCCCCGGCGCCGCCCCCTGCTGGGATGACGGTGTAGGGCCCTTGGTGCCCCGCGCCGTCGGCGCTCACGTAAGCGAACTTGACTGGGCCGCCGTCGTAAACGAGCGCCACCCCGACTCCAGCGCTTCCGCCTGTTCCAATGTCATCCCCGACCACACGGCCGGCGATGGCCCTGGAGGCGAACGTGAACCCCGGAAAGGTGGTGACGCCGGCATCGCCGGCGACGCCGACGCCGACGCCGCCATCGGTGGATGTCGACACGAATGCTTCCCCGACAAATCCACTAGGAAATTGAGCCGATCCATATTGCCCATCGTAAACGTACACAAACCCTTTCGCGGTCCCGGCGACGCCCGCCCAGCTGTTTTCCCCAAGGTTGTTGGCCAGTATGATGGGTTGTCCTACGAGGTTCTCGCTTTCATCGAGGATCGTAAGGCAGGCGCCTGCAAGTCCGCCGCCACAACTATATGCGAACCCCAGCAAGCCTCCTGACTCGCCAACGGATCCTATGCTCGCCCCCACAAAATTGTTCGAGGCGTTCGTGGGTACGGGATCGGCACTACCGGCGGCCTGGCCACCTGAAGCGAACTTGTCCAGAAAATAGAAATCGTTATGTCTGCCGCTAGCAACGAAGGTTTGACTCGCGTTCGACCAGATAACCTGGGGACTACCATCTGCGGGGCCCCCGGGGCCAGTTGCGTAGGGGTAGCTGTCGTTCACCAGAACAACCTTTTGAAGCGTGAGCCCATCAACACTTCCCCCGTCTGAGTTTCCTCCTGCGGCGGAAGGACTCAAGAATGCTGCATAAAGCGCCCCTCCCCCACTAACCGCTAGGAAATAGAGGACCACAATTTCGCCCGACGGCGCCACAGCCGCACTGGTAACAAAGAACCCATCATTTCTGGTGATAGTGAGACCGAGGGGTGGCGCCACAAAAAGGCTCTTTGACGGCCCTTTGCTTGCGCCGCTCTTGGGGTCGAAGGCCTGCACGTAGACTTCGTAGTCCGTGCTGCCCATGCCTCCGTCACCCGGGGGGTTGTAGCTACTGAAGATATACATAACGTTCGTACCGAGCGCTCCCATACCGGAATGGAAGTTCGGGTTCGAATCGCCCTGGCCGATTGCTCCGAACGACGTTTGCGGGTTCGCGCAGGCGCTGCTCCCACCGGCGCCCGACCCGCCGCTTCCTTGAGCTCCCGCAGTTCCGGTGGCTCCCGAGCCCGCCGTCGCTCCGGTACCGTTGCCCCCACCACCGTTGCCGGCGGTGCCGGTCGATCCGGTTGTTCCGGCGGTACCGGTACCGCCCTTGCCGGCGGTGCCGGTCGATCCGGCTGTTCCGGTGTTACCTCCACCGCTTCCGGCCGAGCCACCCGGTTTCCCCGGCGGCGAGCCGGTGCAAGCACCAACGGAGGCCGCCATCAACGCGACCAAAACGAGCCCCTGACCTCGCGACACCGAACGTACGGACATCTTCGTTTCCCCTTCCGGGCGCTACCAGGCGCCTCCGACCACTACGCCGCCCGCCTCCGCCGTTACCCACGGCGCGAGGCTGACGGTCGTGTTTGATTCCTTTGGAGCTGTTGCGACCAGAACGATGCCGCCCACGAAAACGGCGGCGCCGACGCCGGCGATGATCCAGCCGCGCTGGTTCAGGCTCTTGCCGGCGTTGAAGTCCGGCAGATCGGCGTCGTACTGTGCGTCGGTCGTGGCGTTGGCCAGGCGATTGCTGGCGTCGCTGGCTTGGTTTGAACCGTGGTACGCCTCGATCCCGCCGTAGGTCGCGGTCACCAGGCCCCCGGCGATGACGACGATGCCGGCGATCCGCTGCCAGCCTATCGACGACTCGGACGCGCGCTGTGGCGGGGGCGACTCCCGTTCGATCTGCGCTTTGTCGGAGACGCCCGACGGTGGGGGCGGCGTCTCGATGATCACCTTCTCGATGACGGGCGGCGATGCCGGCGGCGCGGGCGATGCCGGCTCGACCGGAATCGCGGGCGCAATCGGCGCCGGCGCGGCGATCGCCTCCAGGGTCATCTCGATGGCGTTCTCCGCCTTGCCCGAGATCGCGATCTCGCGCGTCTGCGTCGAGTGGCCGGCGAGAATGGCCTCGACCGTATGTCGGCCGGCGTTGACCCGCACCGACTTCGGCAGAGGCGTCCGTCCGATCAGCGCACCGTCTATCCTGATCTCCGCCCCTTCGGGGAACGTGCGGATTGAAACGGTCCCGATGCGCGCCAGCTGCTTCTCGATCTCCTCGCTGACCTCTCGCCTCCGGTCGGCCGGGATCGCCGACGCGCCCTGCTTGAGATATCGGTCGAACGCGTCGACGGCGTCGACCGAGCGTCCCAGTGCCACGTCGACCAGGCCGATGTTGTAAAGGAGCTTGAACGCGGGCGACAGCCTGTAGGCCTCGTCGAACTCCTCCGCCGCTTCCGCGAATCGCTGGTCGGCGAAGGCGGCCAACCCCTTTTGGAAGTGCTCGCGGGCGGCGCCTTTCGGATCGCCCTCGGCGGCGAGCGCGAAACGGCCGCCCGGAGCGGCGAACGCGATCAAGAGAGAGAGCGATGAGACGAGCATGGCGACGGTCTTCATGAGGCTCCTCAGCAGCCTCCGTGCCAAAGCGTTCTAGGGTCCAAAGGGATCCTCCTTATCCAGCTCGATGCGGCGGCTGTGGGCGGGGGTTTCGGGGCGCGGCGCGGGTTTGGGGGCCGCCGTCGGTGTGGGCGGCGCCGTCGCAGGGACCGGCGCGGTTGGGGCGGCGTGCCTGTTCGAACCGTGGCGGGGATGTTCGGACACGGTTCGAACACCGCCGGAAGGCACCGCCCGTGGGACCGGAATGGGCGCTGGCGCGAGCGGCGGCGTGGGCGCGGATGCGGTCGGCGCGGGCGAAGCCGGCGGAACGGCAACCCCGACGACCGGGGCCTTTTCGGCAGGTCGACGAACGACACCCAGAACGATGGCCGCCACCAGGACGACCAGGGCACCAACGGCGAGCGCGACCTTCCGCGAACCACGTGCGGGCGGCGCGGAGGTCGCCGGAATTTTCTCACCCGCGACGACGCTGGGGCCAGCGCTCGGCGACGGCCCGCCGATGGCGACGCCGATGCCCAGATTGGTGCCCGGCGTCGGGAGCGTGGCTTCGAAGGCGGCCGCCGAACGAGGTGATTCGGCGGCACCCCGCGCGCCCACGAAGGGTGCGAGCGCTTCGGCCAGAGCGACGACCGAGGGCAAGCGCTCACGGAGATCCTTCTTCATCGCCGACTCGACCGCCGCGACGAGCTTCGGCGGAAGATCTGGCCGGAGCGTGGCCAGCGGCGGCGGGTCGAAACTGAGGATCTGATGAATGACCTCCAGGAACTGCTCGCCGAGGAATGGCTTGCGCCCGGCAAGCATCTCGTAGAGCACCACGCCCATCGACCAGACGTCCGTGCGCGGATCGACCTCTCCGGCTCCACGTGCCTGCTCCGGAGACATGTAATAGGCGGTGCCGAATGTTGCGCCCGTGCCGGTCACGACACCGGCGTCGGCCACCTTGAGCTTGGCGATGCCGAAGTCGAGGACCTTGATCAGATCGCTGCCGTCGCCCGCGTCGGTCACGAACAGGTTCTCCGGCTTGAGATCGCGGTGAACGATCGCCGCCTTGTGCGCGACGGCCAGACCCCGGCACGCTTGAACCACGATGTTGGCCGCGCGGGATGCCCCGAGCGAGCCCTGCCGGCTCAGCAGCTTCGCGCAGTCCTCGCCCTCGAGGAATTCCATGACCAGGTACGGCGAGCCGTCGTCGGCGCGGCCGAAGTCGGTCACCGCGGCCAGGTTCGGGTGCTCGAGCCCGCCGGCCGCCTTGGCCTCGTTCTCGAACCTGCGCAGGACCTCGCGGTTCGCGGCGAAATCGGGCAGCAGGAACTTGATCGCCACCCTCCGCGCGAGCTTCCAGTGGCGGGCTTCGTACACCGCCCCCATGCCTCCACGACCGAGAATCCGCACGACCGTGTATTTGTCGACGACCGTACCGATCCGAGCGATCGCCCCCTCGGGCTCCTGCCCGGCCGCGCCGCCGGTTCGCTCTTCGTCCGCCTCGCCCATCGCTATTTCTCGCGCACACCGTCGAGCGAGAGCTCGGGGTTGGCGGCCAGCAACCGGTAGGCGCGCGAGCGGTTCACCCCGATCGCGGCGGCCGCCTTGGCGACGCTGCCCCGGTGATCGCGCAAGGCCGCAATGAGCGCCTCGAGCTCCCCTTCGTCGTCGGTCTTTCGCCAGGGACGCCTCGCCCGATCGGCGCCCGACGCCTCCCCGGCCGAGGTCTCGGGCGCCGCGCGCGTCAGCAGCCGCTCGGGCAGGTGCGCCTTCTTGAGGGCGCCCCCTCGCCCGTGAACGCCAAGCAGGCGGCGCGCCAGCAGCAGGAGCTCGCGCACGTTGAGGGGCCAGTCGTAAAGACAGAGGGCCTCGATCAACTTGGCCTCGATCTCGAGCGCCCGCCCGCCGGCATGCCGGCGCAGAAACTCCAGGAACAGCGGCGCGACGTCTTCCCGGCGCTCCCGCAACGGCGGCAACACCAGCGTGAGGCCGTCGAGCCGCGCGTGAAGATCTGCCCGGAAGCGACGCTCCGCGACGGCATCGGCCAGCGGCTCCTGCGTCGCGGCGATGATCCGGACGTCGATCGGGACGTCGCGGGTCTCCCCCAGGGGGCGCACGCGGCGGTCTTCGATGACCCGCAGCAGCTTCGCCTGCAGCGCCAGCGGAAGCTCGAGGATCTCGTCGAGGAAGAGGCTGCCGCCCTCGGCCGCGCGAAACAGCCCCGGGCTGTTGGTCTCGGCACCGGTGAACGCGCCCTTGCGGTGGCCAAAGAGCTCGGCCTCCGCCAGCTCCGACGGCAGGGCGGCGCAATTGACCGCCACCATCGGACCCTTGCGCCGGCTCCAACCGTGAAGCGCGCGCGCCATCCCCTCTTTGCCGGTGCCGGTTTCGCCCTCCACGATGATCGGCAGATCCTCGGGGATGTGCCGGGCCGGCTCGAGCGCGGCGGACAACGTGGCGCCGCCGTACCATCCGGGGGCGATCTCCCCGAACCCGGCGGACCCGTCCTCCTCGCAGGTCACGACGCCGATCCATTCGCCGCAACGGAGGACGTCGCCGAGGTCGATCGGCGCGTCGTCACGGTGCTGGCCGTTGACGAACACGCCGTTGTGACTCTCCAGATCGCGAACGGCGACGACGGGACCATCGACCCGGAACTCGGCGTGACGGCGAGAGATCTCGGTCCCCCGCAGCACGGCATCGCACGAATCGTCGCGCCCCACGACCTGCCGGCCCGCCAGCGGCATCACGAGGGGCGTGGGGAACACCCACCGAACGTGGGTGGCCCTCCTCGACGATCGGCCTTCGTCCGTTCGGGCCGATGGGTGTGTCGTCGCGTTCAACCGCGCGCCCAGGCGACCGCACCCATGCGATTCAGAAATTCGCGAGCGGCGATTTCTGGATACATCTTCCGACCGCTCGCGACAATCGCACAATGAGCGACGGGGGTGCAAGGTCCCTGCGACGCTCGGTGACGGCTGTGAGCATGGTCACGCCTGAGTCCTATCCTCATTCCTTACAGCAACCTGGCGATCGTCTTCGGACGGTCGCGACCGCGACGTCTTGCGCTACGCTTCGGCGGGATGGTCCACAAGTCGATGGCCGGGCACGTCGCGCGCGGCGACATACCGGGAATCGTGACGCTCGTCGCGCGCGGCGACGAGGTTCAGGTCGACGCGATCGGCACGAAGGTTCTCGGCGGCAGCGAGCCGATGCGGCCCGATACGATCTTCCGGATCGCGTCGCTCACCAAGCCGATCGCGGCGGCCGCCACCCTGATCCTGGTCGACGACGGCGTGCTGCGGCTCGACGACCCGGTCGAGCGCTGGCTGCCCGAGCTGGCGAACCGCCGGGTGCTCCGGCGCATCGACTCGGAGCTCGACGACACGGTTCCCGCGCGGCGCGCGATCACGGTGCGCGACCTGCTGACGTCCTGCCTCGGCTTCGGCAGCGTCATGGCGATGCCCGGGACCTATCCCATTCAGCGGCCCATCCGCGACGGCAAGCTCGGCGGCGACGGACACCCGCACCCGTCGCAGTTCCCCGGCCCGGACGAATGGATGCGCCGGGTCGGAGAGTTGCCGTTGATGTACCAACCGGGCGAGCGCTGGCTTTACAACACGAGCTCCGACGTGATGGGCGTTCTGGTCGGGCGGGCGGCGGGGAAGACGTTCGGGGACTTTTTGGGGGAGAGGCTGTTCGGTCCGTTGGGTATGAAGGACACGGGGTTCTGGGTTCCGGCGGCGGAGCTTGGGAGGTTGGCGGGGTGTTATCGGTTCGACCGGGAGAACCGGACGTTCGAGGTGTTCGACGCCACCGGGCAGGACAGCGACTGGAGTGGGCCGCCGGCGTTCGAGTCGGGGGCGGGGGGGTTGGTGTCGACGGCGGGGGACTACTATGCGTTTTGTCGGATGTTGTTGGATGGGGGTATGGGGGCGCGGCGGCCGTCCGGCCGCGAACGGATTCTGTCGGAGGCGGCGGTCGAGGCGATGACGCGGGATCAGTTGACGGCGGAGCAGAGGCAAGGCGCGGAGATCTTCTTCGGCGACCACAGCAGCTGGGGGTTCGGGCTGGCGGTGAACGTGCGGGCGCGGGCGGACGAGCCGTGGGTGGTGCCCGGGCGGTTCGGGTGGGACGGAGGGTATGGGACGGCGGCATGGTCGGATCCCAAGAGCGACGTCGTGAGGATCTTGCTGACGCAGCGGCTGATGGATCCGCCGGAGCCACCGGCGGTGTTCAGGG
>CALAOV010000265.1 GCA_937889515.1 uncultured Myxococcales bacterium | reverse complement strand
ACTTCCCGGCCGACGAGCGGCCGCTCGAATGGGCGCTCTGCGCGGCGCAGCTGGGCCAGCCCGGCGAGGCGGCGCGGGTCCTCTCCGGCAGCGGTCACCCGGCCCTGGCCGCCATCGAGCTCGAGGCCGCGGGCGTCGCCGCGGCGGCGCGGATCGAGTGGGAACGGGTGGTTCGCGATCCCCGCCTCGCGAATCGGCCCTACGAGACGGCGCTCGCGCATTTCAATCTGGGGGAGGCGCTGCTGCGCCTCGAGGATCGGGTGGGAGCCGGCCGCGCCTTCGCCGCGACCGAGCGGCTGCTAGAAGCGGTGGCCGACGACTTCGAGACCCGGGGCGAGCCCATTCGGGCCTTCGATTGCTGGAGCGTGCTGCTCCGTCTCGGCAAGGAGACCGGCTCGTTTGAGAACGTCGCCGAAGGCTACCTGAACGGGATCCGCATCCAGATCGACCTGGATCATCCGAAGTACGTCTTGCAGTACTACGACGATTTCTTGGGCTACGCCGTCGAGCGCGGGGAGTGGCGGGCGGCCGCGACCATCGCGCGCGAAGCGGCCGACTACAGCCTGAAGGTCGGTCTGCCGTACGACCGGCACTATCTAGGGCGCGCCGCCGAGCTGTGGGCCCGGGACGCGCGGGAGAACCAGAGCGCGGGGGGGCCGGTCGACCTGTCGGCCAACGCCCTTCACGCCGCGATCGACGCCACGATCTCGCTGGGCGACTTCCCGCTGTGCGGCGGGCTCTACGGGGAGCTGGCGGACCTCGAGCTGCCGGAGAAGCGCCGGCTGCGCTACCGCGCGCTCGCGCAGCGCTATCGGGCGACGCCGCCGGAGATTCAGACGCCGGCGCTGCGCTTCCCGGAGCAGCTCCGCCACACCGACGCCTACCAGGACGTCTGGCGGCAGGACCTGGTCGAGTGGGAGCTGGATGGCGATCCGACGGCGGTGCTGGCCCGATTCGTGGCGAAGCGTCCGTCCAACAGCAACACCCGCCTCGCGTTGCGGGCGTTGCTCATTGGCAACGGCCCGACCTTTTCGGTCGACAGCGCGGCGTCGGCGGCGGAGCTGGCGGTCGCTCTCGGGCGCGTCCCCTCGTACGATATCCTCGCGCCCCTCGAACGCCTCTATCGGCATTCGAGCGTCGAGGCGCGCACGGCGGTCATGCGCGGCGTCTCGCAGATTCGTTGTCGCCGGAGCATCGACCTGGTCCGCCAGGGGCTGGTCGACCCCGCGCCGGCGGTCGTCAACGAAGCCCTGCGGGCGCTTCCCGAGCTCCATTTCATCGACGCCCTGGATCCTCTCACGCGTATCTTTCGTGCGTTCGGCGACGAGCGGGTGCGGCTGGCCGCCATCGAGAGCATCGCCCGAATTGCCAGGTACGACCCCCTGGCGGCAGCGGTGGTTCTCCTCGATATCGCGCGGCAGGAGACCGGGCCGGTTCGTCAGGCGGCCGCGTCGCGCCTGGCGCTCCTCGAGGGGGATGAGGTGGCGGCGTTGGTTCGTCAGGCCCGCGACGCCGAGGTCGGCGAGCGGCGCGAGGTGCTGGATCGCATCCTCGGGCGATCGGCCTAGCGTTTTCGGCGAAAGACCCAGGCGGCCAGCAAGCCGATGAGGATCAGCCCCAGCGTGGTGAGGCCGCCCGAACGCGACACGCCCCCGTTCTTGAGCCAGAGGATCAGGAGCAGCACGGTCGCGCCGATCACCAGCCAGCGCAGGTTGCGTTGCGACGCTGCCAGCGTCGCCGCCTGGGCCAGGCGGATCCGCTCCAGCTCGCCCCGGACCCAGTCCACATCGATCGATTCGCCGCGTTTCTGCCGCTCGATCTGCTCCTCGAGGTAGGCCTGGCGATCGGGCGGGTCGGGGGTCGTCATCGCCGACCAATAATAGCGCGGCCCGCGGGCCGATCGGGCGGCCTGTCCCGAGCGGCTAGGGCGTCGCGCCACCCGCCACGTCGCCGGCCACCGTCGCGCCCACCTGCGCGGCCGTCGCCGGCTGGTCGAGCCGGAGCCCCATCTCGCGGTTGTCGTCGAGGGAGGTGGGGGTAAGGTTCGCCGACCCGACGTAGAGGGCCCGATCGTCGGCGACCACGACCTTGCCGTGGATCGGCGGCGCCGTCGCGGCCCGCACGATCGCGCCCGCGGCGGCCAGCGCGAGGAAGGACGCGCCAGCGTCGGTGGTGGGCCCGGGCCAGGTCAGCGACACCGCCACGCCGCGCGCTCGGGCGTCCAGCAGCGCGTCCACGATCAGCGGGTCGGTCAGCTCTTCGGTCTCGAGCGCCAGCGACACCCGCGCGCCGCCCATGAGCGCCAGCAACGCCGGGCGGGTCGACTCGGGCGACGTGACGAGGCGACCGCCGGGGACCGTCGTCGCGGCGCCCACCAGGTCGGCCGCGAAGATCGTCTCGGCCGCACCGACGTCGGTCGGATCGTCGTCGAGGGCGGCGTATTCCCGGTTGCCGCCGAGACCCGCGCCGGTGAGGTTCAATGTCAGCACCACCAGGCGGGCGTGATCGACGGTGAAGGTCTTGGCGTGCGTATAGCTGAAACGCGAGGTCGACCAGCGGACATCCACCCCGGCGCCGGCCAGCTGGTCGAAGGCGGCTTGGTTGGCGCCGGCGTCCTGGTAGGGAGCCGGATCGAGGATCACGCGTACGTCGCAGCCCGCGCCGGCGCGCTCGGCCAGCGCGGAGATCGCCCGGTCATCCGTGAGCAGGTACATCTGCATCCAGAGGCTGAGCCGCGCCGTCGAGATCAAGCTCAGGATCGCCTGCGCGCCGGCCGCGGGCTCGACCAGCACTGTGGCGGCAACCGGCGGTGGGGTCGGCACGATCGGAACGCTTGCGACGGGGGGAAACGGGTCACAGGCGCCTTCGACGGCCGCCGCGACCAAACAGAGCACGATCGAAAAGCGTGAAGAGAACGGCACGCCCGCTTATCGTCGTCGGTCGAAAGCGGTTGCGGATCTCGCCGGCCGCGCCCGGGTCGGCGAGATGTCCGGGCGCCGCCCCAGCCGGGCGGTGTCCCTAGTTGCAGTTGCTGAGGACGGCCGTGAAGGTGGTGCCCGCCGGGTTGGAGAGGCTGGACCCGTTGCCGCACCCGTTGACCTGCTTGGTGACGGCCGCCGCGGTAGCCCCCGCGCAGTTGACCTGCGTCCCGACGCCCGCCCCGGTAACCATCTCGTTGCCGGCGACCTGGAGCGTGCCCGTCGCGGCGCCGCCCAGGTTCACGCAGAGCCCCGCGCCGGTGTTGTGTCCGAGCGCGCCCGTCGGCGTCTGAATCCAGTTCTGTCCGAAGCTCCCCGCCGTTCCGAGGTCGAGGGCCGAGACGTCCCGGCCGGCCGCCGAGGCCGCGCCCTGGCTGATCAGGATCCCGTCCACCACGTTGCCGCCGAACACGCTGTTGCGGATCTGGGCCTTCGACCCACCGAAGAGGCGCATCCCGTAGTTGGTGTTCTGCCAGGCGACCAACCCATTGATGGTGCTGGTCGCCAGGCCAGCGGCGCCGACGGTCTGGTTGATCCGGATGCCGGCCGTCGTGTTGGAATTGGCGACGATGGTTCCGCCGCCGCTGGGCGGGAGGGTGGCCACGCCGGTCACGTTGACCGAGCCCGTCGCGCCGACCTCGATCCCGTGTGCCGCGTTGGAGTTGAACGACGTCTGGGTCTGTCCCGCGGGGACGGTGACGTTGGCGATGCCGGCCGTGACGTGGAGACCGTCGGCCGCCGAGCCGCTGATGACCACGCCGGCGCCGACGTTCAGGGTGCCGTTGGTCACCCGGATGGAGTCGCCCAGGGTGTTCTGGATGGTGACGTTGGCGACGCCGACCACCGCCGTGCCGGCCACCGGCGCGACCTGGATCGCGATGCCGGCCTTCTGGGCGTTGCCGTCGAGGGTGAGAGGTGCCGCCGGGTTGCCGTTTATGCCCGACCCACTGTTGAGCAGCCGGAAGCCGGCGGGGTTGGCCGCCGTCGTCGTCGCGAGAGTGATCTTGATCGGGCCCCCCTGGGTCGAGATGGTCACGTTCGGCTGAACGATGATCGGCAGCGCGTCGCCCGCGTCGAGGCCGGTGGTGACGCCGGAGGCGCCCAGGATGACGACCTTGGTGCCGGCGCCCGCGAAGGTGCCGATCACCGCCATGGCGCGGGTGATGGTCTTGAAGCTGCATCCGCCCGCCGAGATACCGCCGGAGCTTCCGCTGCCGGTCGCGCTGGTGTCGTTGCCGTTGATCGGATCGACATAGTAGGTGTTGCTCGAGATGGCGTCGCAGTGCGAGCAGCTGTTGCCGGTGCAGGCGTAGCCCACGCCGAAGCTCGGGTTGTTCGCGCAGTCGGTGTTGTTGCAGCAGTTGCCGGCGACGCACAGATGGCCGCAGCAGAAGTCGCCGGTGTTCGCCGTGCAGGAGACGTCGTTGGTGGCGCAGGAGGCGGTCACGCACTTGCCCGCGTTCGCGCCGGCGGCCGTGTTGCAGACGAAGGTGTTGCCGTAGAACGTGTCGGACTTGCACTGGCTGTCGCTGGTGCAGGAGCCGCAGGTGTTGGTGGTGGTGGCGCCGCAGATGTCGCCCGCATTGGCGCCGGCACAGTCGCCGCTGGTGGCGTGGCAGTTTCCCACCCCGCAGGCGCCCTGATAGCAGATGTCGGCATTTCCGTAGTGGGTGTCGCTATGGCACTGGGTGTCGGTCGCGCAGGCGCCGCAGGTGTGGGCCACGGAGACGCCGCAGATCTGGCCGGCGGTGCACTCGGTCGAGGTGTCGTGGCAGTTGCCGGTCTGGCAGATGTTGGCGAGGCAGATCGTGCCGTTGCCGTAGAACGTGTCGGAGGTGCAGGTGACGTCGGAGCCACAGGCCGTGCACATGTGCGTTCCCGCGTCGCAGACCTGACCGGGCGTCGTGCAGTCGCTCGAGGTGTGGCAGTTGCCCGGGATGCACTGGCTGGCGCTGCAGATGTGCTGAGGACCGTAGACCGGGTCGGCGGTGCATTGCCCGTCGGTCGTGCAGGCCACGCAGGCGAGCCCACTGCAGATCTCGTTGCTGCCGCACTGGCTGCTGTCGGTGCATGCACCGGAGACGCAGAGGCCGCCCTGGCAAACGTGGTTGATGCCGTACCCGCCCGAGGCCGTCGAGGCCGTGCACTGGGCGTTGGTGGTGCAGCCGCCGCAGCTGAAGTTGCCGGTGTTGCAGAGCTGGCCAGTCGTCGAGCAGTCGGTGGCCACCCGGCACTGTCCGACGATGCAGGCGGCGTTCTGGCACAGGTGACCCGCGCCGTAGGCGGCGGCGGCCTGGCAGGACGCATCGTCGGTGCACGCCGCGCAGGAGAAGGTGTTGGTGTTGCAGATCTGCCCGGCGCCCGAGCAGTCGGGCGAGGTGGTGCGGCAGTTGCCCGAGACGCAGACGCCGCTGATGCAGAGGTGGTTCGCGCCGTAGTTGCTGGGGTTGGTGCAGTCGCCGTCGGCGGTGCAAGCCACGCAAGACAGGCCCGCGCAGATCTGGCCGCTGCCCGCGCAATCGGCCGTGACGTGGCAGTTGCCGGTCACGCAGACGCCACCCTGGCAGACATGATCGGCGCCGTACCCGTTGACGCAGTCTCCGTCCGTGGCGCAGGCGGCGCAGTTGTTGGCCGTGCAGACCTTGCTAGCCTGCCCGCCCGTGCAATCGGTGGCCAGACGGCAGTTGCCGGTCACGCAGCCGCCCGAGAGGCAGAGCTGGCCGGCGGCGCACTGCCCGTCCGTCGTGCAGTTCACGCAGGTGTTGTTGGTGCAGATCTGGCCGTTGCTGCAGTCGCCGGGGACGCGGCAGTTGCCCACGATGCAGCTCGACCCGACGCACAGGTAGCTGGCGCTGTAGCTGGTCTGACAGCCGTTGTCGTCGGCGCAAGCGCCGCAGGTGTGCGTCGCGACGGTGCAGATCTGGCCGCTGCCGCAATCGGTCCCGGTCCGGCAGGTACCCGTGACGCAGGCGCCGGCGATGCAGAGCTTGCCGGTCCCGCAGCTCGGATCGGTGGTGCAGGGGACGCACTGGTGGGTGCCGCTACAGAGCTGGCCGCCCGAGCAGTCGGCGGCCGTCTGGCAGGCGCCCTGGGCGCAGGTTCCGCTCTGACAGAAGTAGTTGGTGCCGTAGGCGGTCATGCAGTCGGCGTCGGCCGCGCAGGCGGTGCAGACGTTGGTCGTTCCGCTGCAGATCTGGCCGTTGCAGGTGGAGTTCTGGTGGCAATTGCCCGTCACGCAGTTGTTGTTGACGCAGATGTTTCCGGTTCCGTATGCGGTCTGACAGGCCGAGTCCGCCCCGCCGCAGGTGACGCACATGGTGCCGGTGGAGTTGCACACGCCTTTGACGTTGTTGGGCAGCGCGCAAGAGGTGCCTGCGGTACACACCATCACGACGCCGCCGCCCGCACCGCCGGCGCCCGCGACGCCGGAGGTCCCGGCCGTCCCCGCGCC
>CALAOV010000264.1 GCA_937889515.1 uncultured Myxococcales bacterium | reverse complement strand
CCTGCACGGCGCGGCGCCGGACGTGATCGTCTTCACGTCGGGGGGCACGGAAGGAAATGATCTGGCCATCCGCGGTCTGGTCCGCGGGAGGCGGGGGGCCGGGGCGTGCGCCGGCCGCCCGCACGCGTTGTCGTCGGCGCTCGAGCACCCCTCGGTGCTGGGGGCCCTCGCTGCGGCGGAGGTCGAGCTCACGCCATTGTCGGTGGGATCCGAGGGGACGATGGCGCCGGAGCTGCTGCGGGCCGCCCTGCGGCCGGAGACGGTGCTGGTCACGCTGGCCCTCGCCAACCACGAGCTCGGCAACATCGCGGACATCGCCGCGATGGCGGCGCTCGCACAGGGCGCCGGCGCGCTGTTTCACACCGACGCCGTCCAGGCGGTCGGCAAGATCGTGGTCGAGGTGGCCGCGCTGGGCGTCGATGCCCTCACGATGTCGGCGCACAAGATTCACGGCCCCAAGGGGGTGGGCGCAATCTATCTGCGGCGCGGGGCGCCGTTTGTGCCCGTCACGGCGGGCGGCCACCAGGAGCGCGAGCGGCGCGCGGGCACCGAGAACGTCGCCGGGATCGTCGGATTCGGGGTGGCGGCGCGCCTGGCTCGACAAGAGATCGCGGCGATCGCCGCCCAGATCGCGACGCTACGCGATCGCCTCGAAGCCCGTCTGCTGGCGATCCCGGGCGCGCGGCGCCACGGCGATCGCGCGCACTGTCTCCCCGGCACCCTCAACCTCGGCTTCGCCGGTGCGCCCGGGCAGCTGGTGGCCGCGGCCCTCGATCTCGAAGGGGTGAGCGTCTCGACCGGATCGGCCTGCACCTCGGGATCGCTGGCGCCTTCGCCGGTGCTGCTGGCGATCGGCCTGTCGCCCGAAGAGGCTTCGAGCGCGCTGCGCTTTGGCCTCGGGCGCGAAACGACCGAACGCGAGATCGACCACGTCGCGGCGCTGGTCACCGAGATCGTGGGCCGGGTCAGGCGCCGCGGCGACCCCGGCGGGCACCGTCCCGTCGTCGGCACCCGCGAGCGGATCGTGGTCGCGATGTCGGGCGGCGTCGACTCCTCGACTGCCGCCGCGGTGCTGGTCGACGCCGGCTACGACGTGGTGGGCGCCACCTTGCGCCTCTACGACGCCAGCGGCACGGCGGCCAGCATCGGGGGCCGTTGCTGCGGGCCCCGCGACATCGAAGACGCGCGCGCGACCGCCGCGCAGCTCGGCATTCCCCACCACGTGATCGACGAGAGCGCCGCCTTCCAGGCCGGCGTGATCGACGATTTCGTGGCCGAGTACCACGCCGGTCGGACGCCCAATCCCTGCGTCCGCTGCAACGAGCGCCTCAAGTTCGGGCCTCTCTTGGCGTTCGCGGATGCGGTCGGCGCGTCGGCGCTGGCGACGGGGCACTACGCGCGCCTGCTCCCGGGCGCGGGCGGCATCGCGCTCGGCCGCGCGCGCGATACCGACAAGGATCAGTCGTATTTCCTGTTCGGCGTCCGTCCGGAGATCTTCGAGCGGGTGCGGTTTCCCCTGGGCGACCTGACCAAGACCGAGGTGCGGGCCCTGGCGCGACGCTTCGCCCTACCCAATGCCGACAAGCCCGACTCGCAGCAGATCTGCTTCATCCCCGACGGCGATCACGTGGCCTTCCTCGCGGCGCGCGGCGGCGCGGGACCGGCCGGCCGCATCGTCGACGACGCGACGGGCGCCGAGCTGGGAACGCACGGCGGCACCCACGCCTTTACGGTGGGGCAGCGGCGCGGCGTGCCGGCCGCCCCGGACGGCCGGCGCTTCGTCTTGCGGGTCGACGCCGCCTCCGGCGAGGTGCGGGTCGGCGCTCGCGAGCGTCTCGGCCGCGACGTTTTGCGGGTGGGAGACGTCCGCTGGCTCGATGTCCGGGCGCGGGGCGGATCGCTGCGCTGCGCGGTCCAGATCCGCCACCACGCCAAGGCCGCGCCGGCCTGGATCGAACCGGCGCCCGACGGCTCGACGCTGGTTCGCTTCGACGAGCCGGCCTTCGGCGTGGCGCCGGGCCAGGCCGCCGTCTTCTACGCGACCGACGACCGGGTGCTCGGCGGCGGCTGGATTCAGTAAAGGGCTGGATTCGGTCGGCGGGGAAGCGCGGGACCTAGCCGAGGGTCGAGATCGCGATCACGATCTCTTCGGGCTTGGTGTTCCGGTCGCGGGCGCGCACGGCGTCGACGGCGGCTTCGAGCTCGCCGCGGTCGAGGAAGATCCCCTGACACTTGCCGCAATAGTCGACGTGGACCGCGCCGAGCATGACCTCCGCCAGGCTCCCCGGGCAGACGGGGCAGGGGGCGATCGACTCGGTGGGGATCGGCGGCGGACCGGGCTCCCCCGTGAGGAGGCTGCGCAGGTGTGCCAGCTCTTTCTCGGGCAGCTTCGCGGCGCGGGCGATCTCGCCGCGGTCGAGCCAGAGGCCGCCGCACTTGGGGCAGAGGTCGACCTCGAGCCCCTGGAAAGTCGCCTTGTCCAGGATCGAGTTGCATTTCACGCAGCAGATGTTGGTTGCGTCCGGCATGGGCGAGATACTAGCAGCATATGGACCGGGCCGAACATCCCCCCTTCGAGGCGCTGGAGCTGCGGCTCGGATACACCTTCCGCGACCGCACGCTCGGGCAAACGGCGCTGACCCACACCTCCTGGCTCAACGAAGCCACCGCGCCCGATCGCACCGACAACGAGCGGCTAGAGTTCCTGGGCGACGCGGTGCTGGCCTTGGTCGTCAGCGATCTGCTGATGCGCCGGCTGCCGGATGGGGCCGAGGGGGATCTGACCCGCGCCCGCGCCGCCCTGGTCAGCGAAGGCGGTCTGGCCCGCGCCGCGATCGCGCTCGACCTCGGGCGGTGGATCTTTCTAGGGCGCGGCGAGGAGCGCACCGGCGGGCGGGCGCGGCCGTCGATCCTGGCCAACGCGCTGGAGGCGCTCATGGGCGCCGTCTACCTCGACGGCGGCCTGGAGCAGGCGGTTGGCGTCGCCTCGCGCCTGTTCGCCGTCGAGGTCGCCGACGTCGAGCAACACGCGCTGCTCGACTACAAGTCGCGCCTACAGGAGAGGGCGCAGGCGCTGTTGCAAACGGCGCCCATTTACCAGGTCGTCGCCGAGACCGGCCCCGATCATGACAAACGGTTCGAGGTGGCGCTGTTGCTGCTCGGCCGCGAGTGGGGACGGGCCATCGGGCGCTCGAAGAAGGAGGCCGAACAGAGCGCCGCGGCCATGGCGCTGGATGGGCTCGATCGGGAGCGGGCATGAGCGAGCCCCCGAGCGGGAAGAACGAGGGCATCGGGGTAACCGGCGCCGAAGCCGAAGCCTTTCGGGCTCGCGCGCGCGAGCAGATTCCCTCCGACGTCCTGGCGGTCTGTCGCCGCCTGCGCGCCGCGGGCCGGCAAGCGCACCTGGTCGGCGGAGGCGTGCGCGACATGTTGATCGGCCGCGCGCCGGCCGATTTCGATCTCGCCACCGATGCCCGCCCGGAGGCGGTGCTCGAGCTTTTTGGCCGCAGCTTTGCCATCCCCACCGGCCTCAAGCACGGCACGGTCACCGTGCTGACCGACGGACCCCGCAGACCGGTCGAGGTCACGACCTTCCGCGGCGAGGGGGAGTACTTCGATGGCCGGCGCCCCTCGTCGGTGACCTATGTCGACACGCTGACCGAGGATCTGAGCCGGCGCGACTTCACCATGAACGCCGTCGCCTTCGATCCGATCGATGGGCGCCTGACCGATCCCTTCGATGGCCGGGGCGATCTGGCGCGCCGGCTGGTGCGTGCGGTCGGCGATCCGCTGATCCGTTTTCGCGAGGACGGGCTGCGCCCGATGCGGGCAGTTCGTCAGGCCGCCCAGCTGGAATTCGAGATCGACCCGCCCACGCTGGCCGCCATCTCCGCCACGCTGGAGGTGTTCCGGAAGGTCTCGGCCGAACGGATCCGCGACGAGCTCTTCAAGCTGGTGAGCGCGCCCCGGCCGTCGCACGGCCTCGCCCTCATGCAGACGACCGGTCTGCTCGGCGAGGTGATCCCGGAGCTGCTCGAGGGGGTCGGCTGCACGCAAAATCGATTCCACAAGCACGACGTCTTCGAGCACACCCTGGCCGTCGTCGACTCGACGATCGGCGACGCGGTGGTGCGCCTCGGAGCGCTCCTGCACGACGTCGGCAAGCCCAGATCCCGCCAGCCCCGCGAGGAGGCGCCGGGCGAGTACAGCTTCTTCAAGCACGAGTACGTGGGTGAAGGGATGGCCGACGCGATCTGCCGCCGTCTGAAGCTGGCCAACGCCGACCGCGAACGCGTGACGGCCATGGTCCGCAACCACATGTTCTTCTATGCGCCCGAATGGTCGGACGGCACGATCCGCCGTTTCGTTCGCCGGGTGGGCGGACCGGAAGCCCTGGGCGCGCTGTTCGCGCTGCGCGAGGGCGACATCGCGGGGCGCGGCTTCGGCGAGAACCCCGACGACGAGCTGGGCGAGCTGCGCCGTCGCATCGCCGTCGTCGCCTCGGCCGACGCCGCTTTGAAGGTGACCGACCTGGCCATCGACGGCCAGGACGTGATGCGCGTCCTCGGCATCGCCCCCGGCCGCGAGATCGGCGCGATCCTCGAACGCCTGCTGGAACGCGTGCTCGACGATCCTTCGCTCAACACCCGCGAGCAGCTGGAAGCGCTCCTGCCCGGGCTGCGCGATCCGAAGAGCTAGCCGGGGACCGCGTGCGCCGAGGAGGCCGGCGAGCCGCCGGTGGCCCCCCCGCTGGCCCGCGCGTCTTCGAGCAAGAAGTCGACCGCCGGAGTTCCTTCGGCGACCACGAAGATCTGGTACGAGAACAGCGTCTTCGACAGCTTGATGAGCGCCAGGTTCGCCCCCAGGGCCGCCCGACCGAGGCGCCCGTCGCCCAGCACCTTGGGAAACGGCGCCGGGACCCCGCGCAGCTCGATGGAGCGGAAGCCGGTGTCTTCCAGCAGTCTGCGGATTCCCCGGAACGTGAAGAGTCGCTTGTGGGTGATGTCGAGGATACCGGCCTTGCCGTAGTTGAATTGGCCGAGCATGAGCTGCACGCGCTGGACGATGAACGCGATGTTGGGCGTCGAGAGCACCAGCACCTTCTTGTCGTGGTCGAACCCTGCCCGCAGCGACTCGAGGAAGATCTCCGGACTGCCGACGTGCTCGATCACGTCGAGGAGCAGCACGTGGTCGTAGCCCTTGGTGCTGACCGGCGCCGTGCCGTCGAGAGCGCGTGTCTCCGAGGTGACACGCGCGTGCGTCACGGCAGCCGGGTGCTGATCGACGATGTGCACGTCGCAGTCCTTGGCGGCCAGGCGGGCCGCGATGAACCCCGCGCCCCCCCCGATGTCGATCACCTTGCTGCCGGCGGGAACGGCGTCAACCGCGAAGCTATGGCTGCTCGCGTAGCCGAGCTTGGGCCCGTAGTGGGCGTTCCCCGTTTCGACGTCGTAGCGCCGCTGGTAGTAGATCCCGGCGCGGTGGCTGGCGTTGCGCAGCGTCGCCACGACCACGTTCTTCGCGTAGCGCAGGCCGTTCACGCGGGAGATCTCGCCGCCGTAGTAGGTGGGGATCGGCAGCTCGACGATGCGCGCCCCCAGATTCAGCAGCTGGATGATGATCTCCGTGTCGAAGTGAAAATCGTTCGAATTGAGCAGGAATGGGAGGCGGCGGAGCGTCGCGACCGCGTAGATGCGATAGCCGCTGTGAAACTCGGAGAGCGACGTTCTCAGCACCGCGTTCTGGATCCGCGTCAGGATCTTGTTCCCCACCAGCTTGTAAAGGGGCATCCCCCCGCGGCTCGCGGCGCCGGGAACCAGCATGCGGCTGCCGAATACCGCATCTGCCTCGCCATCCGCGACGGGCTTCGTGAGGGCCGGCAACTCCTCCGGCGCGTACTGCGCATCGCCGTGCAGGAGCGCCACCAGGTCGAACCCCTCCTTGATGGCATAGGCGTACCCGAGCTTCTGGTTGCCGCCATAGCCCTGGTTGTAACGGTTCCGCAGGACGCGGAGCCGGAACTCGGGGTGGTCCGCCAGGTAGGTCCGGCCAATCTCGTACGTGCGATCGGTCGACGCGTCATCGATGACCAGCACCTCGCAGTCGTAATCGACGAACAGCGATCGGGGCACCCGATCGAACACCTTCGCGAGTGTGGCCTCGGCGTGGTAGGCGACCACGAAGATCAGGAGACGCTTCGTCGGCATGGTCCGCGGGCCTCGCTCTTCGGGATGCTCGAGCGCGGCCCAGCTTAACAGCCGGCGCCGCAAATGATTGACGAATCGTCCGCGGGATTGCCTTATAGGTGCGGCAAATGGCGCGCCGGATCTATGTCGTGCTCGCGCTGCTGGTCGGCACCTGGATGATCTTTGCCGCCTGGCCGCGGATCTTCGAGCGGTCCAGCGGTCGAATCTGGGACTTCGTGAGCGACTACCGATTGGCGAAGGCGTTCACCGAGCACTACGACCCCTATTCGCCGGCCGGGGCCGAGCGCGCCGGATTGACCGACAACGGCCCGAGCGGGACCGGACATCCCCCCACCACGCCCTTCTGGTTCCTGTCGCTCACCAAGGTCGGACTGAACGCGGCCAGCGCAACCGTGCAGGTGGTCAGCCTCTTCGGCGTACTGGTCATGCTGGTCATCCTGGCGGTCTGGTTTCGGTGGCCCGGCAGCTATGCCAGCGCCTGGTTGCTGTTCGGATATCTGATCGGCTGCGATTTCATGACCTATCACATCGCTGTGGGACAGCTGTCCGCGGCGATCGCGGTCTTGCTGGCGCTGTGCTGGATGGCTCTCCGGAACGGCGAGGACGCGCTGGCTGGTGTGGCTCTCGGTGTCGCCTGCACGCTCAAGCTCTTCCCCGGCCTGCTCGGGATCCCTCTGGTGATGGGGCGACGCTTCCGGACCGTCGGGTGGGCGCTGGCGGTCTATGCCTTCGTCGCCCTCTACATGACCGCCGGATACGGGCTGGCGAGCTGGCGAGAATTCCTGGCCGTGCAGCCCAAGGTGGCGGACATCTGGATGGACAGCATCCAAAACCAGAGCATCCAGGGGATCGTGCTGCGGATCTTCCATCCGGCCTGTGGTCCCCACGGTCCGGTGGTCGCCGGCGCGACCGCGATCGCGGTGGTGATCTCCCTCGGGCTGGTCGCGCTCGCCGCCTGGTGGTCGCGACGCCTGGTGCGG
>CALAOV010000263.1 GCA_937889515.1 uncultured Myxococcales bacterium | reverse complement strand
TGACGGTGCTGAGGCCGTTGACGGTGCTGAGGCCGTTGACGGTGCTGAGGCCGTTGACGGTGCTGAGGCCGTTCGGCAGGAGGGTCCCGGCGCGGGCGGGGGCGGCCAGGGCGGCGACGGCCAGTCCGATGGTGGCGAGCTTGATGGCGACGATTTTGATCTGAGTTTTCATGGGCTTATCTCCGAGGTGGGCTTTGGTGGTCGTTGTGTTCTGCTTACACACAGCAGATGCACCCGCCTCCCGGGCCATACACATTTCGAGACGCAACGCGTCTGACCGGTCGCAGCAGGCGGCTAGCCGCCAAGGTCGGCGCCCGCGCCGAGACGCCTATCGGCGCGACTTGAGGAGCATCGAGAGGCTGAGATCGAGACGGCTCGCGACCATCCCGGCCAGCGACGCCAGCTCCTGGGATGACGCTCCGAGGCGGTTCCCCAGCGTGGCCTTGATGTCATCGAGCAGCGCCTCCCGTGCCGCCGCCAGCCAGCGCGAAGCCGTCGGTTGGCTCACCGCGAACATCTTCCCGATCTTATCGACGCTCACACCGTTCACGATGTGGAGCCGGAGCAAGGTGCGCTCCCGTTCCGGCAGGCGGTCCAGCGATTCTCGCAGCGCCCGTTCGAAGTCGCCGCGGTACCGCTCTTTGAGGTAGGCCATCTCCGGGTGCGTGTTGCCGCCCGCGGCCGGCTCGGCGGCGGCGCCGTCTCTCGCGCGTGTCTCGCTGCGTTTTTCGCGCAGCCACATGAGCGCCGCCCGTTGCGCCGAGACGCCCAGCCAGCGATCGAGCGGAGCCTTCCCGGCGTAGCTCCCGATCTTCGGCGGCGAGGTCACGGAGCCGACCAGGAGCCCGTCGATGAGCTGCTGCTCGACCTCGCCGGCGTCCGTGCCCCGGACGATCCGGGCGATCGTCGCCCGGATCGTGGCGCCGTGTTGGGCGGTGAACGCGGCCGCCGCCCCCTCGCTTCCAGCCAGACAGGCGCCGGCGAGATACAGATCCTCGAGAGCGAGCGCGGATACCGAGCTCGGACTTCCCGCGTTCGTCTTGAGGGTGCGCGCCAGATGGCGAACGTACGTTCGGTCGTCCAGGGCGACCTGACTGAAAGCGGCCCGGCCGCGCGCGCAAGCGGCGGCGAGCTCGGCCTCGAAGGCCGCGTCGATCGGATTCTCACCGATGGCCGCGGCCGGGTCGGGGCCACCGCCGAACTCCGCCCAAAACGCCGAGGCGAGGGGTCCCGTTTTCGCCACGCCGACCACGCTATCACAGCGGTTCTGCAAGGGAAAAGACGCAGCGCGGCCGGCAGCCGGCAGCCGGATCGGTTAGTCTCATCCCCCCCGTGGACTGTCTGGACGAGGATTCGGTTCTGGCGTTTGTCGACGGGAGCCTCGACGAGCCGGGACGGAGCAGCGTGGAGGGTCACCTCTCGGGCTGTCCCAGCTGTTCCGATCTGGTGGCGACGGCCGCGGGCGGGGAGCCCGAGCGGCTGGCGGAGAGCTCGGAGGAGGGCCCGGCCTCGGGGAGCGGCCTCGCCCGTGGCGCCACGGTGGGCCGGTACGTGATCCTGAACCTGGTGGGCCGGGGCGGTATGGGCGAGGTCTACGCGGCCTACGATCCACAGCTCGATCGCAAGGTGGCGCTCAAGCTCCTGCACGAGACGGCGACGCGCGGGACCTCGGCGCGAACCGCGCGCGCGCGCCTGCTGCGTGAGGCGAAGGCGATCGCACGTCTGTCGCACCCGAACGTGGTCGTCGTTCACGACGCGGGCGCGATCGACGATCCGGTCCACGGCGACCGCGTGTTCCTGGCGATGGAGTTCATCGAGGGGGAGACCGTGGCCGCCTGGCTGGGCGCCGCACCGCGCAGCTGGCAGGCGATCCGCACGGTGTTCGCCGCGGCGGGCGAGGGACTGGCGGCGGCCCACGGTGCCGGCCTGGTGCATCGGGACTTCAAGCCCCAGAACGTGATGGTCGGACGCGATGGCTCGGTCCGGGTGATGGACTTCGGGCTGGCCAGCGACGCGTCCGAGATCGAGGTGGGTGAGGGGGCATCGCTCGATCTCATGGATGCGACTGCGGTACCGGCGGCCCACACGGCCGCGCTGACGCGGACCGGGGTCCTCCTGGGGACGCCTCTTTACATGGCGCCCGAGCAGTTTCTGGCGCGTGCGACCGACGCGCGCACCGATCAGTTCAGCTTCTGCGTGGCGCTGTACGAGGCGCTCTACGGCGCACGGCCATTTCCCTCCGAATCGTTTGCGACGCTGCTCGAGGCGGTGGTCGCGGGCCGTGTGCGCGAGCCCGCCCAGAAGGCGCGTGTCCCATCGTTCCTGCGCAAGCTTCTGCTGCGCGGCCTGGAGGCCGATCCCGGCTCTCGCCACCCGTCGATGCCGGCGCTGCTCGAAGCGCTCGGCCAAGATCCCAGCCGCCGCCGACGAACGGTGGCATACGGCCTGACGGCGGCCGTGATCGCGGTGGCCGCCGTGGTCGGCTCGCAGCGGCTCGCGACGCGCGGGCAGCGGATCTGCCGGGGTGCCGACGACAAGCTGGTGGGCATCTGGGAGCGGCGAGAGGGAGGCGAGCGACGGACCGTGATTCATCTGGCATTTCTCGGCACCGGCCGGGTATTCGCCGAGGAGACCTGGACCCGCGTCTCGAAATTGCTGGACGACTACAGCCGGCGGTGGACCGGGATGTACACGGATGCCTGCGAGGCGACCCACGTGCGCGGGGATCAATCGGCGGAGGTGCTCGACCTGCGCATGGCCTGCCTCGAGGGGCCGCGCGGCGCCTTACACGCGCTCAGCGACGTACTCTCCCACGCCGATCCGGCCGTGCTGGTCCAAGCAGTCAACGGGGCGCAGGGACTGCCGGCGCTCGAACGCTGCTCCGACGTGCCGGCGCTGCGGGCGGTCGTTCCGCCACCCGGTGACGCCGACACGCGGGCGCGCGTCGGGGCACTGCGAACTCGGTTGGCCGAGGTCAAGGCGTTGAGCGACACGGGACAATGGCCCGTGGCGCGTCGCCAGGTGGGACCGATCGTCGAGGCGTCGCGCGCGGTGGGCTATCCGCCGCTGCTGGCCGAAACGCTAGCGGCGCAGGCTTGGCTCGAGATACAGACCGGCGATTCCTTCCACGCGGACAAGACGCTCGAGGAGACCCTTTGGGCGGCGCTGGCGGCACGCCGCGACGACATCGCCTTCGAGGCCTCCGCCAATCTCGTGGCGACGACGGGCTACCTTCTCAGTCGCCGCGAGGACTCCGATCGGTGGGAGAAGCTGGCGGAGTCGCTGCAGCAACGCCTCGGACCGGGACATGACCAAGCCGCGGCGTGGCTCTATCACGATCGAGCCGACGTCCGATTGAGACGCGGCGACTATCGGGGCGCGCTGGCTGATTTCGAGCTCGCGCTCTCGCTGAAGCAGAAGGCTCTGCCGCCAAACCACCCCGACATCGCGCTCACGCTGCTGGCGATCGCCGCCGCACGCAACGAGCTGGGGGAACATGCGGCGGCACTGATTGCGGCGGACAAGGCCGTGCAGATCTATCGGAACGCCTACGGCGACCGCAGCCCCCAGGTGGCCCATCCGCTCGGCGATCGCGGTGAATCTTTCGAGCTCCTGGGGCGCTATGTGGAAGCCGAGCGCGACCTGCGCGAGACCGTCGATCTCTCGGGGCAGTGGGTAGGCGCCGATCACCCCTTTACGGCCTATCCTCTGACCGCGCTGGGCAAGACCTTGATCGCGGAGCGCCGCCCGCGCGAGGCGATCCCGATCCTGGAAAGGGCGCTTCGGATCCGGGAGCATTCAGAGCCGAACGCCGAGCTGGTGGCCGAGACCCGTTTCGCGCTGGCACGGGCGCGCTGGGAGACGGGCCCGGATCGCGCCGGCGCGCTGTCGCTGGCCGAGGCCGCGCGCGATGGGTATCGAAAGATGCCCGAACAGGGCAAGCACGCCGCCGAGGTCGACGCCTGGCTGGCCGACAAGGTGAGCCACCGGCCCAAGGACTGAGCGCCGCGGCGGCGGGCGCGGTCGGCGCCGGGGCCTACTTCGGTGACATCGGATCGAGCTCGCAGTGCGCCGCGCAGTTGCCGCTCAGCGTGCAGTGGGTCTCGGGGGGGCAGGTCATCGAAGCGCACTGGTCGCCGCATCCCGCGGCGGACCCGGACGCGGGTACCGGGAGCTTCCCCGAACAGCCGCCGGCCAGCGCGCCCGCCAGTGTCAATATGAGCGCCACCGCGCGCTTCCTGGATCGGTTTGTCGTCACGGCCCGCACCCTGCAGCATAGCTCGACCGCCACGCCGCGCCGCGGGTTGCCCGCCGGCGGTCGTTCGCAGTCGTCGTGCCTCGCAGTCGTCGTGCCCCTCAGTCGTGGGTCTGGACCGGGACCGGGGTGCCGTCGTCGTCCCACACGTCCCCGGTCGAGATCAGCGTGGTCTGGGTGCTCTTGAGGATGGGACAGTCGTAGAACGAGTTGCGGCCGAAGCGGTTGCCGCTGGTGTTGACGGTCAGCGCGTCGGCAACCTTGTGCGCGAAGTTGAAGGTGCACCCGCCGCCGTCCGCCCAGTTCGAATCGACGTGCAGATCAGTCACCAGGCCGAAATCCTGGGTGACCTGAATCGCCGAGTTCTGATCGGTGGCCGCCACCAGCTGGTTGCCGACGACGTGGATGCCGGTGCCTTCGAGGATCTGGATGGCGTCGTTGTGGGTCGGTCCGCCGCCCTGGTTCGGATCCGACGCGAACGAAGCCAGATCGTGAATGTACGAGCATTCCACGCTGTCGTTCGAGTCGGCCTTCATGCCGTCGACGCCGCCGTGGATGTTCATCCGGCGGGCTACGAAGTTTTGACCCCACATGCCGTCGACCGTCGCCGAAGGGGCCGCCACCGCGATCTCGGTGTCTTCGATGACCACGTCGGTTCCCGACTGGACGTCAATCACCCTCGCGTTCGAATCGCTGGCGCGGCCGCGCACGATCGACCGGGTCACCCGCACGTGGCTCGCTCGGATGATCAAGAACCCGTGAATGTCCTGGGCGTCGATGGTGGTGTTGTCCTGCGTGACGGTGACGTCCTGGTTGACGACGGTCAACGTCACCCCCGCGGGTACGCCCGTGTTGCTCGCGTCGGGTTTTGCGCCGGGACAGGGCAGAG
>CALAOV010000262.1 GCA_937889515.1 uncultured Myxococcales bacterium | reverse complement strand
CTCCCAGCCCCGACGGCGACCTAATTCGCGTGGGCGGGCGCGGACCCTTTGAGGGGCTTTGCCTCCCAATAGCCCTGTGCCCACCAATTCCAAGGGCTGCCTACCAATTCCGTCCGAACCGGCGGTAAGCTCCTCCTATGCGGACGGCGTTGGCGCTAGCGGTGTCGGTCGTCGCGCTTGCTTCATGCGGTGCAGGCCAGGTTTGCCCCCGGGGATGCCCAGCGCCCGACCTCGGCACCGGCATCGGAGTGACGACATTAGCCGCGACGGGCGTGAACAATGTCCAAGCGACGCTAACGGGACCGGTGGCTGGGACTCTGTCGTGCCAGACATCTTCTGCCGGGACGTATTGCCTATGGCGCTTGACGGTCGCCCCGGTGGCCGGGACCTACTCACTCCAGGTCTCCGCCCCCGGATATCAGGCGACGACCATCCAAGTGGAAGTCACCACTCCGCCGCCGGGGGCGTGCGGCTGCTCGGCGGATTCTATCCAGCCGTCTACCGTGGTCCTTAGTCCTTCTGACGGAGGGATAAATAAACGGCGCGCGCCGGTTGACGCGACCCCCCCAGCGCGCGCTACGCTGGCGCCCCCGTGGCACGCCCGAGACCCAAGAAGGCGTCTGGCGGTGAATGGTGGGACAGATGGTCGCTACGCGCGTCGGGGAAGCTGGATGAAGTAATTGCTCTGGCCTGCGATCTCGATCCGGATGACCCGCAGACGCAGCAACTGATTCGCCACGAGCGTTGGACGCTGGATCATCCTTCTGGCGGGGACATCGCAGCCATCTTGGCGGCGACGGACTATCCACGGCCACGCACGTCTAACCGTAGGCTTGCGGCACAGTGGGATAGGTTCGGACGCGTGCTCAGTGAGGCCGATAGCGCGGTGAAGGTTGCCGACTTACCCACCCGGAACGGCCACGTCAAGACGGCTGACTTTGCGAAGTGGGCCGAGGCCCTGACCTTCGAGCTGCCCGCGAGATTCCCTGACGCGACAAAGAAAGCATTCGAGCCACCCGCATCTGTGGCACCGGCGGCGCCGACCAAGAAACCATCCGCGCACTTGGGACGCTGGCCATGGGGCACCTATGAGACCCCACTGTTGAAGCACGTGGCCGCTGCCGCTGAACACTTCTGGGCCAAGGGATACGACCCGAAAAGGGCTCCCACGAATCCCGTGGTTGCGAAGTGGCTCCGAGATCGCGGCGTCCCCAAAGAGGGACGCTGCATTCTTGGCTCACGTTCTCCGACCGCCGGACATCCCGCACGGGCCGAGAGAGAAGGGCCACAAAGATAAAAATGGGTGACACCCACTCGGTCGCGGTTTCTTTCGAGAAAATCGCCAGATCTTGAGTGGGTGACTGTCTCCGTCCGTGATCGCGATCTCTGGTTTGCGACGTCGGTTGTCTGACGTTGGTTCGTCAATCGCTATGTGCCCCGATCGTGGCACAATGCCTGCCATGCGAGCGGCGAGGGTTCTTATCGTGGCGTTGGCGGTCTGTTCGTGCGGCGGCGTCAGCAGCTTGCCGGCTTCCGGCTCCGGAGGTTCGAATGGCGAAGGCGGTAGTCCCGGAACCGGGGGGAGTCCCGGAACCGGTGGCACGACTGCGACGGGGGGAACTACGGGAGCAGGCGGTTCCGTAGCCTGCCTTGCAGACGGCACCGTCTGCACGGCGACGCCCAACGCCTGCTGTTCCGGGGTATGTCTGAACGATCTAAACGATCCGTCCCAGCAGGCAATCTGCTCTGCCGTCTGCGCTCAGGACACGCAGTGTGAGTCGGGTTGCTGCGCAACCTTGACCAACAGCACCGTGAAAGCGTGTGGTGCTCGCGAGTATTGTCCAGAAACCTGTGCTGGCGCCGGAGTGGCATGTACTAGCAACTCTGACTGCTGCCTGAATGAGACGTGCGTGACGCCGTCCTATACGTGCGCAGCTAACTGCACGATGGGGTCGCAGTGCGCGAGCGGCTGTTGCGCGGCCCTGACCAATACCAGCGCTACGGGGGTCTGCTCCGATCCGGTCTACTGCGGCGCCTGACCAGACCGCCGCTGGGTGCCTGCCTACCATTTCCCGCCTCTGCCTACCGTTTCGGGGGTGAAAGGGGATTGGTGGGCAAAGCCCCCTTTGAGGGTCCCGATCTAGCTGGGACCGGGCTTGCCGCTCTGCTCGAAGGGGACGAAGGCCGCGTCGGCGGGATCTGCCGCGTCCGACCGGCGCACGCTGTCGGCAATGTCGAGCGCGATTCCGGCCGAAGTCTGGGCGCCCGCGCCGGCCGTCAGCTCGGCATAGAGATTCTCGACTTGATTGTCTCGTTCCCGAAGCTGGGGATCGATCGCCCCGTCCCCGGGGAGCTCCACCCGGAGCTCCTTGAGGATCATGCGAACGCCGGCCGCGACCGGCAGCGAGAGCAACGCGCCGATGACGCCCATCAACTTGGCGCCGATGAGAAGCGCCAGCGTCAGAGCCCAGGCCGGCAGGCGCAGGACCCGTCCATAGACGCGCGGAATGATGAAGCGGTTCTCGATCTCCTGGTAGATCACCACGCTCACGAGCACGGTCCCGACCATCACCGAGCCGCGGGGCAAGGTCGCCACCAGCAGGGGGATCGCGCCCAGAATGCCGCCGATGAGCGGCAGGATGTCGGTGACGCCCGCGAAGACCGCCAGCGGGAGGGGATTCTTGACCGAGCAAATCTTCAAGAGAATGTAGGTGAACAGACCCATCAGCGCCGAGGTGATGATCTGGCCGCGCATGTAGCCGCCCACGATCGTCTCGAGGTTGAGCATGATCCGCGCGAAGCGGACATGAAACCGCCGGGGAATAACCAGGTACAGGGCCGCCTGGCTCGTCGACGGATCGGCCAGGATGTAGAAGGCGAGCGCCAGGGTTGTGAGGCCCCAGCCGATCGCGGTGACCAGCTCGGACGAGTACTCGAAGGCCTTCTTGCCCGAAGGGACCAGAAGGTCCTGCAGATTGGCGGACGCCACGGCCCGCGCCATGGGCAACGTCAGATGTGACCGGCCGAGTTGGTCGGCCAACCGGTGCTGCATGAGGGGCGCGCCGTCGACGAGCTGTCGGACCTGCACGATCAGCGCGGGGACCGTCAAGAGGCCGATCAGCACCAGGACCCCCGTCATGGCCAGGAAAACCAAGACGATGCTGGTCGTTCTCCCCAGCTTACGATCCTCGAGAAACCCGACCAGCGGATTCAAGGTCCCTACCAGGATCAGCGCGCCGATCGAGGCCAGGATGACCGGCCCCAGCAGGGCCGCGGTCCAGGCGACGGCGACCAGCAGGAGCGCGAGCAGAATCCCGCGGTCGGTGACGGCGATTCGCCGTGGCTTGATCGCGCCCGATGATCCGGGCTCGCTCACGTCAACTCGACTTTTTGCCGCGAACGACGTGCAGAAGGACGCTGATGATGGCCAGCACGATGAGGACGTGAATGGCGGCGGAAGCCACGTGGAACAGACCGAAACCGGTGATCCACGCCAGACCTAAGATGATCGCCAACACGAGAAACATGGGTGCCTCCAGGAGGATTGTTTGTGAGGTACGGCGTCGACGGCCTTTCCGTCTGACCCCAAGAACAACTAGTAGAAAAGCTAGTCACGGCTGAGGCGTTAACAAGCCTCCAAAAGAGCGCCCCATTGTTACGCGGCCATGTGGGCCGACGTCGGCTCCGCCGCGGCGATTCGCGCCCGGACCGATCGCTCGATGGCGGATCGCGAAACGCTCCCGATCAGAAAAGGCCCGACGGTGACGGGCAAGGAGCTGGCACCGTACTCGAGCAGCAGCTCGCGGGCCTGCTCGACGGTCGTGTTTGGACTCACGCAAGGGCGAAGCGGCTTCAGGCACTCCACGACCCGCTGGTCATCCCGGCCTTGGCGCAGACTCTCGCTGTCGAGAAATCCCATGAGGCTGCCTTTGTCTTCCACGATGAGAGCGTCTGCCGACTTGAGCTCCGCGATCTTGCGCGCGGCTGCCATCGAAATATGCGACGGGACGACGGGCTGGCGTCGCGCCATCACATCGGCGACTCGGACATTGTCGTCCGACGGAATCACTGGCCGGCGAGCGCGCCTCTGCACCTCTTCGATACTCGGTGTCGGCATCGGCTCTCTCACCTGAATATTCATTTTGGGTCCGACCGCCGCCTCTTCAACTTTCGTGCCATGAGCCGCCACCCCCCCTGTCCTGCGATCGGAATACGAAGGAACGCGCGCGAACATGTCCTATGTCTCTCCCGCGTAACACGGCGCGATCGGCCGTTACGCGTCCGACTCGACCGGAGCTCCGGCCGCCGCGGCCTTGCAGGTCGGGCGCTCGTGCCTAGTTTTCCACCTTCCATGAAGCGCTCGACGACACGGCCGGGGCTGGCGGAGCGGTTCCGAGGATTCGCGTTCAAGGCCTCGAACCGGCTCGGAAGCCACTGGGCGTTTCTGTTCGCGGTCGTGACGGTGCTCGTCTGGCTAGTGACGGGGCCGTTCTTTCGCTTCAGCAACACCTGGCAGCTGGTCATCAACACGGGCACCACGATCGTCACGTTCCTGATGGTGTTTCTGATTCAAGCCACGCAGAACCGCGATGCCACGGCCGTTCATCTCAAGCTCGACGAGCTGATCCGATCCAGCAAGGCGCGGAATATCTTCGCCGATCTCGAAAATGCCACCGAAGACGAGATCATCGCCTTCAAGAACGAGTTCAGCAAGCTTCGTCGAAAAGGGGTCGAGGTATCCGACGTTACCGCCGCGCTCCCTGCGGTCGTTCGCGAGACGACGCACGAAGCCGCGAACCAAGGCCCGGACACAGGCACGGGGATTGCTGGGCTGAACCACAAGCACAGCCAACCCTGACGAGCTGGTTTCGGTCGATTGCTTTCTTTTGACCGACCGATGACTAGCTTGCCAAAGACAAGGAGACTGAGATGAAACTGTTTAGACAATTCGTGGTTGCCGCTCTCTTGGCGGTTTGGTTCTTCCCGTCGGCCAGCTTCGCCAACACCGAGCCGGCCAATCCGACGCCACCGGCCGCCTCGGTGCCGAGCACGTCGACGACGGCGCCGGCTTCGACGCGCTCGGCGTCCGCCGAGGTGGCCAGCCTCATGGCCCGTGAAAAGCAGGCCCAGGGCCAGGCCGACTTCAACGGAGGCGCCGTGTACGTCTACGTCGGAAGCGGCGCGGTGTTGGTGCTGGTCATCATCCTCTTGATCCTGCTGGTGTGAAACGCATCCCGACATCCTGGGCGGCGCTGGCGCTGCTTTGCGCAGCGCCAGCCTGCTACACCGGGTCGGCTCGGGATGTATCCGACGAATGGGTGGCCCGGGCCCGAACCGATCAGGCCTGGCAGATCGTCTCGAACGTTCCGTTCGTCGCGCAAAGATCGGACGAAGATTGTGGACCGGCCGCGCTCGCGATGGTGCTGACCCATTTTGGCCCGCCCGCCACACTGGCGGAAGTGACCGCCCTCGATCCACCGTCGGCGGGTGGGGTGCGGGCCGCCACCCTCCGGGACGTGGCCCGCAGTCGGGGCCTGCAAGCGTTCGTCGTTTCGGGAACGCTCAAGGATCTGGTGGAGCAGATCGAGCGCGGGCGCCCGGTCCTGGTCGGCTTGGCCAAGCCGATGGTGGGAAGACGGGCCGTCGCGCACTACGAGGTGGTGGTCGGAATCAATCGCGCCAAGAGCTCGATCCTTTCGCTCGACCCCTCCCGCGGCCCACGCGAAAATTCCCTGGAGGGCTTCGCGCGCGAATGGGTCCCGACCGGGCAGGTGACGATCGTCATCTTCGCCCAACCAGAGACGGCGCGCCTCACAGCCGCACGGTCTTCCAGCGCCCGCGACGAAAGACCGCCACCGACGTGATGGCCAAGATAGCCGCCGGTCGGTCCCAGGCGCAGCGTTACAGCGTGATCGCGTTGACCAGAGAGGGAACGCCGATGGCGCCATCGGCCGCGATGTCCAGCAGGACCACGCGCGCGCCGGACGGCAGATCGCGCCGCGCCGCCTCCAGCGTCGCGTGCAAGGGGTCGAGGCCGCGGGTCACCTCCAGATCGATGGGGGTGACCCCCCAGACGACGCGGAGCCGCCGGGTCGTCTGCGGATCGCGGCTGTACGCCAGGATCGGGCGGTGCGGCCGAAACGCCGCCAGTCTCTGCGCGCTGATGCCGGTGCGGGTCGGGACCACGATCGCGGCCGCATCCAGATCGTCCGCCAACGTCGCGGCGGCGTAGGCCAGGGCGTTGCCCGGTTGCGATCGCGGCGGCCCTTCGTGCGGTTGCAAGAGAGGCTCGGTCTCGGCCAGCAGCCGGCCCATCATCTGGACGACGCCGACCGGATCGTGCCCCACGGCGGTCTCCTCCGACAGCATCACCAGATCGGTCCCGTCGAGCACGGCGTTCGCGACGTCGGTGACCTCGGCGCGCGTGGGCAACGAGTTCGACACCATCGAGACCAGCATCTGCGTCGCGGTGATCACGGGGCGCCCGACGCGGTTGGCGACCCGGATGATCCGCTTCTGGGTGGCCGGGACGCGCTCGATCGGGATCTCGACCCCCAGATCGCCGCGCGCCACCATGATGACGTCGGCGGCGTCGACGATGGCCTCCAGCCGCTCGAGCGCCTGCTGCTTTTCGATCTTGGCGACCACCGGGTGCGGGGTGAGACGCCGGACCTCGGCCAGATCGCGCTCGTGCCGGACATAGGAGACGGCGACGAAATCGGGCGAGAGAACATCCAGGTCGGCCAGGTCGGCGCGGTCCTTGTCGGTCAGCGCGGGCAGCGAGGAGGCATCGTTCGGCAAGTTGATGCCCTTGCGCGATCGCAGCGTCCCGCCGACGCGAACCCGACAAATAACCCGATCGCTTCGCACCTCCGTGCTGACGAGATCGATCGTCCCGTCGGCGACGAAGATCGGGTCGCCCACCCGAACACGATCGAAGAGCGAGGGATCGCCCACCGGGACGCCACCGGACCCGAGGACGACCGTGTCGCCTTCCTTGACCTGGGTGTCCGCCAGCTCGCCGAGGCGAAGCTTGGGACCGGCCAGGTCCGCCAGAATCGCGATGTCGGGGCGATGCGCCCGCGCCCGCTGCACCCGGGCCGCCTGCGCGCGGGGAGAGGCGTGCGACAAGTTCACGCGCAAGACGTCGACACCAGAATCGAGCAGGCGCTCGAGCGCGCCCTCCGGATCCTGGGCGGGGCCGATGGTGGCGATGATTTTGGTCCGACGGGCCGACATCGCCGCTACTCTACCTCTTCGCGCCACGGTCAGATGGGCTCCGGACCGACTTGACGGAACGTTCACGAGCTGGAAACAAGTCCGCGCGCCACGCCGGGCGGCGGGAGGTCGGCGAGAAGATTTCGGCAGACAGGTCCAGGCCCCTCGGCACTAGGCAGGATCG
>CALAOV010000261.1 GCA_937889515.1 uncultured Myxococcales bacterium | reverse complement strand
CTCTTCCGATCTAGTGGCGGCGGCTCCGGCGGCGTCGGCGCCACCGGCGGCGCGGGCGGCGGTGGCGCCAGCGGTTCGGGCGGCAGAGCCGGCGCAGGCGGTTCCGGCGGTGTGGCCGGCAGCACCGGCGGTTCGGGCGGCCGGGGCGGTTCGGGCGCCATCGCCGGTGCAGGCGGTTCAGCGGGCAGCGGCGGCGCGGGCGGGACCGCCGGCCCGTCCTGGCGCGGCGCCATCGCCGTGGCGGCAGACGCCGCTTTTAGCGAGACCCTTCCCTCCGTGGCTGTCGATTCCGCCGGAAACGCGGTCATCGTCTATATGCACGGCAACGACATCTGGTTCAGCCGGTACAACGCAACGACCAGCACCTGGGGAGCACCCGGTCCTCTGGAAGCGCAGGGCGGTCAGGCGATGCACCCGAAGGTCGCCGTCGACAAGAACGGCAACTACCTGGCCGTCTGGTCGCAGGCCTTCGACAGCGCTCTCGAGGGCATCTATGAGGCCACGTCCAGCGACGGCCTGACCTGGTCGAGCGTCGGCACCATCACCACCACCAACGCCGGTGGTCCCGTCTTGTCGATGAACGCGAACGGCGCGGCGGTCGTGGCCTGGAGCGAGTCCTCCATGGGGGGCAACATCAGCACCGCCGCGGCCAGCGTTCGCTCCGCCACCGGAGGCACCTGGACCACACCGCAGGTCCTGCTCGCGGGCGACGACAACACCGATCGTGACCCCGCCGTGGCCATGTCCGGAACGGGCCAAGCGTTCGTCGGTTGGCAGCAGGACGACGGTGGAACGAACTACTACATCAGCCTATGGATGCGGCAGTACACCAGCGCGGGGGGGTGGACGGCCGCTACGCTGTTCGAGAGCTATAGCGGGAATGCGGCGTATGGGATCGGTATCGCGGCCAACACGGCAGGCAACGCAATGGCGACCTACATGGAGGTCACCAACTCGAATCCCGCGACCATTCAATTGTGGTCGCGGCGCTACAGCCCCACGACGGGGTTCGCCGCCCCCCTCGAGGTCGCGCCGGGAAACAGCATCGACACGATCGTCCCGGCTTCGGTCACCCTAGACGAGTCGGGGATTGCGACCGTAGCCTGGGCCTTCGAGGTCGGGACGACCTTCCAGGTCTACACCAGCCGCGCGGGACCGACGGACGCGACGTGGCCGGCCGCGATGGAGATGGAGACCGACGACCTGGCCACCAACGACGGCACCAATCTCGGGGGGACAACCAATCCAATCGTACGAAACGACGCCGCCGGCAACGTGACGCTGATCTGGCGCAAGCGCACCAGCGGAACGCGCTTCGACCTGGTGTCGCGGCGTTTCGCGGGGGGCGCCTGGGGTCCCGCCGCGCTGATCGAAGCGGACGACAGGGACAGCGTGTTCTGGCCCGCGCTCAGCGTGGGCACCAACGGCACAGCCGTCGCGACCTGGTACTACGACCCGGCGCTCGACGTCTGGGCCAACGTCTTTCGCTGAGCGACGGGGCTACCGAGGGCAAACGAACGGCCCAGCGGGTCAGTCGGGTACGAAGCACTGACCGGCGTGGCACACCTCACCCTCGTTGATCTGGCACCGATTGCCGCAGGCGCCGCAATTGGAAGTGTCGGCCGAGTGATTGGAGCAAGCTGTGAGGTCACCCTGGGCGTCGGTGCAGGCGAACTCACCCGCGGGGCAGCCCCCACCGCCGCCTCCGTTGCCTGCGCTGCCGCCGTTGCCCGAGACGCCACCGCTGCCTGCGCCGCCGTCGGTGCCCGCAGCGCCGCCGATGCCGCCGTGACCGCTGCTGCCGCCGCTGACCCCGGCGCCCGCCATCCCACCGCTACCGCCAGCTGGTCCGCCACCAGCGCTGCCACCGGAACCGCCGCTCGGCCCGGTGCCGGCGCGACCGCTCAATCCGCCGGCACCCGCGCCCGAGTTGCCGCCGGTACCGGCGCCGCTGCCGGCCGTGCAGGCGCAGACGGCAAGCGTGCGGTCCGCCTGGCAGACCTGCGCGCCGGTGCGGCCATCTGTACAAGTGCAGGCAATGCTGGCGCCAACGATGCACGATGGGTTCGAGCTGCTCGACCCGCAACCGACCACCACGGCAAGGATTACCGCAGCCCCGACCAAAACGACCGCACGCATCGCGCGACCATTTCGCCTGCGACGGAAAAGGTCAAGTCCTCGAGATTCAGCGTCGGAGCGGCGGGCGGTTTCCGCCGGTTCTTCGCCGCCGGCCGACTATGATCGCGCCGTGCTGGGGCAGATCCTGTCTTTCACGTTCTCGACCGTGACCACCCTCTTGCTGGTGGTCGACGCGCCCGCCGCCGTGCCGCTCTTTCTGTCGATGACCGAGACGGATTCGGCCGAGCACCAGCGGCGCACCGCCTTCCGGGCCGCCCTGGCGGCGGGCATCGTGCTGGCGTCGTTTGGCGCGGTGGGCGGGCTCATTTTCCGCGTGCTCGGCATCTCGCTGGGCGCGTTTCGCATCGCGGGCGGAGTCCTGTTGTTTCTCCTGGCCATCGACATGCTCCGCGCCCAGCGGTCGCGGCAGCGCACCTCGCCCGAGGAGGAGGCCGAGGGCCTGGACCGCCCGGACGTTTCGATCTTCCCGCTCGCGATCCCGATGCTGGCGGGACCGGGCGCGACTTCCACGGTCATGGTCCTGGTCTCGCGCGCCGAGCGGGTCTGGCAATACATCGTGGTGTTCGGCGCGATCCTGCTGACGGGGTTCGTGTCGTACGGCCTCCTTCGCGGCGCGCTCCGCGTCGAGCGCCGGTTGGGCCGGACCGGAATGAACGTGCTCCAGCGGGTGATGGGCCTGATCCTGGCGGCTACCGCGGTTCAGTTCGTGGTCGAAGGCGTCTCCAACGTCCTACCCACGATGGTCGCGGGACTGCGCGGGGGATGACGGTGACCTCCGCGCGCTACCGCCGGTGCGCGAGGTGATGCCAGAGCATCACGAACAGGCCGACCTGCGCGATGACCGGCAGCACGCCCACCATGAAGACGTGGCCGGCCAGGCGCCGCACGCGCTTCCACCGCGTGACCGGCTGTAGACGATCGCAATAGCCGGTCACGACGACCCGCTCGAGATGGTCGAGATCCGCTTGCATGGCCGTCGCGGTCGAATAGCGCTCCGCCGGATCGCGCCGGATCGCGCGCAAAACGATCTCTTCGGTCTCGCGCGAGATGTTCGGGTTCAGGGCGCGCGGCGCCGGCGGATCGCCGAGGGTCCGCACGCTGGCGACCTTGAAGGGATCGTCGCCGGGGAACGGCGGGCGGCCGGTCAGCATCTCGTAGAGCATCGCGCCGAGGCCGTAGATGTCGACGCTCTTGCGGCCACGCTTGCGGCGGATCTGTTCGGGCGCCACGTAGTCGGAGGTCCCCATCGCCGGTGGCGCGCCGGAGAGCGTGAAGCGGGTCGTCTCCACCCCGTGGGCCAATCCGAAATCGATCAGGCGGATGGTGCCGTCGGGACACACCATGACGTTGGCCGGCTTCAGATCGTAGTGAACGAATCCGCTGCGATGAATGTATTCGAGCGCGGCGCAGACCTGGCTGGCGATGGGGACCGCCTCGGATTCGGGGAGCGGACGCCTCTCCCTCAACCGATCGGCCAGGGTGCGACCCGGCACGAACTCCGTGACCAGGTACGAACGCGGTTTGTCGCTGACGTGGGGGAGAAACTTCAGGACCAACGGGTGGTCGAGCTGGAGACCAATCTCCTCTTCGCGCTGGAACATCGACCAGGCGCCCAGGCCGCTCGCGAACATGGGCGACGGAACTTTGACGACCACGGGATGGTCGTGATCCCGCAGATCCCGCGCCTTGAAGATCGTGGACATCCCGCCGCGACCGATCTCTTCGAGCAGCAGAAATCTCTCGTCGAGGGTTTCCCCGGAAGCCGCGCGCATGGAGACACGCAGAGCTGCATCGCGGATGCCAGAGGATCACGGCCGGCAGCCCGCCACCGATCGCCGACCATCGTTGCAAGCTGCAAGATGCGGCGCCAGATCGGCGTGCAGTCTCAGCTCAAGAACAGCTTGTAGGCGGGGTTCTGGCTCTCGTCCCAGTGCCGGTAGCCCAGCTTGGCCAGAAACTGGCGCAGCTTGGCCCGCTCGCGCGCGGGCACCTGCAGTCCAACCAGCACCCGGCCGTAGGCGGCGCCCTGATTCCGATAGTGGAAGAGCGAGATGTTCCAGTTGGGCGACATGCTGACCAGGAAGCGCATGAGCGCGCCCGGCCGCTCCGGGAACTCGAAGCTGTAGAGATACTCGGGCGCCGCCAGCGCCGATCGGCCGCCGACCAGATGGCGCAGGTGCAACTTCGCCAGCTCGTCCTCGGTGAGATCGAGCGTCGGAAAGCCCGCCTTGGTGAACAGGCGCGCCAGGTGCGGGGCGTCGCCCTTGCGAGCCAGCTGCACGCCGACGAAGACGTGCGCCACCGCCCTGTCGGCGATCCGGTAACTGAACTCGGTGACGTTTCGATCGCCGATCAAGGCGCAGAGGCGCTTGAAGCTGCCGCGTCGCTCGGGGATGGTGACGGCGAAGACCGCCTCGCGGTTCTCGCCCACCTCGGCCCGATCGGCCACGAAGCGCAGGCGGTCGAAGTTCATGTTCGCGCCGCAGGTGATCGCGGCGACGGTCCGGCCCCCGAGCGGCGTGCGCGCCGCGTAGAGCTTGGCGCCCGCGACCCCCAGCGCGCCGGCCGGCTCCAGGATCGAACGCGTCTCCTGGAACACGTCCTTGATCGCCGCGCAGAGCGCGTCGGTGTCGACGGTGATCACCTCGTCGACGTAGAGCCGGCAGAGGCGAAAGGTCTCCTTGCCGACCAGGCGGACCGCGGTTCCGTCCGAGAACAGACCGACCTCGCGGAGCTCGACGCGGCGGCCGGCCGCCAGCGAGCGCGCCATGGCGTCGGAGTCGGCCGCCTGAACGCCGATGATCTTGATCTCCGGCCGCACCGCCTTCACGTAGGCGGCCACCCCGGAGATGAGACCACCCCCGCCGATGGAAGCGAAGATGGCGTGCAGGGGACCGTTGACCTGCGGTTGGTGCTGCCGCAGGATCTCCATCCCGATCGTCCCCTGCCCCGCGATGACGTCCGGATCGTCGAAGGGATGAACGAAGGTGAGCTTGTGCTTGCGCTGCAACACCAGCGCCCGCGCGTACGCGTCGGAGAAGGAATCGCCGTGCAGCTCGACCTCGGCGCCAAGCCTGCGCACCGCGTCCACCTTCACCTCCGGCGTGGTGGCGGGCATGACGACCACGGCGCGGCAGCCGAGCTTCTGGGCCGCCAGCGCGACCCCCTGGGCGTGGTTGCCGGCGCTGGCCGTGATCACCCCACGCGCGAGCGCGGCGGCGGGCAGATTGACCATCTTGTTGTACGCGCCGCGCAGCTTGAAGCTGAACACCGGCTGCAGATCCTCGCGCTTGAGCAGCAGCCGGCCGCCGATCCGATCCGAGAGCTGGGGCGCGAGCTCGAGCGGCGTCTCGACCGCGACGTCGTAGACGCGGGCGTTGAGGATGCGACGGAGATAGTCGTTGGCTGTTCCCGTCGCCATGGCGGCACGCCAGTGTGCCACAACATCGGCGCCTTCGGCCCGCGGCTACGGTTTCGGTCTCCGGCGACGTCCGACCATCACACCCGCCGCCATCAGGAGGAGTGTCACGCTCCGGTCAGGTCGTTTTCGGCGGGCGGCGGCTCGTTGCTGCAGCTGGCCAAGCCCGAGAGTAAGACCGTCCCCAGCAAGGCGCCCAGGACGATCGCTCCGGTTTTCACGCGGTCGAGTGCCACGCAGAGTCGATGTCCGGCCCGGCCGGTCTCTGTTGGACCAATTGAGGCCATCGCCGCTTTGTGGGCGATGGGCCGGCGGGCTTGGCCGGCTCACCAGCCGACTGAGAGGAAGACCGCGTGCAGGCGGGCCCGATCGTCCTCGAGACGCTGGGCGAACTGGTACTGCAGCGACCACGGACCAAGCATCGCGAAGTCGATGCCCAGCGCGGCGCCCGTGGCGGCGTGCAACGTCGCGTTGCGTCCCTCGACCGCGCCGGCATAGAAGAGCTCGAGGTTGAGCTGACTGAGAAAGAAAGCCGGCAGCAGACCGAATGTCGACGCGGTCCCCCAATCGACGATGAACGGATAGCGATAGGTGGCGTCCACGATCGCCACCCGATCGGTCGCGATGGCGAAGTCTTCGTAGCCCCGCAGCGCCTCGAAGAAGCTGACGCCGGGCGGGACGATGTCTGCGGAGAAGTCCGGCCCCGGCGGACGATCCGAGTGGTGGTAGATGAGCCCCGCGGGGGCACCGCCCACCTGGAGGATGGGCGCAGTGTCGGGCGCGCCGGCCAGCTCGCGCCCGCGCAAGCCGAGGCGCAGCGTGTGGCGGCGCGACAGCGGCAGCGGCAGCGTGAGCAGGAGCTGACCCCGCAGATCGGCGAAGCTGAATCCGGCGGTGCCCCACTGGTCGGGGAAGACCGCCGCGAACAGGTTGGCGTTGAGGAGACGGCGATCGCCCGAATAGGGCGTGCTCTCGACGCCGGTGAAGCTGGCCGCCAGCTGCGGGCCCGCGAATCGGCGCAGCGGCACCGGGAACGCGGCGTCGTTCGGATCGTCGCTCTCGGTCAGGACGAAGGAGAGCTCGACCGGATTTTCGTAGAAGAGGCGCGCGATGCCCAGATCGACGTCGCGCTGGCGTTTGGACAGCGTGAAATCGGCGGCGGTCGGCGCGGGGCTGCCGGCCGGCCGCACCGGCACGTCGCGCCAGGAGAACTGCTCGGCAAAGGCGAAGAGGGTGAAAGGCGCCAGCTGCTCATTCGCATACCCGGCCCCCACGCTGCCGAGCAGCGAGGAGGAGACCTTCTGAAGGTAGCCGAACAGCAGCCAGCGGTGGAACGACAGACGATCGCCCCCGTCGAGCACGGCCCCGTACAGCACCCCGTCGCGCCCGATCGCCTGCAGATTGATCGCGCGGAGCTGCGGCACGAACAGATGATCGACACCGGAGTACGGCGCCTCGCTTTCGATCATCGGAGCCTGGCCGATCGCGGGCGGCAACGCGGCGACCACCGGTAGAGCGGCAGCCAGCGGCGCCGTGGTGGCAGGTGGCGCTGGCGGCAACGCCGCGGGCGGCAACGCCGCGGGCGGCAACGCCGCGGGCGGCAGCGGCACCTCGTCCAGGGTCCAGCGCCACCCTTGCCGGTTCAAGAACCTGACCGACGTTCCGTTGCCCGCGGCGCGCGGTTCGAAGGCCAGAAACGGCGCGTGGGTCACGAGGACCGTCGTCCCGGCCGCGAGATCGCGCAGGTAGACCTGAAATCCCGGCGACTGCTCCGACGCGCCCAGGAAGAGGAGCCGGTGATCGTCGACCCAGGATGGTTCGGCGGCCGGACCGGTTCCGAGCGGCACGGTCGCGCGCAGGCTCCCGTCGGCCGCCGAAAGCACGGCGATCCCGAACCGGCTGCCGTCGAACGAGGTGACGGCGATCTGCCGGCCGTCGGGCGAATAGCGCGGCGTCGTGAAGTAGTGGCGGGGCGCCGAGGTCACCAGCGTGCGGATCGAGCCGGTTTCGACGTCGAGCTCGACGAGATCGTGGCGGTCACCCTCGGCCCGCGCGAAGAGGTAGCGTCGCCCATCGGGGCTGAGCGACCCACCGGTGCCGTGCAAATCCGGACTGACCACCGTCAATCGGTTGGTGGCGATCTCGAGCCGCAGCAAGCGGATGGTCTGGGTGGTGACGGCCAGGTCCTGCTCGGCGAAGTACAGCCAGCGTCCGTCGGCGGAGAAGCTGAGCCCGCCGCTGGAGTCGGCCGCGCTCACCACCAGGTCGCGCGGCGGCACCACGTCGGTGAGATCGCGATCGATGAGCGGCCGTCCGTCGGGGGCGTAGATCAGCAAGCGCGTCGGGCGATCCAGATCCTGGGTGATGAGCGCCTCGGTGCCGTCCGCCGCGCGGGCGTAGCGGGCGTTGGTGCCGGCTGCGCGCACGATCCGCTGCTCGGCCGGTCGCGCGACGGGCGGAAACCGCGCCGCCGTGTCGTCGGCGAATTCGTCGATCAACGTCGAGAGGCTTTTGTCGTACGCCTGCCAGAATCGGACATTGATCCAAAGCGGGAAGAAGATCGATCGACCCTGCACGTCGATCAGCTTCCAGAGCCGCTCCTCGCCGTAGCGCCGCGCCAGGAACTCGATGAAGTGGCTGCCGAAGAGATAGTGGTTGCCGCCCTCGAAGACCCGGTTGAACTCGCTCAGATCGCCGCCGTTTATCCGCTTGCCGGCCACGCCGGCCGCGAAGATCCCGTTCCAGAACGGCCAGGCCAGCCGACCCGCCCCGGGCTGCAGCCGGGTCTCGGAGTAGACCGCCAGTCCCTCGTCGAACCAGTGATCGAGCCCGTCCTGCGGCGAGTAGAGATCCCCGAAGAGCGTGTTCAGGAACCAGGCGAAGCCGCCCATCTGTTCGAAGTGAACGTAGTGGGTGATCTCGTGGCAACCGATAAAGGACGGATCGGGCGGCAGTCCCGCCTCGATCGTGAAGAAGTCGGCGGTGTTGTAGGTCGGCACCACCCCGACCGCCTCGTAGCCCGCCGCCTGGGGCGCGATGAAGGCGTTGTTGAAGGGAACTTCCGGCATGACCAGGACCATCTTCGCGCTCGTGATCTGGTTGTGCAGCCGCGTCTCGCCGCGCCAGTAGGCGGCGCATCCCTCGACCCGTTCGAGAAAACGGAGCGCCTCGTCGCGCCGCTTGGTCGGATAGTAAAGAGCGATGTCGGTCGTCTCCATCCGCGACATCCGCTCGTGGGCCAGCGCCGACGCGATGTCCGGCGGGAACCGCGGCGCGAAGACGCCGCTGCACCCGGCCAGCAGACCGGCGCCGATCAGCGCCGCCGCAACCAGCGCCGGTCGGCGCCGTCGTCGTTCTCTGAGGGTCATCGGCGCCGTTTGGATTCTTCCGTCAGAACGCAATTCCGCCCGGAATGAAGCTGAACGATCGCGCCTGCGGAGACCTGGTTGGCGCGAGCGTCTCTCCCGCGTCCGTCGTCACGGTGGTCCCATCATGATGCAAGACGAGCAGCCCGGGAATGAGGAAGATCAGCGACGACGCCGCGAAGATCGGCCCCAGGATCTCCTCGTCGCGGCCCCGGGTCCGGTCCTGGGCCGTCGCCGTGCCGGCGTTCGCTCCCAGCGCAAACACCGTCGCGCCGGCACCGATGTAGAGCGCGCCGGCGCCCACGAACACCCAGCCGAAGATGCGGGCCTCGGTCGTGCTGCCGCTGGCCTTGAGAGCCAGCCGAGCGCGACCGGCCGGCAGGGTGAACGGTTCGGAGGGCAGAAGGCCGGGGCCGGCGATCCGAAGTCGCGACTGCGCGTCGACCTGCGCCGTGCAGGGCGCCGGGCAGACCGGCTTCCACGCGGCGCCCTGCGGCGTCTGGATCTGTTCCTCGAGCCGCGGATCGAAGGCAAAGCTTCCCTGCGACCCGATCGATCGGTGGTTGAACGAGCAGTGCCGGCAGGCGGTCACGATCTCGGCGAGCAGGTGGACC
>CALAOV010000260.1 GCA_937889515.1 uncultured Myxococcales bacterium | reverse complement strand
GGATCAAGTCCTCGTCGTGCAGGTTGACCCCGTAGGCGCCCAGCTTGGCCAGCTCGCGGACGATCTTTACCGGTGCCATCACTTCGCGCACCGCGTGACCGAAGGGATCGCGGCCCGGATTGCCCACGGTCCACAGACCGAAGGTGAAGTGATCCTCCGGACGGGGGACGAACGTGTCGCTGGGATATCGAGACGAATGTGAGGGTCGCTGGCTCATGGCAGCTAGGTTACTATCCCCGCCCATCATGAGAAAGCACCTGTTGCACGTCACCGCGGCCATCGCGCTCTCGCTCGGGCTCCAGCTCGGTTGTAACCGGTCGTCGACCGGCGGGGGGTCGACCGGCGGAGCCGCCCCCGAGGCCAAGCCGCTCAAGCTGGCCTTCGTCACCAACAACACCAGCGAATTCTGGAAAATCGCCGCGGCCGGCATCCACAAGTACGAGCGCGAGGGGAAGGTTCAGGTCGACCTCAAGCTCCCGGCCAACGGCACCGCCGAAAATCAGAACCAGATCCTGCAGGATCTGGCCAGCCAGGGATACGGCGCCATCGCGGTCAGCACGATCGCCCCCAACGATCAGGTCGCCGTGCTGGACAAGATCGCCGAGAAGACCAACCTCATCACCTTCGACTCGGACGCGCCCAAGTCGAAGCGGTTGCTCTACATCGGCACCAACAACTACGCCGCCGGCAAGGCGCTGGGTGCTCGAATCGTCACGCTGCTCCCCAAGGGCGGGAAGATCGCGGTGTTCGTCGGAAGCTTCGCCGCAGACAACGCGACGCAGCGGCTCAAAGGGATCCAAGATGCGATTGCCGGGCATAACATCGAAGTGGCCGACAAGCGCGAGGACAACACCGACCGGGCCAAGGCCCGCGC
Organism: uncultured Myxococcales bacterium; assembly: GCA_937889515.1. Lineage (GTDB taxonomy): Bacteria > Myxococcota_A > Polyangia > Fen-1088 > Fen-1088 > JADGRB01. The sequence goes on along the minus strand of CALAOV010000260.1, from coordinate 4,920 downwards.
CAACGTCGAGGACATCGTCAACGCGCACCACGATCTCGCGATGGTGGTGGGGCTGTGGAACTACAACGGGCCCGCGATCGCGGCGGCGCTCGAAGGCCTCGGCAAGAAGGGCAAGGTGCTGGCGGCGGTGTTCGACGAGGACGACGGGACGCTGGCGGGGATCGAGAGCGGCGCCATCCAGGCGACGGTGGTCCAAAAGCCGTTCATGTTCGGGTACCTCGCCTCCAAGTGGATGCACGATCTGGCGACCAAGGGGGAGGCCGCCAAGGCGGCGCTTCCGCCCGACCGCAACATCGACACTGGCGTCGACGTGATCGACAACAGCAACGTCGCCGATTTCAAGGCCAAGCTCGCCGAGCTGAAAAAGTCGTAAGCGCGCCTCTCAATTCCGGACTTCCGCCGTGAGCACGCCAGTCTCTTCGCCCGCACCCGACCTGCTGTCGATGCACGGGATCACCAAGCGCTTCGCGGGGGTGACCGCGCTCGCCGACGTCTCGCTGACGGCACGCGCGGGCGAGGTGCTGGCGCTGATGGGCGAAAACGGCGCCGGCAAGAGCACGCTCATCAAGATCCTGGGCGGCGTGCAGCCGGCCGACGCGGGCGAGATCCGGATCGACGGGCGGGCGGTGCTGCTCGATGGCGTCCGGGCGGCCAAGAGTCTCGGGATCGCCCTCATCCACCAGGAGCTGATGCTGGCTCCCAACCTCGACATCGCGGCGAACATCTTCTTGGGCGGCGAAGGGGCGGGGGGGCCGCTGGGACTCCTGGCGCCGCTGCCCCGCGCCGAGATGAACCGGAAGGCGGCCGCGCTGCTGGCGCGGGTGGGCCTCGATTCGCCGCCGACGACCCCGGTGGGCGCGCTCACGGTCGGGCAGCGTCAGATGGTGGAGATCGCGCGGGCCCTCTCGGCGTCGGCACGCATCATCGTGATGGACGAGCCGACCTCCTCGCTCTCGGCGCAGGAGTCGGCGCGCCTGTTCGAGGTGATTCGTCAGCTGCGCACCGACGGGGTCGGCATCATCTACATCTCGCATCGGATGGAGGAGGTGCAGCTGCTGGCGGACCGCGTGACCGTCCTGCGCGACGGCCGCCACGTGGGCGATCTCGGGCGGCAAGAAGCGACCACCGACAAGATCGTGGCCCTCATGGTGGGCCGCGAGCTGACCGGCGACTACTTCCCCAAGAAGACGGCGAAGGGCTCGGAGGTGATCACGGCGGGCGGCCCGCCGCTCCTCGAGGTGAAGGATCTCCTGGTCCCCGGTGCCCCCGCGGGCGTGAGCTTTCAGGTTCGCCGCGGCGAGATCCTGGGGTTCGCCGGCCTGGTCGGCGCGGGACGGACCGAGCTGGTCGAAACCGTCTTCGGCGTCACGCCGGCCCGGGCCGGGACAATGACGCTCGGCGGCCAGCCCTTCGCGCCCCGGCGCCCGCGGGACGCTATCCGGCGGGGCGTCTGCCTGGCGCCCGAAGATCGCAAACGCAATGGCCTGGTGCTGCCGATGTCGGTGGCGGAGAACAGCTCCCTGCCCAACGTCGGCAGCTACAACCGCTGGGGCTGGCTCGATCGCGCAGCCGAACGTCGCGTGGCCAAGGCCGAGGTCGCGCGCCTCGGCATCAAGACCTCCAGCATCACCACCAAGGTCGTGACCCTCTCGGGCGGCAACCAGCAAAAGGTGGTGCTGGGCAAGTGGCTCGCGATGAGTCCCAAGCTGCTGATCCTCGACGAGCCGACGCGCGGGATCGACGTCGGCGCGCGGGCCGAGATCTACCGCCAGGTCGCGGCGCTGGCAGCGGATGGCGTCGCGATCTTGATGGTCAGCTCCGACATGGAAGAGGTGATCGGGATGAGCGATCGGGTCGTGGTCATGCGGGAACGGCGGGTGGCGGGCGTGCTCGAGCGCGCGGCCTTCTCGCAGGAACGGATCGGCGCGCTCATGACTGGCGCCCAGAAGGCGGAGGTGTCGGCGTGAGGCGCGAGCTGGGGATGTCGGCGGCCCTGGTGGCGATGTGCCTGGCGCTGTTCATCTCGAACTCGGATTTCCTGGGGCAGTCGAACGCCATCAACACGCTCCGGCAGATCTCGATGCTCGGGATCTATGCCATCGGCAGCGGGTTCGTCATCATCGCGGGTGGCATCGATCTCTCGGTGGGATCGGTGGTCGGTCTGACCGGCGTCATCATCGCCAAGCTCTCGTCGCAGGCGTCGGGCGGGTTGGGGCATTCGCTGGGGCTGGGCGTCTTCGTGGCGCTGGCCGTCGCGCTCCTGATTGGCCTCGCCCAGGGACTTCTCATCACGCGCCTGCACTTGCAGCCGTTCATCGTGACGCTGGCCGGAATGTTGGTCATCCGGGGCATCTCGCAGACGATCGTGGAGGGCGGGACGCTCAGCCTCGGAACGTCGCCGTTGCTCCGCCTGGCCAACGGGGGTCTCTTCATGCACAACGGCGATCCGTTGTTGCCGTACCCGCTGTTGATGTTCCTGGCGGTGATCGCGGTCGGCGGGTACGTCCTGCACTACACGGTGCTCGGCCGGTACGTGTACGCGATCGGCGGCAACCGCGAGGCGGCCGCCTACTCGGGCATCAACGTCAAACGGGTCGAGACGCTCACCTACGTCGTTTCGGCGGGCCTGGCGGGCGTGGCCGGCGTCTGTTACGCCGCCTACATCGGTCAGATGTCGCAACAGGTGGGCGTCGCCTACGAGCTCTACGCGATCGCCGCCGTCGTGCTGGGGGGCTGCTCATTGCGGGGCGGGGAGGGGACCGTCCTCGGGATCGTGATCGGCTCGACGATGATGCGGGTCATCGACAACGGCATCAACATGTTCCAGATCCGCTACCAGGACGCCGACGGCGTTCCCCGCCTATGGCGCCTCAACCCCAACTGGACCTTCGTCATCGTCGGCGCGGTGATCCTCATCGCCGTCGTGCTCGACCAGGTCGTCCACGTGGTGCAGGACGCGCGCCGAATTCGCGGCGAGGCCCAACCGCATCCGCCTTCGCCGGCGCCGGCTACCCCTTCACTGCCCCCGACGTGAGGCCGCTGATGAACTCTTTTTGGAGCGCCAGGAAGAGCAGCGCCGGGGGGATCATGGCCAGCGCGGTGCCGGCCAGGAAGACGCCGTAGTCGATCCGGTACTGATTGAGGTAGAGCTGCAGGACCACGGGCAGCGTCAGCTTGTCCTGGCTGTGCAGGAAGACGTTGGGCGCGAAGAAGGCGTTCCAGTGGGCCAGGAAGCTGATCAGGCAGAACGCGGCGGCCATCGGGCGAACCAGCGGCATCACGAGGCGGAAGTAGATCCCGAGCTCGCCGCAGCCGTCGATGCGGCCGGCGTCGAGGAGCTCGTTGGGGACGCCCAGGCAGGCCTGGCGAAACAGGAAGATTCCGTAGGCGCTCACCATCCAGGGGAGGATCAGGCCCCAGAGCGTGTCGACCATCCCCAGGTCGACCGCCATCTTGTAAAGCGGCGCCAGCAGCAGGACCTGCGGGATCATCATCGAGCCGAGCATGAAGATCATGAGCGCGCTCTTGCCCGCGAAGCGATATTTGGCCAGCGCGTATCCCGCCAGCGACGACAGGATCAACTGGCTGGTGGTTCCGACGGTGGCGTAGACGGCCGAGTTGAGGACGTACTGCCAGAAGTGCACCGTCCCGTGCATCCCCTCGCGCCCGCGGAACAGCTCGCGGAAGTTGTCCAGGTTCATCGTCGCATGCGACCACTTGCCGAGCGGCGGGAAGAAGACGTACTCGTTGAGGACGGTCTTGTCCTTGAAGATCGCCGCCACCAGCCAGACGAACGGGCCCAGCACCGCGGCGCAGGCCAGGCCGAGAAGGACCGCGCGTCCCAGGCGAAGAGCCCGCCGCCGGCCCCTCTGCGAGCGGCCAGAGGTCGCGTAGAGCACCGCGAACAGCCCGAGGAGGCCGAGAAGAAAGAGCTGGATCGCGTTCATGGTCGCCTCCGGTTCAATCCTCGGCCAGCCGCGAGACGCGGATCTGAATCAGGCTGACGGTGAAGATGATGATGGCGACGATCCAGCCGACCGCCGATCCGAGCCCCAGGTCGCCCGAACGAAACGCGACCTGGTTGAGGTAGGTGATGAGCGTCAGGCCGGAGTTGTTCGGGCCATATCCGCTGGTGTCGGCCAAGAGCGCCAGCGGCAGCTCGAAGATCTGGTACGAGCCGATCACGCTCATGATCATCACGAAGATGACCACCGGGCGCATCGACGGCAGCGTGACGTGCCAGAAGACCTGCCAGCGCCCGGCGCCGTCGATCCGCGCCGCGTCTTCCAGATCCTTGTCGACCGCCTGCAGCGCCGCCAGGAAGTAGATCATGTTCAGGCCGACCCAGATCCAGAGCGAGCAGAGGATAATCGCCGGCATCACGAGGCGTGGGTCGGAGAGCCAGCGCGCCTCCAGGCCCCAGCGAAAGAGCGCGTGGAAGGTTCGATTGACGAGGCCATAGCGCGGCAGGAACAGGACCGAAAACAGGATCCCGACGAAGATCTGACCGAAGAGATTGGGCGAAAAGAGAATGAGACGCAGGATCGCCTTGGTCCGCTGGCCGCCCCCGTTGAGCAGGACCGCCAGTCCCATCGCGAGCGGGAGCTGGATGAACACGGCGGCCAGGGCGAAGAGCGTCGTGTTCCAAAGCGCGGTGTGGAAGGTGGTGTCGTGCAGCAGGAACCGAAAATTCGCCAGGCCCACGAACACCCGGCTGCGCGGACCGTTGGTCTCGTAGAACGCCAGGACCACGGCGTTGACGAAGGGCACCAGAAAGAACACGCCCGTGAGCAGCAGGTAGGGCGACAGGAACAGATAGGGCCACAGGTGCGGTCGCGGTCGTGGTCCCGCGCGAACTCCGACCTCTGGCCGTAGATCGGAAGAGCACACGTCTGAACTCCAGTCACTGACCAATCTCGT
>CALAOV010000259.1 GCA_937889515.1 uncultured Myxococcales bacterium | reverse complement strand
GCTCACGCTGCTGCCCGATGGTCAGGTGGCGGACTTCTCGGCGCTCGAGTGGAACAGCTCGAGTGGCAAGTGGTGTGACCCGCGCGGGCTCGACGGCAGCGTTTTCGCGTACGCGGGCGCGACGCCGTCGGCGGCCACGGTGGCCGTCGACACCACCGCCCAGAACCTCAAGTTGAACCTCACCGTGGCCGCGACCGGGTACGCCGGCGGCGGGCTCATCTTCGACTCCTGTGTGAACGCGTCGGGCTTCACGTCCGTGCAATTCTCGGCCGCGATCACCGCCGGGAGTCTCACGGGATGCTCGTGGCAGGTGCAGCTCCAGACCCAGGACCAGCGTCCGAGCAGCGCGACCAACCCGAGCGGCGGAACCTGCAATCCCGACGCGGGCGCGAGCTGCTACCGGTTCCCCACTGTCGCTACCCTCGCCGTTCCGACGGCGGTGGCGAGCACGTACACGGAGGCGTTCACGCTCTTCAACAACCCGTCGAGCTCGGCGATCCCGACGCCGACGCAGGTGACTGGGATTCAGTGGCAGGTGAACTCGGCGTCGAGCGGCACCGGCACGTGTACCGTCGAGCTGCGCATCGACAGCATCAAGTTCCAGTAGCGGTCGCCCGCGCGGGCGGGAACTTGCTACGATGGGTGGCTCGCTGGACGTTCGCCCCCACGGGTCAGCAGTGTGTACGACGGCATGATCGATCCCGAAGAGGCGCCTTCAGATGTCCCCCCCGGCCCCGCCGTTTGCGGCGTGTGTCGCGGCCCGCTGCCCGCCACGCGCTATGTCCACGTCGACGCCTGGTCGGTGGTCGTCCTCTGCTCGGAGGCCTGCTTGCGCGCCATCGTGCGCGCGCGCCGGCGGGTGCGGTGGGCGGCGCGGCGGCATCAGACGATGTCGGCTGCCGTGGCCCTGATCTTCGCCAGCGTCCTCGTCACGCCGCACGGGGGCCCGACCGGGCGCCGGCGGCTCGCGCACGCCGCGCCGGCGCCGCAAACCAGGCTGCCGCCACCCGGCCCGTCGCCGTCGGCGCTGCCCCCCGGCTGGTACGGCCCCGAGTGGCCACCGACGGAGACCAGCTTCCTCGCGTCGCTGGGGCAGGATGCCTGGATTCATCCACTATCCGGACCGGTGCGGCGCATGCCGCGCGTCGATTCGCGGGTGTTCGGCGCCGTGCGACCGGGCGAGCGACCGGCGGAGTGCCGCAACGGCCACTGCGGCGTCGATCTGGGCGGCGAGATCTGGGGCGAGCACGTCCACGCCGTCCACGACGGCGTCGTCGACTACGTCCAGCGAAACGCCAACCCGGATCGCGGCGGCGAGTTCGTGCGCCTCGCCCACCGGGACGGCACCGTCTTCACCCAGTACTTCCACCTGGCCGCGATTCCGACCGGTCTCGAACGGGGCGTGCACGTCAAGGGCGGCGACGTCATCGGCCTGCTCGGCGACACCGGCGTCAAGGAGTCCGCGCCGCACCTTCACTTCGCCATCTCGGTGCGGCCGTGGAAGGACGGGCCGGAGCGGTACATGGATCCGGAGCCGCTCATCGCGCTGTGGCCGGTGCGCGTTCCCGTCGACGGCAGCGAGGTCGGCCTGGTCACCACGCTGGCCCGGCCGGGACTGCCGCTCGGCTCGGCGCTCCTCTCGTCCGCGCAGAGACGCAAGGCGGCCCAGCTCGCCAAGCTAAAACACGGCGGACGTCATGGCGCCGGCGCCGACAGCGACGAAGGCGACGCCAGCGACCAAGGCGCCGCGGGCGACGAAGCCGCGCAGCCGCCGCCCGACGAGGCTCGCCCCGGCGGCGACAAGGCGCCGGCGAACCGCGGGGACGAGACCCCGCCTCCAGCCGCGGGCGGCGAGTAACCGATGGCGACGCTCCACTGTGTCATTTGTAAGACCCCGATCGACGACGGCGAGCGCTTCGTCCTGGTCCGGGGCGCGCGCGCAGAGCTCCATTGCTCGCAGGTCTGTCTGGTGGCGAACGCGGAGCGACGCCGCCTCGCGCGCGCCGCCGTCCAGCTGCGCTGGCTGCTGTGGGCGACGGCCGCCGTCGTGATCTTCATCGGCTCCGTCAAGCTGTGGCACCGGTTCCTCGCGCCGCGGCCCCAGACGATCGCGTTCGAGCCACCGGACACCCCGCCGGCCCCGCCGCCACGTCCCGACCCCCCCATGTACGGCCCAGCCTGGCCGCCCACCGACGGAGATTGGCAGACGGCGTTCGCCAGCGTCGCCTGGATCTACCCGCTGCCCGGTCCGGCGCGCCGTGCCCCCGCCGCGGACGACCGCATCCCGCCCAACCGCGCCGACGCCGTCTGTCGCGTCGGAGGCCGGTGCGGCGTCGATCTGGGCGGCGAGCTGTGGGGCGAGCATGTGTACGCCGCGCAGGACGGCGTCGTCGATCGCGTGCAACGCGCCACCGGCGACGAGCGCGGCGACGTTTATCTGCGTCTGGCGCACCTCGGCGGCATGGTGTTCACCCACTACGACCATCTGGCGGCCGTCCCGCGCGGCATCACGCGCGGCGCCGCCGTCAAAGCCGGCGACCTCATCGGCCTGGTGGGCGACACCGGCAACGAGCACGCGCATCCCCGCCGCTACCTTCACTTCGCGCTGTCCGTGCGACCGTCCAGCGAGCTGCCGGAGGTCTACTGGGACCCGACGGAAATTATGGCGCGTTGGCCGCTGCGGGTGCCCGCGCACGGGACAGTCGCGGGGTTCGTGCCGGCGGAGGCGGAGCTCGCAGTGCCGGGTGCGCGGCGGCGGGCGCGGTGAGCGGGTCGACGCCTGGGGACCTCAGAAGAGGAAACCGCCAGCGCCGCCCGTTCCACCGCTGCCGCGCATTCCGCCGCGAGCTCCCCCCTGCGCGGTGCCGTTACTGCCTGGACCGCCAGGCGCCGGCGCTCCCGGCAGGCCCGTCTGCGGACCATTCGGAGAGCCCGGTCCGGGACCACCCGGGGAGGGGGCGCCCGGCGGTGGCACGCCCGGTCCAGGTACTTGGGCCGAAACAAAAGCGGGCGTCAAAAGAACAGCCGCAAGCAGAGCCAACATCGTCTTTTTCATGCAGCGGGATATTTCAAACCCCGTACCAACTCGTCGGGGCCGGCCTCCCGCGGTGATCGTCCGCGATACCCTGCGTTTCTTGTCACTACTAGGTAACGGTTGGTTCGCCGCGTACCGACAACGAACGGCCCGGGCGACGGAGCTCCCGCGCGGCACCATTCGCCTCCTCCTGTGGGAGCGCGATCCGGTGCTCCTCGACGAACGTCGATTGGCCAAATTCCCGGAGAGCCCAAGCATTCGCTGGACTGCCCACGCAGTCTCGAAAAGCGCGCGCGCCGGAAAAACGTCCCGCTGGTAGTCTCCGGCGATGCGCTTCGTCGACATCGAAGAGGCACGGGCGACAACCGGGTTGCGCCTGGTGATCGCCGGGAACGTCCCAAGCCCCTGGTCCCAGGCGGCGATGGGCATCTTCGACCTGAAGGGCATCGACTACGTAGCGGTTCGCCTCCGGCCGGCAGCGGAAGCGGTCCGCGTTTGGACGGGATCGCACAACGCGCCCGTCGCGGTCTACGACGCCGAGCCGCCGCGGACGGGCTGGGCGGAGATCTTGGCGCTCGGTGAGCGATTGGGCGGGCGGATGTCTCTCACCCCCGAGAGCGATGAAGCCCGCGTCCAGACGTTCGGGCTGGCGCACGAGATCCTCGGCGAGGGCGGCCTCGGCTGGAGCGTGCGGCTGCTCCTCGTCCACGCGAGCGTCACCACCGACGGCCGGGAGGGCTGGCCCGCACCCGTCGCGTCGTACCTGGCGCCGAAGTACGGCTACGCGCCCGACCGGGCCGCCGGCGCGCGAAACCGCGCGATTGCCGTCCTGGGGCTCCTCGGTCGCTCGCTCGAGACGAGCCAGCACGCGGGGCACGACTACTTCTTCGGAGACGAGCCGACCGCGCTGGACATCTACGCGGCCACCGTCACCAACATCGTGGCGACCTTGCCGCCCGAAGCCTGCCCCATGCCCGAACCGGTTCGGCATGCGTTCGAGACGCTCGACAAGACCGTTCGCGACGCGGTCCCGACCGGTCTCCTTCGGCATCGGGACCGGATGTACGAACACCACCTGCCGCTGCCGATGCGGTTCTGAGGACTAGCCGGAGCGGCGCCGACACGTCGCCGTGGTAGATTTTTCTCGAGGACGGGGACATGGATGAGGGCGGCCCAGGGCTCGGCTACGCCGGTGCGCGGCTGTTCCGCGTGGCTTTCCCCAAAGTGAAAGTGACGGCCCCCGCGGCTGGCATCCGTTTCGAACGCGACGTTCCGGTGGCGCTCAGCGACGGAACACGTTTGCGCGCCAACGTCTTTCGGCCCGACACCGGCGGTCGATTTCCCGCGATCCTGAGCGCCCACCCGTACGGCAAGGACGCGCTGCCCCGGCGCACGTCGCTCGGTTACCTGCCGCTCGCCCGTTACCGTTTCTTGCGACAGCCCGAGCCGGTGTCGCTCTCGGCGTATACGTCCTGGGAGGCGCCAGACCCGAGCAGCTGGGTGCCGCGGGGGTATGCCGTCGTCAATCTGGACCTGCGCGGTTTCGGCACCTCGGAGGGCACGGGCACGTTGCTCTCGGAGCAAGAAGGGCGGGACGTGGCCGAGGCCATCGAATGGGCGGCCGCGCAACCGTGGTCGACCGGGAAGGTTGGCCTCAACGGTGTCTCGTATCTCGCCATCAGCCAATGGCGTGCGGCCGCGTTGCGCCCGCCGCACCTGGCCGCGATCTGTCCCTGGGAGGGGTTTAGTGACGTCTACCGGGACCTCGCGTATCCGGGCGGCGTTCGCGAAGACGGGTTCATGCCGTTCTGGTCGCAGATGACCGAACGCAGCGGTCGGGTGCAAGAGGCGTTGCGGCCGGGGCAGCTTGCCCACCCGAGCTTCGACGACTTCTGGGCCGAGCTCGTGCCGAACCTCGAACGCATCGTGGTGCCCGCGCTCATCTGTGGCAGCTTCTCGGACCAGGGGCTGCACACGCGCGGCGCCTTCGAGGCGTTCCGCCGCATCGGCTCGAGGCACCGCTACCTCTTCACGCACCGGGGCGGCAAGTGGTCGACCTACTACTCGCGTGAGGCGCTCTCGCTGCAGCAGCGATTCTTCGATTGCTTCCTCAAGGGCGAGGAGAACGGAATGCGCGAGGTCGCGCCGGTCCGCCTGGAAGTCCGCAGCCGCGGCAATGCGGTGCATGCGGTTCGGGACGAACGCGCTTGGCCCCTGCCCGGCACCCGCTGGACACCGCTGCACCTCGCGCCGGGCGAGCTGCGTGAGCGCCCCGTCGAATCGAGCGCGAGCGTGCAATTCGTCGCTCCGGCAGGAGGCGTGCAATTCGCCTGGCGGCTGCCCGAGGATCTCGAGCTGGCTGGACCGATGAAGCTCAAGCTGCACGTCGAGCTGGGCGGTGCGACCGACGCTCACCTCTTCGTCGCCGTGCGAAAGCTCGAAGGCACGCGCCACGTGCCATTCGAGGGCGCGTACGGCTTCGGGCGCGACGTCGTGACCAAGGGGTGGATGCGCGTCGCGCACCGTCGCCTCGACGGCAGCCGGGGCGACCCCACCCGGCCCTTCCATCCGTGCGACGTCGCCGAACCCCTGCCCGCGGGCCAGATCGCCGCCGTCGAGATCGAGCTTCTGCCCTCGTCGACGTTCTTCCGTCGCGGCGACACGCTCCGGCTGGACGTGCAGGGCCATTGGTTCTGGCGGCGCAGCGCGCTCTTCGGGATGTTCCCCAGCAGCTACGCCCCCAGCCCGCCAGGCACCGTCGTGCTCCACCTGGGCGGCCGCTACGACAGCCATCTGCTCGTCCCGCGCACGGGATAGTGAGGCGGGTGGTTCTGAGGTCGAGGGCGCTCTCCGCTACCTGTTCGCGATCGGCGTCCAATGCACCTGTCGCGCCTCGGGCACCGCCAGGTGAACCGCATCCTCGATCTGGCGGCCGATCTCCGTGGCGCGCGACAGGGGCGTGCTCGACTGCATCTCCCCTTCGATGTCGAGCAGAAGAGACCGGCCCATCCATCGACCTCGGGCCACCGCCGATTCCACGCCCGGCACGGTACGCGCGGCCGCCTCGGCCGCCGAGAGATGCTCGACGTCTACACCATCCATCAGATGGTGGACGATCTTGTTCGTGACCTCGTACCCGACGTGACAGATGAAGAGGGTCACGAAGAGGCCAGCGATCGGGTCGGCAACCCGCCAGCCGAAGGCCACGCCGGCGAGTCCGACCAGGGCGCCGAACGACGAGATCACGTCGAGCCAGGAGTGCTGCGCCTCGGCTTCGAGCGTGACCGACTGAATGCGTCTCGCGACGTGCGCCTTGTAGCGCGACACGGCCAGATTGCCGGCCATCCCGAGCAGGGCCGCCCCGACGCCGGCCCCCAGGTGGGTGGTGCCTCGGTGTGAGACGAGCTTGCGGTAGCTCTCGAAGCCCGCGAAGACCGCACTTCCCCAGATGACGAGCGCGATGCCGAGCCCCGCGAGATCCTCGGCCCGCTCGTACCCGTAGGGGTACCTCCTCGTCGCGGGGCGCCTCGACACCCGAAAGCCGACGAACACCACCGCCGAGGTCGAGACGTCGGCCAGATTGTGTAACGAGTCTCCGAGCAGCGCCACGGATCCCGTATAAAGGGCGAGGAGCAGCTCGATCCCGCCCGTGAGGGCGAGGCCAACGGCCGAGAACAGGATCGCGCGGTACGCCGCCTTTCGATCCCGGCCCTCGTCGTGCCTCGTCACCGGCTCTCACCTACCATACCCCCTATGGTATAGCGAGCGACATGGCCCACCTCGCCGATGACAAGGAGAGACTCCTCAACCGCGTCCGCAGGATTCGCGGACAGCTCAACGCCGTCGAGAAAGCCATTGACGGCTCGGACGATTGTGCAGAGGTCCTGCAGAGGCTCGTCGCCTGCCGGGGGGCGATGGGCGGCCTCGTCGTCGAGCTCCTCGAGGGGCACGTCCGTGCCCACATCGTCGATCCCGACAAGAAGCCGTCGTCCCGTCCGGCCAAGGGCGCACGCGAGCTCATCGACATCTTGAAGACCTACGTCCGGTGAGCGTTGCTTCGATGATTCACCGCCGCGTTTGGGCCCTGGCCACCGTCGTCGTGATCGCGGCGACGGGGTGCGCCGGCTCGGTCCTGATGCGGCCAGACGACGCGACCTTCGGCGGCGCCCAGGCTCGCCTGGTCGCCACCGCCGTCCTCATCGACCAGGAGCAACCGCCGCCCGCTGAACGATGGCTGTATCTGCAGGCCGAATCTTATTACCGCTACCGGTTCGAGTTCCCGCCCCGCAGCGCCCTCAGCTATGTGGCGCAGGCGGCGGCGGCGACCACCGACTTCCCGGCGTTTCAAGCGCTCGCCGGATCGCTCGATCTGCTCGACCTTCGTCTCAAGAGCTACGACGGAGCCGTGCAGATGTGGGAGACGCTGCTCGCGCGCTACCCGCAGAGCCGGCTGCGCCCTCTGACGCTCTATCGTCTCGGCTGGGCCTACCGCAGCTCGGGCGTCGCGGGATTCCCGCGCACCTCCGGCGACGAGGCCTTCGATCTTCTCGTGAAGGAGGATCCGGGGTCCGAGCTTTCTCGGCTGGCGACCGAAGCGAAGGCGACCCCCTGGAAGTCGAAAGGGACCGCGACGGGCCTCTCCGTCGTACCGGGCTTCGGCCAGTTTTACGTGGGCGAGCGCCTCAACGGCACCGTGCGGCTGGCGGTAGCCCTCGCGGCGGTGGCCGCGGTCGTGCTCCCTTCGGTCGTGGCCTACCAGCGCCGCTCCGATCTCTCGTGGGGACGAGACTGGCCTCTGTTCGCGAGCGCCCTCGGCGGCTTGATCGTCCTGAACATCGACTACACGACCGCCTACGAGGACGCGCTGCGCGGCGTGGTCCAGTGGAACGAGCGGACCGAGTCGCGTTTCCTGGACGCCCATCCCGACGCCCCTTAGCCCGCGGTCGCGCTGTAAATGAGCCGAAGATGGCACGTACAGGCAGACGTTACGTGACGAGCTTGAGGCCGATGATGGATCCGATCAGCGTCGTCAGAAACGCCACGCGCCAAAACGTCGTCGGATCCTCGAAGAACAGCATTCCCACCGCGGCGGTGCCGAAGGCCCCTATCCCCGTCCAGACGGCATAGGCGGTTCCCAGCGAGAGATCGCGCGTCGATAGATTCAGGAGGCCAAAGCTCAGCAACGCGCAGATTGAAAAGCAGACGTTGTAACCCCAGTGCTGGAAGCCGTTCGACAGCTTCATGAAGCTGGTGAATCCCATCTCGAAGACGCCCGCGGCGACGAGATAGATCCAGGGGTTCAGATGCCAGAGGGCTTTTCCGAGAGTCATCGGGGAAGTTGTTACCATGAACGTTCGCTGGGCGGTCGCCGCTGCGGATGCGCTCGATTGAAGAAGGCGATGTCGACGTCGGTGCGTTACACTTTCGGCCGATGGGATTGCGGGGGCGGAGAGGCGGCGGGCTCCTGCTCGCCTGCTTGGCGTTCGGCGGCTGCTCCGTTGCCCTAGTTGATGGCGCACCGGCGCGAGATCAGTGGCCCGCCGAGCATCGCCTCGGCCAAGAGCTATCGCGTTGTACGACCTCGCCCCTCGTTCCCATCGTCGACGGCGCGATCGGGCTCGCCCTCGGCGGAGGCGCCATCTATTTCGCGGGCCGCGGCGATGAGGCCGCGCCCTTTGCTGCAGGTGTGGTGGCGGTACCGGCCCTCGTGTTCTTGGCTTCAGCGCTTTACGGAGTCGTCGCCACGAAGACCTGCCGGACCTATTTGGCTGGGCCGCCCTACGTGCCCGACGGCCGATGAAAAGGGTCCACAGCAGACCAAGCGGGCTCGCCCAACTAGCGCCGAGTCCGAGACCTTCCGATCACACAGCGATCGCCCCCGCGTTTTCAGAGGGCTTTGAACTCGAACTTGGCCACGTAACAGAAGGGAGCCGGGCCGCCGTTGACCATCAGCGGGGTGTAGCGCCACTCCGTCACCGCGTTCAATACGTTCGTTGCCAGGGCGGGCGCGCTTCCTGCCAGGATCGACACGCTGTCGACCACACCAGCGTTCGACACGCAGATCTTGGCGGACACGACATAGGCCCGTCCCGAAACTCGCAACTCCGCCGGGAACTCGGGGTCGGCGCCGCTGATCTTCTGCATCGCACCCGTCTGGGGCGGCAGGAACTTGACGCCGTTCGCCTTGGTCGTGGTCTCGGCACCGGCCGCGCCGGGCGTCGCGACCTCCTGGCTCGCCGGTGGCACGCCAGGCTTCTCCACCACGGGCGGCGCGACCATTTGGCTCGCCGGTGGCGCGCCCGGCCTCTCCACCGCGGGCGGCGGGTTCAAGCACCCGGTGATGAACAAAGAAACGGCACCCAAAGTCCAGCGGCGTGTCACGGCCGCCGAATCTCGCACGAAGTCCGCCGAAACGCCCCCTGCGCGTGACGGGCGATCGCGCCGTGTGGATGGCACAGGCCCGACGGAACCATCGCGAGAGGCCATTCGGCGGCGAACGGAGTGAGGTCCGGCGAAGCTTTTCGTCTAGGGTAGGTTCTGGAGGTTCCAATGGCTGATGGCCCCAAGACTGCGCCCGCACCCCACGTTCATCTCCCCAGCGTCATCGAGTGGAGCAGCATTTCGCAGGGAGACCTAGGCCTCAAGGCCATGTACTGGACCGACGACAGCAAGACCAGCGTCACCTCGATCCCCATCGTTGGCTGGATCACCTACTCAAATAGGAAGGTGACGGATGTTGCTGGCTTCAACGGCTTCGAGCCCATAGTCGTCTCGGATGAAGGCTGGTGGCCGACTCTGGCAAAATCATTACCTCGCTACGCCTGCATAGCGGCGCGGGGTGCGACAGAAGAAGAGGTCATAGCCAAGATCCACAAGTGGGGAATGGGGCCGAATCCGGGACCAAGCGGCCTCGCCAACTAGCGGCGCTTTCGCTTCACGGTGGGGGCGTCCTGGGTAGGGCCCCCCGCACTTTCCCGAGGCTCAACGTCAGTGAACGAACGCGAGCAACGCGGGCATCACCGGATCGTCGTCGCTACCGATGCGGAGGACAGCTTCGTTGTGCCCGAGACCGGCAAGCTCGACGAACCTGGCGGGACTGCCCACTTCAGCCATGCGCGCCTTCATCCTGCGAAAGCCGTCGAGGCAGACCTGTTGGTCGCCGGTACTGTCGACGAACAGCAGGGGCGGATGGCGCGCGCGTGCGTACGAGATCGTCGAGTGAGCCGCGAGGCTCGCGTCGTCGGGCCCGAAAAGCTGGCGCACGATGTCGGCTTGCCCCAGCTTGAACGCCGCGAGCGACGCGCCGAGATCGAAGATGCCGTCGATCGACACGAATCCGCCGATGGCTTCGGGATCGACACCGTTGCGACGCAGGATGCGCCCGTCCATCGCGAGGAGGGAGGCCAGGTGTCCGCCGGCCGAATGCCCGACAACGAACATACGCCCGCCATCGCACCCCCATGAAGGACAGGACTCGCGTACGAAGCGGATAGCAGCTGCGATGTCGTCGAGCGAATCGTCACCGCGTCGGACGAGAGGGTACTGCCGGTAACCGATGATGGCGGCGACGATGCCGTGACGCGCGAACGCGACACCGACGTTGCCGTACGCGCCCGTCAAGGGTTGCAGCCAGCGACGGTCGAGCGGGCTCCAGTACCCGCCGTGGACGAACACGACGACGGGCGCGGGCGGGGCGTGGAGTGGTTGGTAGGGCTGGTACAGATCGAGCTGTCGCTTCGGGTCGGCGGTGACCGCGGTGTAGGGGAGGTCGAAGCGGCGGATGACGAGGTCGCGCTTGAAGTAGTAGTTGCGACGCGCGGGCCAGAACCAGAGCAGCCCGATCGTCAAAGCGAGGGCGACGAGCGCGAAGAGGCGCTTTCGGCGTGGCGAAGGCATCCAGGCTCTGACACCGCCGGGCAGCGCAGGTTCCCTCGGAGCAGCTCGAGTCTCGGCCGTCGCGTGATGATTTATGGCTATGTGTGAAGCAACGGCCGAGACACTAGCGGCGCTTTCGCTTCACGGTCGGCGCGGGGTGTTCGGCCCAGTAGCGGGTGTGTGCCGACTTGTCCCGTGGCGCCTTCGCCAGGCAGTGCGCGTCGCAGCGGCTGCAGAACTGACAGGTGCTCTCCGCCTTGAAGCACTCGCGGCACATGTGGGGTCCCTGCTGCATCCGAGG
>CALAOV010000258.1 GCA_937889515.1 uncultured Myxococcales bacterium | reverse complement strand
CGAGATTGGTCAGTGACTGGAGTTCAGACGTGTGCTCTTCCGATCTACGTCTCGAACCGGGTGGGCCCGGCGGGGCACCGGGAGTGGCTGAGCCACCATCGGGCCGCTTCGGGAGCTGCCTGTCGCCTGGTGGTCAGATACCTGTCGACCGTCCCCCGCGCCTAGCAGGCCCGGGTGCCCGGCGGGCCAAGGTAAGACTTTCACCAGAAATGTGCACAATCGACATACCTCCTTGATGGTTTCCGGACTATGTTGAGGTGCAACGAGGAGGACGACAGTGTTTCAGGCATCTGAGGGTGGACCGGTGTCGGTGGGGCGGCGAAAGTTCCAGTCGAAGAGTGGCGCGACGCCGACGCCGGCCTCGCAAAACAGGTTCGGGGCGACGCCGGTTCCAGTTTCGATGAACCGGACTGACCGGATCTCGGGCCTTGGCAATGGCAAGACGCCTCTATCTTCTCCGGCCCTCAGCGCCGAGATTGTGCTGTCGAAGAGCGCCCTGGCAGGCATCTGCTTGATTACCTTCGCCTGCGGGATCGTGACCACCGTGATGGTTCGACCCCGCAGCGGCGAGCAGCATGAGGTCGTGGCGCGCGAATCGGAGCCGGCGCCGCCGCCGACCACACCGCTAGCACCCGTGGCTCAGACGCATCAGACGCCTGCCGCGCAAGCCGCACCGCCACCCATCGCGCCGGAGGCCGCCGACCCGGTGGTGGTGCAGATGCCGAACCTCGCCGAGGCGATCCGGCTGCGCCCGGCCGCCACGCATGGTCCGGCGCCGGCCGCCGGCCGCGCACGTCCCGTCGCAGCCCCCGTCATCGCTGCGAAGGCGAAGCCGGTAGCCACGGTCGTGGCGACCACGCCTGCGCCGAAAGCGAAGCCGGTGGCCGTAGCTGGCGCGACCCGGGTGGTGGCGAAAGCGAAGCCAGTCGCTGCGGCCACGCCGACCCCAGTGGTCGCGAAGGCGAAGGCGAAGCCGGTAGCCACGGTCGGGTCTGCGCCGGCGGCGAAAGCAAAGTCGGCCGCGACAGCCTCTGGCGGCTCGAAGAAATCGAAGGCCGCGGATCCCTCGGGGCCGCCGACCGAGTGGGTCGACCCTTTCACGCAGTGAGCCCGCGGCGCCACGGCTGAGCGCTCAAGGCGCCCAGTCGATCGCCGTCTCGTCGGGCAGCAATCCCGCGGCGCGGGCCTCCGCGAAGAGCACGCCGATCGCGTGGCGCGCGTCGTCGGCCATGACGGCCGTATCGTGATTCGCGTAAAGGTTCAGATAATGGTCTATAAGTTCATGGTCTGACAGGGCTTTATCTCCTCTGTCTTCGGCGGCTATCCGCGCAATGAGCTCCGGCCGGTTGGCGAGCGCCCAGGCGATGCTGGCGCGCAAAACGCCAGAGACCCGCGCGACCAGTGGCGCTCCCAGGGCGCGGCGGATCACGTTCACGCCGAGGGGCAGCGGCAGCCCGGTCTTCGCCAACCAGAAAACACCGAGGTCGACCACCAGCTGGAGGCCGCGCGCCGAATAGAGCAGACGGCCTTCGTGGATCAGCAGCGCCGCGTCCACCTCCCCGGCCGCCAGCGCCTCGAAGATCCGTCCGAACGGCGCGATCGGGATCTCGACGCCGATCGCGTCGGGCGCGATGAGCCGCAGTACCATCCAGGCGGTGGTCGTCGCGCCGGGGATGCCGACCCGCAGGCCGTTGAGCTGGGCGGGCGCGAGCGGACGCGAGGCGACCACCACCGGTCCATATCCGCGCCCGACCGAAGCGCCGTGCGGCAGCAGCAGATAGTTGGCCGCGAGCATCGGGTAGACGCCCAGCGAGACCGCCACCACGTCGGCGCCGCCGTCCATCGCCAGGCGGTTGAGCGCCGCGGTGTGCTCGCGCCGGTGTGAAAAGACGAGGCCCTCGGTGTCGACCGCGCCGGCGCGCAGCGCGTGGAACATGAACGCGTCGTCGGCGTCGACGGAATACGCGAGGGAGATGGAGGTGGCAGATGCAGAAGGGGTCGGTGGCATGGCGGCATCGGTCATGTCGAGCGGCGCATCATACGATCTCATTGACCCGCTCGGCTGCGGCGGGAGATGCTTGGCGTGCGGTGCACTTGCCCTCCCCGCCTCGGCTGCTGGTTACGCTCGTGTGCGCCGAGCTTGCGTTCGGGGCGATCTCCGCGCCCACCGCGCGCGCGGCCAGCGAGGCGCAGATCCAGGACGTGGAGGACTCGCTCGGCCACGACCAGTCGTTCAAGGTTCGGGTCGAGGCGGCGCTGATCCTGGGCCGCCTGCGCCAGGTCCGGTCGGTTCCGGTGCTGATCGGGGCGCTGCGGGATCCGCAGCCGGGGGTGCGCTCTGCGGCGGCCGATGCGCTGGGCCAGATCGGCTCGCCGCTCCCGCGCGACGCGCTGGTGGCCGCGCTGCACGACCCGGAAGCGTCCGTACGCCGCGCCTCGCGGGCCGCCTTGCGCCGGCTGGGGAGCTCCGACGAGGGCGCGCCGCGCGAACCGGGAGAGGCGGGGATCCGCCCGCACACCGCCGCCAAACCTTCGTTCGAGATCAAGGCGGTGGGCGATCCCGACCACCACGCCGGACCGGCCCTGCGCAGCCACATGCGGGACTTCCTGGTCGATCAGCTCCGCCCCTTCGGCGACATCGATCCGAGCGAGCACCGCGGAACGTACGCCGTGGACGGGGTCATCAAGAATCTGTCTCAGGCGACCACCCGCCGCGACGTCGAGGTGAGCTGCGCGGTTCAGCTGGTGGTGAGCCGCCAGCCCAGCGGCGGGGTCTTCATGCTGACGAACGGCGAGGCCACGGTGCAGAAACCGAAGGTGCAATGGAAGCCTCAGCTTCGCCCCAGCATGGAACTGGAGGCGCTGGAGGCCGCCGTTCGCGGCGCCAGCGAGGATCTGGTCACTCAGCTCGCGCGCCAGTAGTTTTCGTGTAGTGTCGCCGGATGGACGACGCGGCGCCCGCGGCTCGAACGAAGGTTCGGGTCCTGCCGCCCGAGCTGGCCGATCAGATCGCCGCCGGTGAAGTGGTCGAACGGCCCGCTTCGGTCGTCAAGGAGCTGGTTGAAAACGCCATCGACGCCGGGGCGCACCGCATCGACGTCGAGATCGAGGGGGGCGGCCGGCGCCTCATCCGCGTGGTCGACGACGGCAGCGGGATGCCGCCCGAAGATGCCCGGCTGGCGTTGCGGCGCCACGCCACCTCCAAGATAACGGCCGCCGACGATCTGTGGGGCCTCGCCACCTTCGGATTTCGGGGCGAGGCGCTGCCGTCGATCGCCGCCGTGTCGCGGCTGACCTTGACCACCCGCCTGCCCGAGGCGGAAGTCGGGTTCAAGCTGACCGTGGAGGCCGGCGTCGAGACCGACGCGCGCGAGGCGGGGATTCCCGTGGGGACGCAGGTCGAGGTGCGCGACCTATTCTTCAACACGCCGGCGCGGGCCAAGTTCCTCAAGGCCGAGGCGACCGAGACGGCGAACGTGTCGGAGGCGATGCTGCGCCTCGCGCTGGCGCACCCGGCGGTGCATTTTCGGCTGCGCGTCGCCGGCCGG
Organism: uncultured Myxococcales bacterium; assembly: GCA_937889515.1. Taxonomy (GTDB): domain Bacteria; phylum Myxococcota_A; class Polyangia; order Fen-1088; family Fen-1088; genus JADGRB01. The sequence goes on along the minus strand of CALAOV010000258.1, from coordinate 72 downwards.
GTGGCGCTGGACCTGCCCGTCCCCCGCGATCTGGGCGAGCGGGTGCGCGCGGCCTTGGCGCGGCGCGGGGCC
>CALAOV010000257.1 GCA_937889515.1 uncultured Myxococcales bacterium | reverse complement strand
CATACGAGATTGGTCAGTGACTGGAGTTCAGACATGTGCTCTTCCGATCTGCGTTGCCGTGGGCGGGGACGTTCCACGCGATCGCGAATCGATTGTTGCGCCAGCACGCGCCCGAGGTCGGGCTCGATCCGGCGTTCACGCTCCTCGACCGCGAGGACGCCGCCGATCTGATGGACCGCGTCCGCCACGACCTCGGCCTGGCGCGCACCGACCGGCGCTTCCCGCGCAAGGGGACCTGCCTGGCCATCTACTCGAGCGTCGTCAACACGCAGGAGACGCTGCGCGCCTGTCTCGAGACGCGCTTCTCCTGGTGCCTGGAATGGGAAGAGCCGCTGCGGGGCCTCTACGCCGCCTTCGTGGAGGCCAAGGGCACGCGCGCCGTCCTCGACTACGACGATCTCCTTCTCTACTGGTTCCACCTGATGTCCGAGCCGTCGCTGGCCCGGCGGGGCGGCGAGCTCTTCGACCACGTGCTCGTCGACGAGTACCAGGACACCAACACGCTGCAGGCCGAGATCCTGCGCCTCCTCAAGCCCGACGGGCGCGGCGTGACGGTGGTCGGCGACGACGCGCAATCCATCTACAGCTTCCGCGCGGCGCGCGTCGGCAACATCCTCGGCTTCCCGGCCCAGTACGACCCGCCCGCGACGGTGGTCACCATCGAAGAGAACTACCGGTCGACGCAACCAATTCTAGAAGCGGCCAACGCCGTCATAGCGCTCGGCACCGAGCGCTACGAAAAGCGCCTCTTCGCGGCGCGCTCGGGCGGCGAGCGCCCGGCGCTGGCGACCGTCGCCGACGAGCTGGCGCAGGTCGAGTACGTCGTGACGCGGATCCTGGAGCGCCGCGAAGCCGGCGTCCCGCTGCGCCAGCAGGCGGTTTTATTTCGCACCTCCCACCACAGCGACGCGCTGGAGGTCGAGCTCGGCCGCCGCAACATCCCGTACGTGAAGTTCGGCGGCCTGCGCTTTCTGGAGGCGGCGCACGTCAAAGACGCAGTGTCGTGCCTGCGCTGGGCCGAGAACCCGCGCGACAGCCTGGCGGCGTTCCGGGTGGCGCAGCTCCTGCCGGGGATGGGGCCGCGGATCGCCGACAATCTGCTGCGGCACGTGGCCGGCGCGCCGTTCCGGTTCGCGCTGCCGCCGGCGCTGGCCAGCTTCGATCCGCCGGCCGCGTCGCGCGCCGACTGGCCGGCCTTCGCGGAGCTCTACGCGCGCCTGTGCGGCGACGCCGGGCCGTGGGCCGCGCAGATGGGGTTGGTTCGGCGGTGGTACCAGCCGCACCTGGAACGGCTATACGACGACGCGCGGGTGCGCCTGGGGGATCTGGAACAGCTGGAGCAGCTCGCGGCCGCGTCCCCGTCGCGCGAGCGCTTCCTGTCGGACCTCACCCTCGACCCGCCGCAGGCGACCGGCGCCGAGGCGGGCCCGCCGCACCTGGATGAGGATTACCTGGTGCTGTCGACGATCCACTCGGCCAAGGGGCAGGAGTGGGACACGGTGTTCGTGCTCAACGCCGCCGACGGCTGCATCCCGTCTGACCTGGCGACCGGGCACCCGGCGGAGATCGAGGAGGAGCGCCGGTTGCTGTACGTCGCGATGACGCGCGCGAAGAACTCGCTGGCGCTGGTGCACCCGCTGCGGTTTTACGTGCGGGGGCAGAGTCGGTACGGGGACCGGCATGTGTTCACGCCGCGGACGCGGTTTGTGCCGGAGGAGGTGGCGGGGTTGTTTGAGCGGGTGGGGCCGGTTGCGAGCGCCGTGGAAAAGGCGGCGAGTGCGGGAGGAGCGGTGAGGGTGGATGTGGCGGCGAGGTTGTGGGCGACCTGGGGGGCGCCCCCGTCGCCTTCACAGGTTCGATGACCAGCCCTCACTCTCGCAGCAACTGGAGGCTCCGCCGCACCCGCTTGCGCAACTGCCGCAGGATGATCTCCGCCACCGGAAACTCGCCATGGCGCTCGCGCATTTCGGCCACCGCCGCGCGGGCGCGGTCCGGCATGGCTTCGGCGAGATCCTGGACGGTGTCGACGACGAACGCAGGGCCTACCGCGAGGCTCTCGCCCAGTCGGCGCCAATCGCGGCCACGAATGTTCCCCGGGTCGGAATTCTCTCCGACCACCATGGCGAGCTTGGACGCGATCCTGGGATAGACCGCCGTGGACAGCAGGTCGTAGAACGGCGCGAGGCGCAGTTTCCCATCCAGGCTTCTCACGAGCGAAAGATTCTTGGCATGGCCATCGGCGTTCCCGACGATCGCGTTGAACGCCAGCCAGCGGATGAGAGCGCGGGTGTCGAGCGCAGGCTCCGATGACACGTCGGCGATCATCCGAAAGCACCGGTCGAAGCGCGGCCCGCCCTCGTCCTCGTACTTCCGGCCCGGCGGCACCCCCAGCGCCTGACACAGATCCTCCTGATGCAGGCGGGTGATGACGCCGTCCGCGGCAACGAGGCGGTCATAACGCGCGACCAGAAGATGTTTCTCTTTCCCAATCTGCCGAAGCTCCGAGGTCACCACCGGCAGGCCGCTCAACCGGGCCATTGCCCCGACCAGCGCTTCGTTCGCGGGCAGGTGCTTGTAGTCTCGATTCGCGAACTTCAAGATGTGGGTGCTCGGCGAAGATCCCAGCGGCAGCAAGAGCTGAACCCCGTCCACCCGAACCGGCAGTTTGTCCTGCGCTCCGGCGAGCGAGAGTCGGACGCCTCCGCTTCCACTGGTCTCGGCGAAGGCGCTACCCGTCTGGGCCAGGCGCGCGAGCTCCGCATCGTCGATCGGGCGATAGTGATGCTCGGCCGCGTCCGGTGGCGCGTCCGCGATCACCAGCGCGCCCGCGCACTCCCCGCCAAGGGCGGCGAGCAGACCGAAGTCGTTGCTCTCGGAGATTCCGAGACGCCGGGCAACGAGGGAACGGACGCGACCCTCGGGAAGGAGGTTGGCGAAGAACGCATGTGCCGGCTCGCCGGTGTGCGGCCCGGCAACCAGCGGGAGCGACTGCGAGATGGGAAACCGTTCGCGATCGGCGAGCCAGGTCGGCTGGTACTCGAACGAGAACCGCTCGGCTTCGTCGACGACAACCGTTCCCAGCGACTGTCCGCGAAAATAGACGCCGAGGTTGCTCATCAGCGCGGCCGAATAGAAAGATCGAGGCCCAAGCGGCGGAGCACCTGCAGAACCCGGCCGATCTGAGCCGATGGCTTCCCGTTCTCGATCTCTGAAAGGAAGCGCGCACCGACGCCGGCCAATGCGGCCAGCTCGGCCTGCCGCATCCCGATGGCACGACGTTTCAGCCGTATGGCAGCGCCGATCTGGGCGATTTCGGCAATTTTACCGTACGGGAATTGTTCGGGCTTGTTGACCACCGGAGACCTATATTTTTACCGTTCGGGAATATTACGCGTCTGGGAGCGGAAGTCCAGGGGGATTGTCCCGATCGGGAAAGCCAGCGCCGTAGAGCGCGTCGATAGCCGACCGCAAGGCCCGGCGAACGTCTCGGGTCCCCTCCTGGCGAACTTGTAAGAAATCCTTACAAGTTGCGGATTCCCTGAGCTCGGCCTCCTCATAGATGGCGGCCAGGTACATCGTCACGTTCTGAGGCGTCGTCTGCCCGCCGAGCGAGTCAAGCTGCGCGCTGCCGCCCGATTAACGTGTCCGCGGAGATCCCGAGCTTCGCGCGGATCCGTGCGATCATAGCGATGCTGAGGTCGCGACGTCGGTTGAGCACCTCGGACACCCGGGCGCGGCTGCCGATGATCGGCACCAGATCGGCGCGGGTGAGGCCCATCTGTTCCATGCGAAAGACAATGGCGTCGATTGGATCGGCCGGTTCGACCGGGTGATGCTTGGCCTCGTACGCATCGATCAAGGTCGCCAAGACTTCCAGTTCTTCAGCCGCTTCGATCGCGGTGGCCGCGATGTGCAGATCGATGTCGGCCTTGACGCGACCACGCGACCCAAGCTCCTGCTTGAGCGCACCGAATCGGGCAGCAGTGCGGATGGTGATGGGCAGCACCTCGATCGCTCGGATGACATCCTCCACCTTGCGTCGATTGGCTTCGGGCCGCGATGACTTCGCGGCTCCATACAAGAGCTCGGCGATCACCAGAACGCTCGTGACGACGCGTCCCCGCTTGCTCGCGTCGTCCAGTCGCTCCCGAACGCGGCCGCCCACATATTGCGCGTAGATGATCGTATTCGTGTCGAGCAGCCAGATCACGGCATCTCGGGCGCCGGCGCGCTCCCGCCCGCCTCACGCCCCTCGCGCAGGATCCGGTCGAGCTCCTCAAGCGCGATGCCTTCCCAGGGACCGATGGCGGCCAGCTGGGAGCCCACACCCAGAAAGGTCTCGTTCGACGGCAGGACCCGCAGCTCGACATCCAGGCCGTCAACGCGCGCGTGCACCGGATGAGACGGATCGCGCTTGAGCTCGGCGACCGCCTCTTCCAGCGACGACGGAATGAGCTTCTCCGGCCTCGACATCGTGACACCAAGGGTAACATGGGACGCTCCCGACGGCGGTCGTGGCCGCTCTCGCGGACGAAGGCTGATCTGAGGCAGATCTACGTCCCCATTTCGGCGAAGATGAGCCGATGCATCTCAACGACCTTTTGCCCGAGGAGAGCCTGGCGCTCGTGGCGTTGAGCCGGGCCGTCGCACGCGCCGATGGGGCGATAACCCCGCTGGAGGGGCAGGCGATCGCGATCATGGCCGCCGAGATCGGCGAGGCGACGTACCGTAAGCTGTTCACCAAGGCCGCCGAGTCGTTTCCGGATCAAGCCGCCCTCAAGAAGTTTCTGGCGAGCATCGAGCGGCCCGAGGCCCGCTCCCTGATCTACGAGTCCATCCTCGCGCTGGCCGCCACCGATTCGATCTCAGCGGAGGAAGAGCCGCTCATGGTCTGGCTCCAGGAGACGTGGGAAATCCAGTGATGCCCGACGCCCGCCGGGTCGCGAGCTACGCCTCGGCGTGAGGCGTGATGATTCCGGGAGCGGTGATCGTCGGCGCGAGCGCCAACATCGGCGACGGGTGCGGCGCGTGGGTTTACGACGATGTGCTGCGGGTTTTGGTCCCGGGGGGGGTGAGCGGAGCGCTTGGTCCTGCCTAGCCGCGTTTGATCGCGGCCAGGCGCGCGCCACCTTCGATCACGGTGACGGTCCCGCGAGCGCTCACGGTGGCGATGAAGGGACGCGACCGTGAATTCCAGATTCGGATCATCTGCGGGAGCGCACGTGCGAACGCCTCGGCGAGGGCGTCGCCGCCCAAGCCGGACCCCGCGAAGATGAACGCGCCGGCGCGCGATTCGTTAATCGCCTCGCGTTCGATCGCGCGGCGGCGGATCCTCTTGTCCTTCGTGAGAATCGCCCAGCCCTTGGCGGCAACGACGGGCAACCAGTCAACGTCCTCCGAGTCCGCGGAGAAGCCCTCATCGACCAGGACGCGCGCGTCGACGCCGGCTTGCCGCAGGCGCTGCGCCACCTTTTCGGTACCTAGGCAGTGGTCGATGAAGAAGACGGGAGCTTCACGCGGCCGCGGCATCCTGAGTCCTGGCCATCTCCCACTGCAGCACGCCCTCGACCAGGCTCGGCTCCATCCTGAACTCGCGCGCGATCTCCTCTAGGCCGTCGCCCGCCGCAAAGCGCTCGGCCAGCTCGTCGGCGGGAACGCGCGTGCCGATCACCACCGGCCTGCCGAAGGCGCGCCGGGGATCGATCTCGATCCGCTTCGGCTCATCGAGGGTCTTCATCCACGGATAGATCCGCTCGATGAGGCCGTTGGTGTCCCTGGAGACGCGCTTGAGAACGCCCTTCAGGAGATCGCGCGCCGCCAACTGCCCGTGCCGGGAAGCGTTCACCAGGGACTCAACGCCTGGATCGTCGTCGGCGAACTCCTCCAGTCGGTCGACGAACAGGTTGATGCCGTCCGTGTAGAAATCCTTGGTGATGAGCGGACGCGCTTCACCGAGCTCGCGCACGACATAGTCCAGCGCCTTGCGCACACTCTGCAGGGCGACACCGTGTTGGCGGGTGATGGCGCCAAGGACATGCGCCTCGGCCAGGCTCCAGAAGGACAGCGTCGCCGGTCGACCGGCGGGGACGCGCACGATCGGACGGCTTCGCCGGCTGCCGCTCTTCGTCGGGTAGACCTGTCCATGGACCCACTTGCGGAGGGTCGATTCCGGCAGGCGCAGAATTCGTGCCGCCTCCGGGAGCGGGTACGTCGGCCGGTCTCGGGGATCCTTGCCTCCGTAGATGTCGGGTTTCGGCGTCGCCACGGTCGTCCTTCTTCTTTAGTACTGCGAAATGGTGGGCGTCGACAGTTCCGGTTCTGCCTGAACTACAGTTCAGGATAACACGCGGAGATGGCGTCGACGACCCCGTCGCGCTGAGTAGAAGGAGGCCAGGGAGCACGGTAGAACTCCCCGAACCCCATGACGAAACGGATGCCGGTTGCGTTCCTGCCCCATGGGGGTGGCCCCGTGACCCACGTCGAGATGGGCTTCGCGAAGACGGACGTCGAGCCGCTGGGCGCGTACTGGCGGCGCATGCGCGACCTTCCGCCGGCGCAGCCGAAGGCGCTGCTGGTCGTGTCGGCGCACTGGGAAGAGGCAGTGCCGACGGTGATGACGTCGCCCCATCCCCCGATGCTCTACGACTATTCCGGCTTCCCGCCGGAGGCGTACCGGATCACCTGGCCGGCGCCCGGCGACCCCGAGCTGGCGGCGCACGTCCGCGAGCTCGTCGGCCGCGTCGGGTTCGCGACGGCGGCAGACGGCGACCGCGGCTTCGACCACGGCACCTTCACCCCGCTCAAGCAGGCCTACCCCGACGCCGACGTCCCAGTCGTGCAGCTCTCGCTGATGGCGGGCCTGGACGCGGCCGAGCACCTGCGCCTCGGCCGCGCGCTCGCGCCCCTGCGCGACGAGGGCGTCTTCATCGTCGGCAGCGGCGACTCGTTCCACAACATGCGGAGCTTCGGCCCGGCGGCGCGCGAGCCGTCACAGAGGTTCAACGCGTGGTTGACCGAGGCGGTGACCGGGGACGTCGGCGAGCGCGAGAAGAAGCTGGCGGGGTGGGAGGCGGCGCCGGCGGCTCGGCTGTGCCATCCGAGGGAGGACCACCTGATCCCGCTGATGGTCGTCGCGGGGGCGGCGGGCGAGGATGTGGGGGTGGTGACGTGGCGGGGGATGTTCATGGGGTCGGAGCAGGTGGGGTGGCACTTCGGGTGAGGGGCTCGATCGGCGCCGTCCGCATTCACACGTTGGATGACGTGCCACGCGGCCGAATCGAAAGGTCGAGGCCCAGGCGGCGGAGCACTTGCAGAACCCGGCCGATCTGAGCCGACGGCTTCCCGTTTTCGATCTCCGAGAGGAAGCGCGCACCAACGCCGCACAACCCGGCTAG
>CALAOV010000256.1 GCA_937889515.1 uncultured Myxococcales bacterium | reverse complement strand
GCCTCCGGTGCGCTGGTCGCCCAGCCCGGGCCGCCCGCGGCGGCCGAGTCGCCGGTCTACGAGCGATGGTGGTTCTGGACCGCGATCGGCGTGGTGGTGGCCGGTGGCGTCGTGGCCGCGATCGTCCTGTCGGGCGGCACGAGCAAGCCATCCTGCCCGCCGACCGTGACCGGCGGATGTCAGTGAAGCCGCCTTCGGGCGGTGGATGGACGGCGAGGCTAGGCGCCGCCGCCGTCTCCGCCGTCCTGTGTCTCTCGGCGCCGGGCTGCAGCAAGGACAAGGAGTCGCTGGTCGTCGTCACGCTCAGCGCGGGCACGTCGGACGCGACGGCGATGAACATGACGTCGGTGGTCCTCACGATCAGCGACGGGACCCACGCCCTTTCGCGGACGTTCCCCCTCACCGCGGGCACCGGGATTCCTTCCACCTCTCCCTTCGTCACCTTCGGGGTGTACGTCGGTTCCGATGTAGTGGGCGGGGTGACAGTCAGCGCCACAGCCAGTCAGCCCCAGGGCTGCGTCGGCGAAAGCGGAAGCAAGGCGGCCAAGATCGACGCGGCGGGTGCCACCGCTTCGGTCACCGTCCCGATGAAGCCCGCTGCGAACGTCTGTCCGCCCGACGGAGGCGCCGGCACGACCGGTGCGGGTGGCGCAGGCGGTGGCGCGGCCGGCGGAAGCGGAACCGCGGGTCAGACCGGCAGCTGCGGGATCACGGGTGCGGGCGGACGACCGGCGATCGTGCCGGCGCCGTCGTTCTCCAACTGCGTCGAATACAGCGGGTTCGATCCGGCGAGCGTGACCTGCGACGTCACCGGGGACAGCAACGATCCCGCGATCGTGGCGCTGGCGTTCTCTCCCGACGGACATTACCTGGCCACCGGGGGTGTCACCGATTTCGGCGACGACGATCACATTCGAATCTGGTCCTTCGACGGAACCACGCTGACCCCGTGCGGGCCCAGCTTGCCGACCTTCGGCTACTCCTACGTCGCGTTTTCCCCCGACGGAAAGCTGTTGGCGGTGGGTTCGACGGACGACTATCTCTACCTCTACGACGTCGGCACCTGGACCCTTCGCCAGACCATCGAGAGCGTGGGGGCCGATTTCATCACCGGCGTCGGGTTCACACCGGACAGCCAGAAGGTCATCACCATCGGCTACGACGGCATGGGTGGCGGAGACGTCTTCATCGACGGCGTTGACGGCACGGCCTACGCCTCGGTGTCGCTCGGCCGCGATGCGGAGGCGCTGGCGGTTTCGCCGGTGGCCAGCGGGGGCAGCGTGAACTTCGCGGTGGTGGACGCCACGGGCGGGGTGGGGGTCTATTCGGTGACGACGGGGAGCAGCCCGACCGTCACCTCGACCTCGACCATGCTTCAGAACGCCGACAGCATCGCGCTCTATTCGGTGGCCTTCTCGCCCGACGGGACCTTGCTGGCCGCCGGCAGCGAAGAGGGGACCATCGCCTTCTGGAGCATCTCGGCCCAGGGCGCGGCCGTCGCTAGCGGATCGGCCATCACCGCCAACGACGTCAACACCTTCATCAACGGGCTGTCGTTCTCTCCGGATGGGACCTCGATCGCCGTCGCCGTGGGCGGCGACAACACCGAGGCGAATCTCTTCGGCGTCTCCAGCCGCGCTTTCCAGGTCGGGTTCACTGCCCCGGTTTTCGTCGAATCGATCGCGTTTGCTCCCAGTCAGGGAGCGGTCGTGGCGGGAGAGTTCTCTTGCGGCCAGCTCCTGCTGTGCACCCACTGAGCGTCCCTCGACCATGAGAAAAGTCGAATTTCGGCGCATCCTCCTGCTTGGCGCTGCTGTGGCGGCGCTGCTGGCCGGCTGCAAGAAGGAAAAAGAGTCGCTGATCGTCGTCTCGGTGGCCACCGCCGACGACAAGGTGCCGGGTCTGACGACCTTGCTCGTGGGCTGCGGTGGCACGACCCAGACGTTCGAGCTGACCACGGCCCTTTCGAAGACACCGACCGTGGTGGGTCTCTACGTCCCCTCCGGCGTGGTCGGCCAGCAGACGGTGACGGCCACCGCGGTCGCCCCGGCGGGTGGCGCGTGCAACGGCTACAGTGGCAACACGATGGTCCTGATCTCCGAAGCGGGGTCGGAGGTGGCGGCCTCGGTCATCATGATGCCCGCGAAGACCTGTGCCGCGGACGCCGGAACCGACGCTTCGGGCGCGGCAGGCACCTCGGGGGGCGCCGGTACTTCGGGAGGTGCGGGGACGTCGGGCGCGGCGGGGCAAGGCGGATCCGGCCCGGGGACCGCTGGATCCGGGGCGGGCGGCCGCGCTGGATCCGGCGCAGGCGGTCGGGGCGGCTCCGGGGGTAGCGGAGCCGGCGGGGCTCCGAGCTGCACGGCCAGCGCCCAGCCCCCGGTGGGGATGCCACCCTCGTTGGCCTGCTGTGTCGAGTACGATCAGGTGACGCCCGAGAATTGTGATCCGGCCACCGGCACCGAGATCGATTCGGTGGCCTTCTCGCCGGACGGGCGAACCTTCGCCAGCGCGGCCTACGGCGGCGGGGACATCAAGATCTGGACCTTCGACGGTCACGTCCTCACGCCCACCGGCACCATCTTGGACAGCGATGGCTGGTGGAGCATGACCTTCTCCCCCGACGGCTCGATGCTGGCGATCGCGGTGACGGGCGGGGTCGATCTTTGGAGCACCAGCAACTGGAGCTTCATCACCGAGCTCTCCGGCAGCAGCAATTTCTTCAACGGCGTGGCGTTCACGCCCGATGGGACGCACGTCATCGGCCTCGACGAGGACGGAGACACCGGCACCCTCTACGCCTGGAACCTGGGCGGCAACCCACGGGAGCTGCCGATCGCCACCAAAGCCCTCACCGACGATCCGTACCGGCTGGCCGTTTCTCCCAAGGTGGTGGGCGGCGGGTTGGGGATCGCGGTTGGCTACGTTGATGGGTTCGCCGACGTGCTGTCGTATGCGGCCGGAGCCTTCACGACGCCCACGAACCTGCTGGTCGACAGCTATTCCGATCCCGTCTGGTCCGCGGCGTTCTCGCCGGACGGAACCCTGCTCGCGTTCGGCGACGACGACGCGCTGATCCACTTCTGGAGCTATCCCATCACGACCACCGCCGAGAGCGGCCCGGAGCTGAATTTCGGTACGGCCGGCAACGACGACAGCGTGTTCAGCGTGGCGTTCTCACCGAACGGCAGCTACATCGTGGCGGGTGGGGGCTTTATCGACAGCGACTCGAACGCGTCCTACTGGAGCGCGACCGCCCGCGCCGGTTACATCCGGATCAACACCGCCCACGACGTGACGGCGGTGGCCTTTTCTCCGGGCGGCAACGCGATCGCGGGCGGCGAGGTCAATTGCGGCAAGGTCTTCATGTGTACCAACTGACGCGCCTCTAGAGGTTCGCCAGTCCGTCCCCCGGTCGGCCACGATCCGGACTATATTTGACGACCCCCGATGAGAGTCATCTGGCGCAGCGCGTGGGCCTTGGCCGTCGCCGGCACGCTCGTCTCGGCGGGCGGTGCCGCCGTGGCCCGGCCGTGGACGGCGCGCGAGCCGGCCGTCGAACCCAAGCCCGCGCACCAGCTCCGGAATCCCGCGACCTGGCCCGCCGAGCCGGAGGTGCCCGCGCCGATCGACGCCGGTCACTTCCAGGCGGCCTACGCCCATCTGTGCGGCGTGGTGGCCGATTCGCCCAAGGCGGCGCTCGCGCCGGCCATCCTGACCGCGGCCGCCGCCGCCAAGAGCGACCCCTTCACGCTGGCCGCGCTGGCCTACTTCGGCAGCCGCTGCGACCCGGCGTTTCACGCCGACGGCAGCTACGGCCTGCTGGCGATCGAGCCCGGGATGTACCGCGTGCCGGGCGCGCCCGAGCCCCCCGTCGACAAGGCCGATCTGACCTCGCGCCGACTCCTGGATCCGACCAACAACCTCACGGTCGGCGCGGCGCTGCTCGAGATGTGGCAGGCGCGGCACAAGGAGCTCGACGAGGCGTTCGGCGGGGCGCCCCACCGCAGCGGCGTGGCCCACTTCATCTGGGGCGACGAGGTGCGCTCGAGTGGCCACGAGGATCTGATTCTGACCGCGCGACGCCGGATGGTCGCGGCGTATCTGGGGACGCCCGACTCCACCCACGAAGCGCCAATCGGCATCACGGTCGTCTCGCCGCTCGAGGGATCGCCGCGGGTGGCGACCAGCGGCCCGGGCGAGGAACGCGACGGCGGCGCGCGCCGGCACCGCGGCCTCGACATCACCGGCACCATCGGTGAGCCGGTACGCGCCATCGCCGACGGCACCGTCATTTTCGCGGGCGCGAACGTTCCGGGCCATGCGCGCAAGGGACCGATCCCGCCCGACAAGATCGGCCGCTACGCCAAGCGGCGGCTGGGCGTGGGTGGCATCTACCTCTGCATCGAGCACAAGCCCGATCACCACATCGTCTCTTGCTACATGCACCTGTCGTCGTATCTGGTCGCCCAGACCGATCACGTCACGGCGGGGCAGACCATCGGGTTCGTGGGACGCACGGGCGTCAAGGTCTCGCCGCCGCACCTGCACCTCGAGGTGCGCGTCGACAACCACGTCACCAACCCGCTGCGGACCCTGGGCGATTTCGTGATCCCGCCGAAGATGACCCAGACCTACCGATACGTCATGAAGGCGAAACGCGCCAAAGCCCGCCTGCACGCCTGACCGGCGCGGCGGCTTTGCCCGCCCGAACTCTCGCTGAGCGCACCGAGAGCAAGGTTCCAAATGATCGCGTCGGGCTCGGGCGGGCTCTGCTCGCCCGAGCCCATCGCGGGAGGTTTGGAACCCTGTTAGGGTTCCAAGCACAGTGATCAGGAAACAGGACGCGCTCGACTATCACCGGAACGGACGGCCCGGGAAGCTGGAGGTGGTCCCGACCAAGCCGCTGGTCACCCAGCGCGATCTGTCGCTGGCCTATTCGCCCGGGGTCGCCGAGCCGTGCCTGGAGATTGCCGCCGATCCCGAGCGGGTCTGGGACTACACGGCGCGCGGCAACCTGGTCGCCGTCGTCAGCAACGGGACCGCGGTCCTGGGCCTGGGGAACATCGGCCCGCTGGCCAGCAAGCCGGTGATGGAGGGCAAGGCCTGCCTCTTCAAGAAGTTTGCCGACATCGACGTCTTCGACATCGAGGTCGACGCGCCGGATTCGGCCCGCTTCATCGAGACCGTCGCCGCGCTCGAGCCGACCTTCGGCGGCATCAACCTCGAAGACCTGAAGGCGCCCGAGTGCTTCGAGATCGAAGCCGGTCTGCGCGCGCGGATGTCGATCCCGGTCTTCCACGACGACCAGCACGGCACGGCGATCATCTCGGGCGCAGCGCTGGTCAATGGCGCCGAGATCACCGGCAAGAAGCTGCGCGATCTCAAGATCGTGGTATCGGGCGCCGGCGCTTCGGCGATCGCCTGTGCCACCTTCTACGTCGAGCTCGGCGTCTCGCTGCCCAACATCACGATGGTCGATTCGGTGGGGGTGATCTACGAGGGGCGCGCGCAGGGGATGAACAGCTGGAAGGCGCGCTTTGCCCGCAAGGACGACGGCGCCCGCACCCGCGCCGACGCTTTGCGGGGCGCCGACGTGTTCCTGGGTCTGTCCAAGGCGGGGCTCTGCACATCGGCCATGTTGCAGACGATGGCGCCGCGTCCGCTGATCTTCGCGCTGGCCAATCCCGACCCCGAGATCAGCTATCCCGACGCCAAGGCGGCCCGTCCCGACGCGATCGTGGCCACCGGGCGCAGCGACTTCCCGAATCAGGTCAACAATGTACTCGGCTTTCCGTACATCTTCCGCGGCGCGCTCGACGTCCGCGCCAAGGAGATCAACGAAGCGATGAAGATCGCGGCCGCGCGTTCGCTGGCCGCGCTCGCGCACGAGCCGGTTCCGGACACCGTCGCCGAGGCCTACGGCGTCGAGGCCTTTCGCTTCGGCCCGGATTACATCATTCCCAAGCCCTTCGACACGCGCGTGCTCTGGTGGTGCGCACCGGCGGTGGCCGAGGCCGCGATCCAGTCGGGCGCCGCTCGGCTGCCGCTGGACATCGCCGAGTACCGGGAGCGGCTGCAGCGCCGAATCGGTGGCACCCACCAGACGATCATGCGCCAGATCGTGCAGCGGGCGAAGAACTCGCCCAAGCGGATCGTCTTTCCCGACGGCGACAACATCAAGGTTCTGCGCGCCTGCCAGATCGTCCTCGACGAAAAGATCGCGCATCCGATCCTGCTCGGCGACGCGGAGACGCTCCGCCGGCGCGCCGCCGATCTGGACCTCGACCTCGAGGGCGCCGAGATTCTCAATCCGTCCGATTCGCCCAAGCACGCGGCCTACGCGCAGGACTATCTCGCGCTCCGTTGCCGCAAAGGGGTGACCGCCGCCAGCGCCACCCGCCTCATGAACCGCCGCATCCACTTCGGCATGATGATGGTCCGGGCCGGAGACGCGGACGGTCTGGTGGCCGGGCTGACGGCGCCCTATCCCGACACGATCCGCCCGGCGCTGCAGATTCTGGGCATCCGCCGCGACGTCCGGCGGGCGACCGGCATGTACATGATGCTCTTCAACAATGGCGTGAAGTTCTTCGCCGACGCGACCGTCAACATCGATCCGGACGCCGCGACACTGGCCGACACCGCCATCCAGGTGGCCGACGCCGCGCGCGCCTTCGAGGTCACGCCGCGCATCGCGATGATCTCGTTTTCCAACTTCGGCTCCGCGCCGCACCCGGAGTCGCGCAAGATGGCCGACGCTGTGGAGATCGTGCGCAGGCTTCGGCCGGACCTGGAGATCGACGGCGAGGTGCAGGCCGACATCGCGGTCGAGCCCGAAAAGCTCCGCGAGCTGTTCCCCTTCACGCGCCTCACCGACGCGGCGAACGTGCTCATCTTTCCGTCGCTGGCCGCCGGAAACGCCGCCTACAAGGTTCTCGCGGCGCTGGGCGGCGCGACGGCCATCGGGCCCATCCTGCTGGGCGTGAACAAGCCGGTGGCCGTGCTTCCGCGGGACGCCAACGTCGACACGATCGTCAGCATGACGGCTTACACCGTCACGCGCTCCGCCCGCGTTCTGTGAATCGCGACGGGTCCGCCGGCCGCATTTGGGGAACACGCTCCGCGGGATCGCCGCGGTTGCGCCTCAGTGTAGGAGCTTGTCGGTGTCGACTGGCGCGTTGCCGGCGTGCTGCCGGGTGCTCGAGCTGGCGAAGTTGATCGTCGATCCGTCGAGCGCGATGAACACCTTGCGGGTGGAGGCCGGCACGTCGGGGAGCGTGACGTCGAACGTCTGCGCAACTGCCGGAGGCAGGTGGGGGAGCGTGAAGGTCACGCGGTGCTCGCCGACGCGCACGGAAAACTGCGCCGAGTCGTGCGCGACCGACGTCGGATTGATGACCTTGCCGGAGATCCGCAGCCCCTTGCCGGCCGGCGCCACCGCCAGATCGATGACGTAGAAGCCGCCGGCGATCGGTTGCCACCCGGACGCGCCGAGGTCGACCTCCTGGAAAACCGTGGCCGACAGGCGGTGATCGACGTCGCGCACGGCGTCCTTGAATTGATCGAACCGCGGGCCGAAGGAGGCGACCTCTCGCTCGAGGGCCGCGCGCGCCGCCTGCTCACGGCGCAGCGAATTGAATAGATATCCGGACGCCCCGAGGGCGGCTGCCAGCAACAGGAATAGGAAGAACCCCCAAAGTCGTCGCCAGGTCATGACGGTGGTATTGTACCCGGCGATGTTGCGTAGGGCCCGTGTAGCAAAGGCGGCCCTGGTATTTGGTTCGACCGTCGCGCTGGGGGTGCTGGGCGTGACGGCGTGCTCGGTGAACCAGGCCGGGCTCTCGACCGGTGGTGGCGGTGCATCCGGCACCGGCGGCGTCTCGAGCGGCGGCTTCGCGGGAACGACCGCAGGCGCCGGCGCGACCGGTGGTGTTGGCTCCGCGGGTGGCGTGGGTGGAACCGGAGGTTCGGGTGCGACCGGAGGTTCGGGGGGCACGGTCGCCACTGGTGGTTCGAGCGCCGCGGGCGCGACGGGCGACTCGGACGCGGGCGCGACCGGAGGTTCGGGCGCGACCGGAGGTTCGGGCGCGACCGGAGGTTCGGGCGCGACCGGAGGTTCGGGCGCGACCGGAGGTTCGGGCGCGACCGGAGGTTCGGGCGCGACCGGAGGTTCGGATGCCGCGGGCGCGACGGGCGATTCGGACGCGGGCGCGACCGGAGGTTCGGGTGCCTCGGGTAGCGCCGGATCCGGCGGCCTCGCGGGCTCGGGCGGAACCGGCAATTCGGACGGCGGCGGCGGCTCGGGCGCAAGCGGCTCCGGTGGAAACGGCCATAAGGGGGGGGCGGGCGGCTCGGGCCACGGTCTCGACTGTTCGTCGTTTCCGTCGGGCTCGTCCGTCACGCTCACGATGGACAACCGCCTCCACTGCTATTGGACCCACGCCGAGACCCTCGACTGGGACAGCTCGGAGAGCGCTTGCGTGAACGAGGGGGGAACCCTGGCGACGATTCTCTCCATGCAAGAGAACAGTTTCGTATTCGACCTGCTCACCCAGACGGGCCTCTTTCAAGGGTCGGGCGTGTCGCTGGGTGGCACCGACGGCAAAGGCAACAACGACATGACCGGCGCGGGGACCTACAGCTGGGTCACCGGAGAGGTGTGGGGATATACCCACTGGCAGCCTGGACAGCCCGACAGCTCCTGCAACTCCTGCGGCGCCGTCAGCAACTGTGGGTGTGACCACCGCGTGGCGATGATCAACGACGGCACCTGGTACGATCGCCCCGCGAGCCTCGCCCGCCCCTTCGTCTGCGAGGCGCTGGCGCACTGAAACGGCGCCCGCTCGCCGCCAGCTTGGTTCTTCCGGCGCTCGCCCTCGTCGCGGGTTGCGCCAAGCCGATCACGTTCGACGCCGGCGCCATCGCGGCCAATCGGATGCTCGCGGGCGCGCCCCCGGGGTTCTTGCTGGGCGCCGCGACCTCCGCCTACCAGATCGAAGGGGGCAATCACAACGATTGGAGCGAATGGGAGAAGGGCCGCTACCCGGACGGGACACCCCACGTGCTCGACGGCACCAGCGCCACGCGTGCCGCCGATTCATGGAACTTCTGGCGCGCCGATCTGTCCGCCCTGCAGCTGCTCGGCGCCAACGTCTACCGGCTGGGTATCGAGTGGAGCCGCCTCGAGCCGACCGAGGGGGCCTGGGACCAGGCGGCCGCCGCACGCTACCGACAGATGTTCGCGGCGCTGCGCGCGGCCGGCATCACCCCGATCGTCACGCTCTACCATTTCACGCTCCCCACCTGGGTCGCGGCGCGTGGCGGCTGGGATTGGGACGGCGCCCCCGCGGCGCTGGCCGCCTTCGCCGGTCGCGCCGGGTCGGCGTTCGGCGATCTCGTCGACTGGTGGTGCACCATCAACGAGCCCAACGTGCTGGTGGCCAAGGGCTACCTCGCCGGGCAGTGGCCGCCGGGCGCGCGCGATCCCCACCGCGCGGCGATGGCGCTGGCGGCCTTGATGCGGGCGCACGGGCTCATGACGGGCGCGCTGCGGGAAAACGACCGCACCGATGCCGATGGCGACGGGCGGGCGACGCGCATCGGAATCGCCCAGAACCTGCGCATCTTCGATCCTTATTCGGCTAGCCCGGTGGACGGGATCGTGGCGGGCGCGGCCGACGATTTCTACAACCAGGCGTTCCTCGACGCCGTGACGCTCGGCCGGGTGCGGGTGGTCCTGCCGGGCGTCATCGACATCGACCAGCCGTTCCCGCCCCTGGCGGGCAGCCTCGACTATCTGGGCGTCAACTACTACACGCGCGATCTGGTGGTGGGGCACCTCGGGGGCCCGAACATCTACACCCCGGCCTCGGCGCCGGATCGCCCGCGCAACGATCTCGGCTGGGAGATCTACCCCGAGGGCCTCTACCGGATGCTGCTCCGGTACGCGCACCGCGGATGGCCGCTGCTGGTGACGGAGAACGGCGTCGCCGACGGGCGCGGCGTGCTGCGCTCCGATTTTCTGCGCGCGCACCTCTACGCCGTCGATCGGGCCCGCGCCGAGGGGGTCGAGGTGATCGGCTACCTCTACTGGTCGCTCATCGACAATTTCGAGTGGTCACACGGATATCGGGGGCACTTCGGCCTCTATGCGATCGATTTCGAGGATCCGACCTTGACCCGCCGTCCCACCGCCGCCGTCGCGACGTTTCAAGAGGCCGCGCGAAACCTGGGCACGCTGCACTGACGACCGACGGCCGCGCCGTCACGGCGGGGGCGCCGCGGTCAGCCCTTCGGGGAAGTCGGCCGTTGGGAACGGGTCGCCGTCCTGCAGCGACTGGAGAAACTCGATTAGGTTATCGAGGTCCGCGGTGCTGAGCAGCAGCGGACTTATCGCGGGGTCGGTCTCTCCGCTGTAAAGGCCGGTCTCGCCGCCGAAGTTGTAGTGGTTCACCACGTCCCAGAGATCCGGATACGCGCCGTCGTGCATGTAGGGCGGCGTCAGGCTCACGTTGCGCAGCGACGGGGTCTTGAAGCGACCGATGTCGTCGTCCCCGGCCGTCAGGCCCATGAGATGATCGTTCGTTTTTTGATCGCTGAACTCGCCGTTCCGATTGAATGGGTTCGCGATCACGGCGGCGATGCCGTCATAGCGGCCCACATCGGTGGCCGGGACGTGCTCCCCTTCCTGCGGTGCGCCGATGTTGTGGAACGACAGATCGCTGAACAGCGGGCCACGATGGCACTCGGCGCAGCCGCCGCGTCCGATGAAGATCTTGGCGCCCGCGATGGCCTCCGGCGACAGCGCGTCGGTCTTTCCCGCCAAAAACTGGTCGAACGGCGACGGGGAGAAGTTGGGACTGACCAGGCGGCGCTCGTAGGCCTCGATCGCCTTACCGAAGTTCGCGAATATCCGATTGACGATCCCCTGATCGCCCGCGAGCATGTTGTCGAAGGCTGGTTCCCCCGGCTTGCCGGTGGCCGGAAAGCGGGTACTGTCCGAGAGGTCGGGCATGGGTCCGAAGACCCCGCCGTAGGCCGCCGCGTAGTTGTCGGCGAGCAGGTGGGCGACGGCCAGGCGCGATCCGTTGCACTCGTTCACGCCCTCCGGCGGGCCGAGCGCCTGGCTCCAGAGCGAATCGACGCGGCCGTCCCAGAACTGCCAGAGCGGCGCGTAGGCAGCGTTGATCACCGTCGGCGAGTTGCGCGATGTGTAGCCGGCGCCGAGGCTGGTGGCGGCGGGCTGGGAGCGGTGGTCGCTGCCGCCGTTCTGCGGATCGTGACACGAGACGCAGCCCACCTTGCCGGTGTCTCCGGCGTTCCCGAGGCTGCCGTTCGTCCCGCCGACGTCGTACGGACCGAGGGGGCCCGAGATGCGCGTGTCGAAGTAGAGCTGCTTGCCGAGCTTGGCGGCCGCGACGACGTCGGCGTTGCCATTCGACGGGTCGGCGGGGAGTGGGACGAGCGCGAAGGTCTGCAGCATCGCCAGGTCGGTGTCGGAAAACGGTCCGTCCTGGCTGCAGCCGGTCGCCAGCCAGCCACCGCCCGCCAGGAGCGCGGCCGTGCCGACCAGCGCGGAGGCGTTTCGACGCAAAGGAATTGCCATTTGACCTCGTCCCAAATCTAGTCGAATTCGATCGAGGATAGCCGCGTCGCGGTCGCCCGAACGGAGCGAAAGATTGCCGTCGAGAGTTGCTGTTTTCCGCTCTCAGTTCACCCGAATCGCCTGCTCATAATGCGGGGTTGGTGGATACGGTCAAACGCAGGTGGGTCGTCTGGTTGGCGCTGGCCGTCGCCGTGCCGGCGCGCGCGCGCGCCCAAGGGGCGCCCGCGCCGACGCCGCTCGGACCATCGACGCCGACCGCGGAGGCCGCACCAGACGACGACTCGGCGGCCACCGACGGATCCGGGACGATGATCGTCGACACCGCGGCCTTCGAGCAGCGGCTCGCCCAGTCCGAACAGCTCGTGCGTGGAAGCCAGCCGATCGTCACGCTCGGCGGCTACGTCGATCTGGGCTACTTCGTTCCGGGTGGGAACAACGGCGCCGGCTACGTCGAGGACTTCGGCCACCAGCTCTTTCCGGGTTACGGCAATTTCGGTTGGGTCTTTCTGGGCGACATCCTGGCGCCGGCGGTGAATTCGCGCGGTGAGGTCGCCGATCTGGGCAACGCGCCCGGCGTCGATCGCTACGACACCATCAACTCCCGCGGGGCGCCCGGGTTCATCGCCAACGAGATCAATCTGACGTTGCGCTCGGCGCTGACCCCGACGGCGCTGGTGACCGCCAGCCTCAACTTCACCCCGCGGACGGGGAGCAACTTCAGCCTGGGCGACGTCTTCGACGCCGACATCGCGCAGATCGAATGGCTGCCGACCGATTCGCAGCGCACGTCCATCTTCGTCGGCAAGATGGATTCGGTGCTGGGGATCGAATACCGCGACCGCAAGTCCGACAAGCGCTTCGGCATCACGCCCTCGCTGCTGGCCCGCTACACGACCGGCACCGCGCTGGGCGTCAAGATCCGGAGCAAGTTCGGCTCGAACGACTGGCTGGTCTTGGCGGCGGCGCTCACCAACGGTTCGAACACAGTCGAGGCCTGGCACTTCTACGACGAGATCGACAGCAACGCGGGCAAGACCGCCAGCGGCCGGCTCTCGGTGCGCTTGCCGCTGCCGTTCTGGCTGGAGCTGGGCGCCTCCGGCAGCTACGGACCCCAGGATCGCGCGACCGACACCGCCCACCCGATGTGGTTCGTCGGCGGCGATCTGCTGGCCCACATCGGCGGGCGCGTCGATCTCAAGGCCGAGTACCTCAAGGGCGGCGCCGACGGCGAGGCCTCCCAGGGGGTGTACGGCCTTCGTCTGCACGGCGGCGGCTATCTGGAGATGGACGCCATGCTGACGTCCTCGTTCGGGCTCATCGGTCGCGGGGAGTATCGCGACGCGCTGGTCTGGCTCAGCGATCAGCGCGCTTACCTGACCAAGGGCTGGCGCGCGACGGGCGGGGTGCGCTGGGTGGCGACCACCCGGGCGGTGCTCAAGGCCGAGTACCTCCACAACGGCGAGTACGGCGGCATCCCGAACATCGCGGACGACGTTTTCACGACCAGCTTGGTCATGGGGTTTTGACCGGGGCCGACCAGGACCGACCATGAAGAGGAACGAGGGGACCATGAAAATGATGTGGGCGAAGTGGGCGATGACGGCAATGACGGCATGGATCGTGGCGCTCGCGTTCGCACCGGCTCTCGCGCAGGCGGCGCCGGCGGACGCCGGCGGTGCCGCCGACGTGACCCGCCTGCAGAGCGACGTCGAGCGTCTCAAGCAAGAGCTGCGCGATCAGCGCCAGCTGATCTTTCAGCTCATGTCGGCGGAGCAGCAGCGCTACGACGTGATCCTCAAGTACCTGCAGGGGGGCGGTGGCTCCGCCGAAGGCGCTCCCGCTTTTCCGCCGCCGCCGTCGCCCGCCTCGATCTCCAGGCCCTCCGCCGGCGAGGGCGAAGGCAAGGAAGGGGGCGGCGCGTCTTCCGGGCGGGAGTCCGCCACGGTTTCGGGTCACGTCCGCACCAATGGCCAGCCGATCGGCGAGGTCTACGTCTACGTCGACGGGCTTCGCTCCGGTCCGGTCCACGGCCGTACCCTCGAGATCAAGCAGCGCGACAAGCAGTTCGCGCCCCGCGTGGCCGTGGTCCCGATCGGCACCCGGGTCATCTTCCCGAACCAGGACACCGTCATCCACAACGTCTTTTCGCAGTCGCCCGGCAATTCGTTCGATCTCGGCTCGGTCAAGGGGGGCGAGACCTCGGCGCCGGTGGTGCTGCTGAAGTCGGGGCCGGTAGAGATCTTCTGCAACATCCATTCGAAGATGCGTTCGGATCTCCTGGTGGTGCCCAACGGCCACTGGACGCGTGTCGCGTCGGACGGATCGTTCCAGATCGCGGGCGTCCCGCTGGGGACGCGGAGGATCGTTCTGTGGAGCCCGACCCTCAAGCCGACCTCGCAACAGGTCGAGGTGACTGCGAAGGGGGGGACGGCCACCTTTGCGTCCGAAGCCATCGGCCTTCATCCGCACTTGAACAAGCGCGGACAGGCGTACGGATCCTACGATGAATGAGGGATCGGTCCGCCGGACGGTTGGCGCGCTGCTGCTGGTGGTCGGGCTCGGCCTGGTCGGCGTCGGCCTGTACGCGCGGAGCCGCGCCCGCGCCGGCGGAAATGGGGGAGATTCGCGCGCGCCGGCCGCCGCCGCCCGCGGGCGGCTCGATCAGGCGCTGCAGTCGGCGGCGCATGCGCTGGAACCGAAGGCCACTGCCGCGGCCGCCCTGCCCGCGATCGCCTCGGGGCTGGGTCTGGACGCCGATTCCCACACCTTCGAAGATCTGCTGGAAAACGAGGACTGGTGGGGGCCCTATCGATCCGAGTTCCCCATCAGCGGGGTGGTGTCGTCGAACGGCATGCACGCGACGCTGGGGAATATCTCGGGCGACCTTAGCGACGTGAGCGCGATCAGGCAGGCGCGCGAGGACGGCGTCGCCTCGAGCGTCGTCGTTCTCGAAAGCCGGACCTTCATCCTGGCCGCCGCGCGGGTGCCCCACGGTAAGCGTCGGGCGAGCGGCGCGGTCGTCTTTCTGGGCGTGCCATTCGACCGGGCGGCGTTGCAGGCGATCTCCGACGCCGTGGGCGCTCCGGTGGGTCTGTCAGACGGGCACCGCCTGCTGGCGTTTGTCGGGCCCGCCACCGCCGAGACCGGCTTGGGGGCGTTGGCCGGCCGTGAGGATCAAGGGGCGATCGGGCTCGACGACGGACGCGTCGGGGTGGCTTCGCCCCTCGATCGCGGCCTGTGGGGGCTTGCTCTGCTGCCGGCGCCGCCGCAGGCGGCGGTGTCCAAGTTCGGGATGTTGGTCGTTCCTCTGGGGGTTGTCGGCGCGCTCTTTGTCTTCTGCGGCATCTTTCTGCAGCTTCGTCCCCGCAAGGAGCCCTCCAAGGTCGACAGCGACAACCCGATGGTGATCACGCGGCCGTTTGGTAGCGGCAGCGGTCCCAAGCCCGGCCCGATGTTGCCGACCTCGCGGGCCCGCACGAGCGATCTGCGCAATCCCAATCGGGGCGACGGGGCGACGGGTCCGACGGGTCCGCCGTTCCCGCCGCAGCCGCAAGTGAGCACCATCGACCGGGCCACCGCCGCTGCGATAGCCAGCCCCGACGCGCCTGTGGCCGGAACTGGCAGCGTTCTCGGGCGCTACAAGCTGCTGGAGCGGATCGGCGAAGGGGGCATGGCGGAGATCTTCGTCGCCGCCGCGCACGGCGTGGAGGGCTTCGTCCGCCACTTCGTGGTCAAGCGGATGCACCCGCACATGGCCCGCAGCCGCGACGCCGTCAACCAGTTCATCGACGAGGCGCGCCTGCAGTCGGTGCTGGTCCACTCCAACATCGTCCCGGTGTTCGACTTCGGGCGCGCCGGCGAAGAGTACTTCTTGGCCCTCGAGTACATCCACGGGCGCGATCTCGAGCGGCTGGTGCGCCGTCACGTCGAGGTCTTCGGGCGCTCGCTCAGCGTCCCGGTGACTTTCTATCTGATGCACGAGGTGCTCGAGGCGCTGGCCTACGCGCACGGGCGCACCGACGCCGAGGGGAAGGCGTTCGGGATCGTCCATCGCGACGTCGCCCCCGGCAACATCCTGATCTCGATGCGGGGAGAGGTGAAGCTCTCCGACTTCGGCATCGCCAAGGCGGAGGGCCGCATGAGCCGCACCGAGGTCGGCATGATCAAGGGGAACGTGACCTTCATGTCCCCCGAGCAGGCGCGCGGCGAGCCGGTCGACCTGCGGTCCGATCTCTTCTCGGCGGCGGTGGTCCTCTACTATTGCCTCACGGCGCAGTTCCTCTATCGCGACGAGACCATGTTCAACCGGCTGGTGCGGGCCGCGATCGGGCCCGCGATGTCCGAGTTCACCTTGATGGACGAGCTCCCCCCGATGGCCGCCGACGTCCTGCGCAAGGCGCTCTCCCTGGATCCGGCCAAGCGCTACCAGACCGCCCGGGAGTTCGCCCGCGATCTGGTCGGCCACTTCACCACCGGCCGGTCGGAGCTCTCCGACCTGATGGACACGCTCTTCCCCGAGCTCCAGCGCGACGCGCATTGATTCTACGTGGGACCCTGGGAGGGTCCCACACCCCCCGCGATGGGCTCGGGCCGGCAAAGCCGTCCCTCCCCCGACGCGATTAGGCCCGAGGAACCGGGGCGGCGTGCACCCGGACCGGGGCCCGCTATACTGACCGGGCGAGGCGGAAACCTCGCCCTGGCTGGCCTTGACTAGGCCTACCCACTGTGGTTGTGTGATGGCCGTTCCCATTTCCACACACGGGAACCAGGATCTATTGGCTTAACGGCATGGAAGTGAGGCTAGCCTGATGACACGCGCACGCCCCTTGGCTCTTTTGGGTTCGTTGTGCCTGGCGCTGGGTTGCGCTGGCGTCAAACAGGTGTCCAGCACCGGCAGCGGCGGCTCGGGCGCCTCGACCGGCTCTGGCGGAAGCGGCAACACGGGCTCGGGCGGCTCCACCGTGGTGCCGACCGCTTGCACCGGACCGTGCACCGACTTCCCGACCACGCCGATCGTCGACGGCAATGTCACCGGATCGCCTGCGCAGATCTTCGGCGCAGCGGGCAGCGGCAACAGCAGCGGGGGGCCCTGCCTTTACGAGCCGGAGAACGGCACCCTGTTCCCCAACAACTGGCTCCGCCCGCGCTTCAGCTGGACGGCACCCAGCGGACAGAACCTGTTCGAGCTGCGAATTCACGCCGACAACCAGGCCAATGACCTGGT
The DNA here is from genome assembly GCA_937889515.1 of uncultured Myxococcales bacterium. Classification (GTDB taxonomy): domain Bacteria; phylum Myxococcota_A; class Polyangia; order Fen-1088; family Fen-1088; genus JADGRB01. The sequence goes on along the minus strand of CALAOV010000256.1, from coordinate 1,668 downwards.
CGTCTACACGACCGCCACCAGCTGGACGATGAACCAGGACGACATGACGAGTCCGCCCGCGTCGCTCAAGACGATTTGGCAGGCCCTGGCGACGCACACGGAAGACATGCCGATCACCGTGACGGTGCGGGGCTCAGCCAACGGCGGCACCCCTTCGGCCGGCAGCGCCAACATCTTCACCATCGCCCCCGTCGGTGCGCAGGGAAACCTCGTCTACTGGTCGCCCTCCGGCGCGACCAACGCCGGCCTCGGCGCGGTGGGAGCGACACTCCTGTCGGGCTTCTCGGTCGGGGATGACTCGGTCGAGCAGGTCCTCGTGCCGACCAATGTCACCATGGCCGACTACGAGACCGAGGATCTGTCGTTGAATCGGCGGGCCGTTCAATGTATCGGTTGCCACACCTCGACGCCGGATGGCGCGTTCATCGGGTTCAGCGACACCTACCCCTGGGGGGGCGTGCTGGCGTCGGGAGAGGCCGGCAACCTGCTCGGGACCGCGCCTGGGTTCTTTGGTGCTGGCGGCTACGCCGCATTCATCCAGCCTTGGCTGGGGATCCAGACCTACTCGGCGAACCACTGGGCCACCGGCGACCATATCGTGGTCGCGCCGATCGGAACCTGTGGCCTGCAGCCTTGCTCGAACGAGCCGTCCGGGAACGACCAGGACCAGCAGCCCGGATTGGCCTGGATCGATCTCGAGAACACCACGGCGCTGGCGCAGGGGCAGAGCCCGGCCACCACGCTCAAGGGGACGGCCTGGAACTGGATCTATCAACCGACCAGCGGGCAGTACGCCGCCGCGCCATCTTGGAGCCACGCCACGGGGGACGACTATGTCGTCTTCACCATGACCAGCAACGTGGTGTCCGGCCGGCTGGGTTCCGGCACCGCCCACCTCTACAAGGTCCCGTACTCCAAGGCCGGCCCGCAGACAGCGACACCGATTCCGGGAGACGGTTCCGATCCGAGCTATGCCCAGTACTACGGCTCGCTGTCGGAGGACGACGCGTTCATCGCGTTCGACAAGATTTCGGCCCCGACGGCCGCCGCCAACCACACGGATCTCAACACCAAGGACACCTGCAGTCCGACACCCTGCACGTCGGTCTGGAGTGGCATGTACATGCAGCCGGCCGCCGAGCTCTTCGTCATTCCCACGGCGGGCGGGACGGCGACCCGACTCGCAGCCAACGATCCGCCCGCATGTGCCGGACAGAATCCCAGCGGGATGATCAACAACACCTGGGCCAAGTGGTCGCCCCAGGTCTCGACCGGGAACGGCAACACCTACTACTGGCTCATCTTCTCGTCGTGGCGGCAGGGGATGAAGGACCCTACGACCGGATCGCCCATCGCCCAGCTCTATATGACGGCCGTGGTCAAGCCCGAGGTTGGACCGATTCAGACTTATCCGGCGATCTATCTTTGGAATCAGAAACCGACTATCAGCAACTTCACGCCGGCCTGGGACTACTTCAAGATTCCTATCATCATTGACCAGCCGTGATCGACTAGCCGTTCGGCGTCGCGGTTCGGCCTAGCAGCACCCGCAGTACCCGTAGTGAACCGAGTCCTGCAAGTGCAGTGGGGGACTCTTTAAAAAACCTCACGATAGATCGGAAGAGCGTCGTGTAGGGAAAGAGTGTAGATCTCGGTGGTCGCCGTATC
>CALAOV010000255.1 GCA_937889515.1 uncultured Myxococcales bacterium | reverse complement strand
GGGCGCCGCCCGCCGCCGGCCTGCAGGGGCACGAGGCCGCTCGGGCGTAGCGCATCGGCCAGCTCCGCCACCGTGCGCGGCGTGAAGCCCGACACCGAGAGCGGCACCGACGCGCGCAGCAGATGCGGCTCACCCAGCGTCGCCGTCGGGCCGAGCGGCGGCAACCCGAGCCCGCGCGCCAGCGCGTCCGGCGTCCCCGAGCTCCCGCGCAGGCGTTCGACGGTAGTCTCCTTCTCGGCGCGTCGCGGGCGCCGGCGCTCCGCCAGCATCGATTCGATCGGCGTGACGCCGCCCAGCGGCTCCTTGGCGAAGCTCCAGGCGTAGGCGATCGCGCCGACCAGCTTGCCGTCGATGTAGACCGGGCTGCCGCTCATGCCAGCGACGATGCCGCTGAACTCGACCCGCGGATCCTCGGCGCGGATCAGGATGACGTCCTGCTTGGGCAGGAAATTCCGCATCACCGAGACCACCCGCACCTTGAACGGCTCGGGTTTGGTCCCCTGGAACACCGTCAGGGCCTGCCCGACCATCCCCGGGCGAACGTCGGCGAGCGGCATGATCGCGGGCGGCGGCGTCGACGGAACGATGGCGTGGAGGCGGACCGCCGCCTGCGACGCGCCAGCCCAACCGGCCAAGGGTAGGACGGCAAGCGTCGCGATCAGCGTCGCTGCCGGGGTACGGAGGGGGCCCAGAGCTGCGCGGCGCACGGACTTTCAGGGTAGGAGGCCGCCCGGGTGGAGTCAAACCGCGTCAGGCCGGCTTGACACCCGCCGCCGCCCGCGATCATCATTCGGGGATGAAGTCGCTTTGGAAGTCGCTCTGGATGGGCTGCGCGCTCTTTGGCGTCTTAGCCGGTGCGGCCGGCTGCGGTCCCCAGCAGGCGTTTTGTCCCAACACCGGCAACTCGCAGGGCGTCTGCCCCATCCTGGGCGACGACGGCGGGGGGATCATGCAGGACGCCGACAATACGCTGGTCTGTCCCGACGGGAGCATGCCGGGCTTCAACTCCGCGCTCATGTACGTGTGCATCCCGAACTCAAATTGAGTTTCCGGTTCGCCGCGGCTTTGCCGATTCCCGCGGCCCATACTCGTAAACGATGAAGCGCTTCAAGGCCGTCGTCGTCGGCGGCACCGGCTACGGCGGCGCCGAGATGATCCGGCGCCTCCTGATCCATCCCGACGTCGAGCTGGTGCGGGTGGTCGCCGTCGATCACGTGGGCGAGCCGCTGGGCGCGGTTCACCCGCCGCTCAGCGGCCGCAGCGATCTGCGCTTCGAGAACCTGCCGCCCGCCGAGGCCGCGCGCGGGTGTGACGTCGCGCTGCTCGGGCTGCCGCACCGGGTGAGCGCGCTGCACGCAACGGGCATCCTGCGGGCCGGCGTGAAAGTCGTCGACATGTCGGGCGACTTCCGCCTGCGCGACGCCGCCGCCTACGCCCGCTACTACGGCGCGGCTCACCCGCATCCGGAAGCCCTGGGCACGTTCGTCTACGGGTTGCCGGAGCTGAACCGCGCGGCGATCCAGACGGCCACCGCCGTGGCGTCGCCCGGCTGCTTCGCGACGACGATCGTGCTCGGCCTGTTGCCGCTGGCGCGCGCCGGCCAGCTGGAGGCCGGCGGCGTCGTCCACGTGGTCGGCATGACCGGCTCCTCGGGCAGCGGAGTGGCGCCGTCGGCGGGGACGCATCACCCGGTGCGGTCGGTGAACCTCAAGACCTACAAGGTCCTCGAGCACCAGCACACGCCGGAAATTCTGGAGACCCTGACCACCGCCGGTGCGCCGAACGTCGAGCTGCGCTTCGTGCCGGTCTCGGCGCCGCTGTCGCGGGGGATTCTGGTGACCAGCTTCGTCGAGCTGCCGGCGGAGACCGAGGCCGGTGAGATCGCTGAGCTGTTCGCCGACGCCTACGACGGCGAGCCGTTCGTGCGCTTCGTGCGCGATCGCCTCCCCGAGGTGGCGGCGGTGGCCGGCGGCAACTTCGCGGAGGTCGGGTTCACGCTGGGGCCGCCGGCCGGCGCGACCCGGACGTTGGCGGTCGTGAGCGCGCTCGACAACCTCATCAAGGGGGGGGCCGGTCAGGCGATCCAGAACATGAACCTGATGCTCGGCCTGCCGGAGACGGCCTCGCTCGAGGATCCCGGTCCGTGGCCGTAGTCGACGCGGTCGTCAAGCTGGGGGGCGACGTGCTGGCCGGGCCCGCGCTCGACGTCGCGGCGGCGCAGATCGCGCGGGCGCTCGCGGCCGGGCGGCGGCTGGTCGTCGTTCACGGTGGCGGACCGCAGGCGACCGAGCTGGGGCGGCGGCTGGGGATCCAGCCGCGTCTGGTCGGCGGCCGGCGCATCACCGATCGGGCCACTCTCGACGTCGTCAAGATGGTCGTCGCGGGACAGCTCAACGTCGATCTGGTGTCGGCGCTGCGCGCGGCCGGGGCGCCGGCGGTCGGCCTCTCCGGATCGAGCGGCATCGTCCAGGCCCACCGGCGCCCACCGCGCGCCGTCTCCGGATCGGACGGCGCCCCGATCGACTTCGGGCTGGTGGGGGACGTCGACAGCTTCGATCTGGCGCTCCTGGAGGCCCTCGACAGCGTCGGGCGCCTGCCGGTCGTCGCTTGCCTGGGCGCGAGCCCCGGCGGCGAGGTGCTCAACATCAACGCCGACGTCGTCGCCAGCCAGCTCGCGGCGGCCGTCGGTGCCACCGCCCTCATCGCCTGCACCGCCGTCGGTGGCGTCCGGCGAGACAAGGACGATCCGTCGACGCGCATCTCGCGGCTCACCGTCGCCGAGGCGCGCGAGGCGATCCGCGGCGGCACGGTTCAGGGCGGGATGATCCCCAAGCTCGAAGAGGCGTTCGTCCCCCTGGCGGCCGGCGTCGGCGCGGTCCACATCGTGGCCCCGGCGGAGATCGCCGCGGCCCTGGCGGCGCCCGGGAGCGTGGGAACGCTGCTGGTTCCCTGAGCCGGGCCGGGCGCGGTTTTGGCGCCCGTTCGGTTATGGGCGTCTAATACCGGCAGATGGGCCGTCTTCAGGCGCACGTTCGCAACAAGCTGGTGGCCGGCGTGCTGGCGGCGGTGCCGGTCGCCGTCACGCTCTTCGTCCTGTGGTACGTGGACAGCAAGGCGCGCGCGCTCCTGCACCTCCAGTGGCCCCTGGTGGGGATCGCCGTCGCGGTCGGCGCGATCTATCTCCTCGGGCTGTTCGTCACCAGCGTGCTGGGTCGCGGCCTGCTGGGCGCGACCGACTGGGTGCTGCGGCACGTGCCGGGCCTGAGCGATCTCTATCGAACCTGGAAGCAGGTGGCGATCTCCGATCCACACGATGGGAAGTTCGGGATCTTCGCGCGCGTGGTCCTGGTGCCGGACGAAGCAGGCCGCGGCTGCGTCCTCGGCTTCACCAGCGGCCACCCGATCGACGGGGACCCCCGGATTTCCTGCGTGTTCGTGCCGGCGTCGCCCAACCCGACCAGCGGCCGGCTGCAGTTCGTGCCCAGCCACCGCTGCATAGAGCTCGATCTGAAGCCGCAGGAGGCGCTCAAGCTCCTCATCTCGGGGGGCAACTACATGCCCCCCGCGATCGGCGCCGCCACCGCCGCCGGCTATCGCTTCTAGCTCTAGCGCCAATTCAAGACGACGATCTCCGTCGCCGGGCGCGCCTTGACCGACGTCAATACGACGGTAGGGCCCGCCTCCCGACGCACGTTGGCTTTGCGCTCCAGGAAAGGATCGAGCGGCGCCAGATCCTTGGAGGTGTTCGCGTCGGTCTGGTAGTGCATAGGCACGACCATCAGGCGCGGATGGAGCTGGTCGATGACCCGCGTCGCCTGGTAGGCGTCGAGGGTGGTGCCGCCGCCGACGGGGACCAGCAGCACGTCGACCGAGCCGATGGCCTCCAGCTGGTCGTCGTCCAGCGTGTGGCCGAGATCGCCCAGGTGCGCGATGCGCAGGCCGCCCACCTCGAAGATGAACACGGTGTCGAGGCCGCGCTGCGCGCCGCGCCGATCGTCGTGGTAGACGCCCACCGAGCGGACGGAGACGTCCCGGAACCGTTCGTCGATGTGGGCCCAGCCCTTCTTGTCGGCGGTGAGGCCGTGAATGACGTGCGGCTTGTTGGTCACCATCGCCAGGTTGTCGTGGTCGGCGTGCTCGTGGCTGATGGTCACCAGATCGGCCCGCAGCCCGGCGGGCAGCGGATAGCCGATGTTCTTGGGGATCGGGTCGATGAGCACCCGGGTCCCGGCCGCCGTCTCCAGCAGGAAGCAGGACTGCCCGAACCAGGTCAGGCGGCCGACCACCGGCGCCGCCGCCGCGCGCGCGGGCGACGGCGGCCCGCCCGCCACCCCCAAAACGGCGGTGAGGGCGGCGAGAAGGATCGCGCGGGGCGAGCGACGCATGCGGCGCGAATATAGCGCCAGCGGTATCTTTAAGCGCGATGTCCGAGGATCCCGAAGGCGGTACGGCGGCGGAGCGGCCCGCGTTGCGCGAGGCCGAGGTCTCGCCGCCGGCCAAGACGCTGGCCGAGATCCTCGAGGGGCTACCGGCGTCGCCCGGCGTCTACATCATGAAAGACGCGCGCGGCAAGCCGATCTACATCGGCAAGGCCGCCGTGCTCCGCAACCGGGTCCGGCAGTATTTCCAGCCCGCCTCGGGGGACATCCGGGACTTCGTGCCGCTGCTGGAAGGGATCGTGGTCGACATCGAGACCGTCATCACCTCCAACGAGAAGGAGGCGCTGCTCCTCGAGAACACCCTGATCAAACGCCACCAGCCCCGCTTCAACGTCAACCTCAAGGACGACAAGAATTTTCTGGTGCTGCGCCTCGACCCCGACGGGGAATGGCCGCGCCTGGAGGTGGTTCGCCGCCTGGGCGACGACGGCGCCTACTACTTCGGTCCCTACCACTCGGCCAGCTCCTGCCGGGAGGCACTGCGGGCGGTGAACCGCCACTTCCAGCTCCGCACCTGCACCGACCACGTGCTGCACAACCGCCGCCGCCCCTGCCTGCAGTACCAGATCAAGCGCTGTCCGGCCCCCTGCGTGCTGCCGGTCGCGCGCGAGGCCTATGGCGAGCAGGTGCGCGACGTGCGCCTGTTCCTGACCGGCAAGAGCGACGAGCTCCTCGACAGGCTGCGCGGGCGCATGAAGGACGCGGCGGGGCGCACCGAGTTCGAGGTGGCCGCCGAGATCCGCGATTCGATCCGGGCGCTCGAGACCTCGCTGGAAGAGCAGAGGGTGGTCTCCGACGACTTCGCCGACCAGGATCTGATCGGCTACCACCGGGAAGGGATCGCGCTCGAGATCGTGGTCATGTCGATCCGGGGCGGCACGCTGAACGGCAGCCGGGCGTTCTCGTTCACGGGGCAGGAGTTCCCCGACGCCGAGCTGATCTCGTCGTTCGTGGGCCTCTACTACGACCTCGGCGCGCTGCCGCCCGATGAGGTGCTGCTGCCGATCGAGATCGACGACGCCGGCCTCAAGGGCGAGTGGCTCACCGAGCGGCGCGCCGAAACGACCGGACGCAAGAAGAAGGTCGAGGTCTGCACGCCGCAGCGGGGCGATCGGCGCAAGCTGGTGGACCTCGCCAACAAGAATGCGGCCTCGAGCTTCGCCACCCGGCGCAACGCGCGCGCCGACGTCGAGCTGGCGCTGGGGAAGCTGCAGAAGCGGCTCAAGCTGCCCCAGCTGCCCCGGGTGATCGAATGCTACGACGTCTCTCACCTGCAGGGTTTCGCGACGGTGGCGTCGATGGTCGTCTTCGTCGATGGGCGCCCCGAGAAGGCCCGCTACCGCACCTACAAGGTCCGAGCGCCTGCTGCCGCCCGCGGCGGCCGACACAACGACGACTTCGCGTCGATGTACGAGGTGCTGTCGCGGCGATTTCGGCGGGCGCGCGAGGCGGCCAAGGAGAGCGAAACCTCGTCGTGGAAGCTCCCCGATCTCATCGTCGTCGATGGCGGCAAGGGGCAGCTGGCGATGGCCTTGGCGGCGGCGCGCGACGTCGGCATCGCGGTGGGCCCCGGCGCCGAGCTGTCGATCGTCGGGCTGGCCAAGGAGCGCGACGACTTCGCGTCGCCGCTGTCGCCCGATTCTCCGGCCGCCACCGGCGAGACCGAAGAGCAGAAGCCGCCCCCGCACGTCGCGCCACCACCAGATTCCCCCTCCAGATCGGAGGCGGGACCGAAGAGCGGCAAACGAGAGGGCCAGCAAGACAAACGGCGGCCCGACCGGGTCTTCCTGCCGCACGCCAAGGATCCGATCCCGATTCGACCGGGCAGCGCCGAAATGTTCATTCTCCAGCAGCTCCGCGACGAGGCGCACCGCTTCGCGATCGGTTTCCACCGGGCACAGCGGCGGCGGCTGACCCTCCGCTCGGCGCTGGCGGACGTTCCGGGGATCGGGCCGGGGCGCCAGCGGCAGCTGCTGCGGCACTTCGGGAGCTTGAAGAAGGTCCGGGAGGCCTCGGTCGACGAGCTGGCGGCCGCCCCAGGCATGACCCGCCCGGTCGCGGAGGCAGTTCAGGGGCACTGGGCGCGGCAGCCGGTGGAGCTGCCTGTGGCGGAGGCCAGCGCGACCGCCGAGGAGCTGGCGATCGACGACGCTTTCAGCGGTGAGGACGGGCAAGTGGTCGAGATGACGCAGGAGTACAAAAAGCAAGAAATTTGACGGCATGTCGGTCTGGGTAGTCTGATGTAGGCGTACGCCCCACCTCAGACACCGAGGAACCATGTCGTCCAAGACATCCGCCAAGACATCCCCCCAGACCTCCGCCGAGCCGAACCCGACCGGCAACCGCCAAAACCGTCGTCGCGAGATCAGCGGCATCCTGCTTCTTTCCGGCGGTCTCTTCGCCGGTCTGTCGCTGGTGTCGATGCAGGCCGGCGGCGACCCGCTCATGGGCCCAGGCGGCGGCGCGATCGCCAGCGGCCTCTACACGCTGGTCGGCCTGGGCGCCTATCTTCTGATTGCCGCCATGTTGGTCGCGGCGGTTCGCTGCTTCCGGGCCCGACCGCTCGTGGACGGTGTTCGCGAGGGCGCCGGCGCGTTCCTGCTGCTGGGCTCGGTCGCCGTCCTCTTGCACCTGCCGTTTGCGGATAGCGTCGTCAGCCACCATGGTCCTGGTGGGCTCTGGGGCCAGTGGCTGGGCGAGGTGGCGGCCAGCTTCATCGGCGCCGTCGGCGCGGCGCTGGTGGCCACCACGATGCTGGTGGTCGGGATCCTCCTCGTGACCGAGATCAGCATGCGCGAGGTGGCGATCGTTCTCGGCTGGGCGGCGCGCCACACCCGCCGCGCCCTGGTCACGGGCTCGATCGCGGCCTGGCGCGTCGCGCGCGCGGCCTTTCCCGAGAAGGACGATGCCGGCGAAGTGCGCCGCGAACGCGACGACGGAGATCTGGCAGAGAAAGAGATCGCGATCGTCGAGCCGGTGCGCGCGGCCGCCATCGAAGTGGACGCCATCCCGGTACCCCTCGAGCCACAGGAGAGCGACGCCGTTCGGGTAGGCGCCGCGCGCACCGTCGTCGACGAGATCGACGAGGAGCGCGCCGCCATGGCCGCCATCGTCGCCGAAGTGGCGGCCGTCGAGCGGTTCGCGCCCGAAGAGCTTCAGGTCCCCGACGGCGAGGCCGAGCCAGTTGCCGCGGCGGCACCGCTGCCCGATGCGCCGATCATCGTGGAACCCGCCTCCATCACCCGCCTGCGGCTGGTCGCCCAGGAAGCCAACGACGCCAAGGAGGCTCGGGACGAGGAGGCGCAGAACGCCCAGAACGCGGAGGACGCCGCGGATTCCGAGGCCGCGGCGGGCGCCGAGAAGCCCACGTTCATCAAGCTCGGCGAGGGGGCCTTCCAGCTGCCGACGGCCGATCTGCTGGAGTACCTCCCGCCGCCGGCCCACGACATGGACAAGCAGGCGCTCTACGAGATGGCCGAGCGTCTCGAGCTGGCGATGTCGAACTACGGCGTGCGCGGCAAGGTGAAGGAAATCCACATGGGCCCGGTGGTCACCATGTACGAGTTCGCGCCGGCGCCCGGCACCCGCACCGGCAAGATCGCCAACCTCGAGAAGGACCTGGCCATGGCGCTCGAGGCCCAGGCGGTGCGTATCGTCGCGCCGATCCCGGGCAAGGCGGTGGTCGGGGTCGAGGTGCCGAACCCGACCCGCGAGATGGTCTATCTCAAGGAGATCCTGCAGGACAGCTGCTTCACGGGCGCGGCGTCGAAGCTGCAGATCGCGCTCGGCAAGGACATCAAGGGTGCGCCCGTGAGCGTGAACCTCTCCAAGATGCCCCACCTGCTGGTGGCCGGCACGACCGGCTCGGGCAAGTCGGTGGCCGTCAACGGCATGATCACGAGCCTGCTGTACAACGCCTCGCCCGACGAGGTCCGCTTCATCATGGTCGACCCCAAGATGCTGGAGCTCTCGATCTACGAGGGGATTCCGCACCTGCTGCTGCCGGTGGTGACCGATCCCAAGAAGGCGAACCTGGCCTTGCGCTGGGCGGTCGACGAGATGGAGCGCCGCTACGAGCTCCTCGCCAAGACCGGCGTCCGCGACATTTCCAGCTACAACGCCAAGATCGACGTCGCCAACGCGGGCGGCAAGACGGGCGTGCCGGAGGCGCCGCCCAAGCGTGAGAAGAAGATCCGGGTGGTGGTGGCCGGTCCGGACGGCAGCGAGCAGGAGGTCGATCTGGATGCCGCCTCCGAGATCACGGTGGCCGAGGCCGGCACCGGCGAGGGCGACAGCGGCGGGATCATCGACTACGAGGCGCCCAGCGACGAGGATCTGTCGGACATCGCCGCCGCCGCTCAGGCGACGCGCGAGCGCCTAGCCGCCCAGCCGAAGCCGGTCAAGCTGCCCTACATCGTGATCGTCATCGACGAGTTCGCCGACCTCATGATGGTGGCGCCGAAAGACGTGGAGACCAGCGTGGCGCGTCTGGCCCAGAAGGCGCGCGCGGCGGGGCTGCACCTGATCCTGGCGACGCAGCGGCCCTCGGTCGACGTCATCACCGGTCTCATCAAGGCCAACTTCCCCAGCCGGATCGCGCTGCAGGTCGCCTCGAAGATCGACTCGCGCACCATCCTCGACACCTCGGGTGCCGAGACGCTGCTCGGCAACGGCGACATGCTGTTCTCCGACCGGGGCACCAAGCTCCGACGTGTCCACGGCGCTTTTCTGTCCGACGACGAGGTTCACCGGGTGGTCGACTTTCTCAAGAAACAGGCCAAGCCGGTCTACGACATGGACATCCTCAAGCCCCGCGACGAGGACGCCGAGGAGGGCGGCGCGCCGGCCGACAGCTTCCACGACGATCTCTACGACCAGGCGGTGGCCATCGTCTGCGACACGCGGCAGGCCTCGGTCTCGTACATCCAGCGCCGGCTTCAGATCGGCTACAACCGCGCCGCGCGGATGGTCGAGCATATGGAACGCGACGGCATCGTGGGCCCGACCAACGGCGCCAAGCCCCGCGACGTGCTCGCCCCCGCCGGCGAGTATCTACAAAATGTGGGACCCTGAGAGGGTTCCCACGCCCCCCGCGACGAGCTTCGGCGGGCGGGCCCGCCTACGCTCACGCGAAGCAGGGCGTGTGACCCCGCAAGTGGGTTAGGGTTAGGATCGGCGGATGCTAGCCTCCTTCATCTCGGCGCTGGTCGTGGCCGCCACGACCCCGCCCGCGCCGGCGGCGCGGCTCGACCTCGAGGCGGTCGTCGATCGGGTCCAGCGGCGCTACGACGCCACGGCGGATTTTCGGGCCCGCTTCACGCAGACGCTGACCAGCGCGGCCATGGGCCGAAAGACCAATTCGTCGGGAACGGTGATGTTCAAGAAGCCCGGCCGCATGCGCTGGGACTACGAGAAGCCGGAGCATTCGGCCTACGTCAGCGACGGGGCCGTGCTGTGGCTCTACGAGCCGGACGATCGACAGGCGTTCAAGCAGGCGCTCAAGGCCTCGCAGCTCCCGGCGGCGCTGGCGTTTCTGACCGGCAAGGGCAAGCTCGCCGCCGAGTTCGACATCGCGACGGCGGGCAAGACCCCCTACGGTCAACCGGGCGACTACCTGCTGACGCTGGCGCCCAAGGTGGCCGAGCCACAGGTCAAGGCCATCCTCTTCGTGGTCGATCCGCACACGTTCGACGTCCGCGAGAGCGTCATCACCGACGGGCAGGGCAACACCAACGATCTCACCTTCGCCGACATCCGCATGGGGACGCACATCCCGGACACGGAGTTCCACTTCACGCCGCCCGCCGGCGTACGCGTCATCGATACCGCCAAGCTCGGCAAGTAACCGGGCGGGCCTTCAGATCAGAAGCGGAAGAACAGCGTGCCGCCGGTGGTGCCGCCGCCCACGATCGGGGCAATGCCCAGCGTGCTGGTGGTGGTCGGCGCCGGCTTCTCGCTGCTGCTGTTGCTCGGCCCGAGAATCAGGGGTAGGGCGCAGATTCCCGCGCCGATCGCGCCGACGGCCGCGATGACGTACCCGATGTCGGCCAGCGTGGCATCCCGCTGGCCCGAGGTCTGCAGGCTGTCCAGCCGCGCCTGCATGTTCGAGGGCGTGCTCTCGTAGTCGCTCTCGGCCTTGACCTCGAGGATGCCGAAGGTCACGCCAAAGACCAACGCCGCGGCGCCGCCGATCAGGAGCCCTTTCATCAAAAGCGTCCGATTCGGCGTCATCTCGCCGCTGCCGAAGAAGCTGCCCCCGCCGCCGCCGGCCGTGGCGGCCTTGGCGCCGCCGATGTCGATGGCGGTCTCTTCGTTTTCAGAGACGGTGACCGGCTTGTTACCCTGTTTGCCGTCTGGATAGGTGTACTCGAGGATGTAATCGCCCTTGGGCACGCTGAAGATCGTGACCGGCGCGGTGCCGAAGAAGCGGCCCTCCAGGAAGACCTTGACCTTGGCGGTGGCCGGAGCGTTCACGACGACCCGGCCCAGACCCTCGCCGTTCGGCGACGAGAAGTGCACGTGCCCGAGACTGTCGGTCTTGGGCGCCTCCTGGTTGGTGTCGAGGATGGTCTTGGGTTTCTCGACGTCGTTGGCCTGCGAGGCGGGCTTGGCGTCCGGGTCGGCGGGCTTCTCGTCGTCCGCCGCCGCGGGCTTGGCGTCCTCGCTGGCGGCCGGCGGCTTCTTTTTGGCTGAGGCCGGCGAAGCGGCGAGCAGCATCAATCCTCCCGCCAGCACGGCGAAAAGGGTTCCTCGCGAAGAGCCCGAACGGAGATGTGAACGCATCATGGCAAAGTCCTGTTGGAGGTTGGCAGTAACGCTCCCGCTAGCGGTCCGGCAGCATACGCCGATTTTGCGAAAAGTGCGTCGACCACAATCGCCGGTCGCCGCCTCCGCCCGTCGGAGTACGAATCGGTGGTCCGCGCGCAAGATGGGTGCGCACCAACTGAACCTCTGAACAGCATGTGGTCGGCGAAAAGGATCGGTCCTAGGTCAGCGCAGGCGAAGTGCCACGCCGCTCACCATCAACACGACCGACTCCGCGCGCTCCGAGAGGATCTGATTCGCCATCCCGGCCACGTCGATGAGGCGGCGGTCGGGGACGTTGGCGGGCAAGAAACCGAGCCCAATTTCGGTCGTCACCACCACGGCCGGCGTGGTCGATCGGTAGAGACGATCGGCCAGCACTTCGACCTCGCCCAAAAGCGCCTTGTCCGTGCTCCGGTCGGTGACCGCCAACCGATTGGACAGCCAGACCGTGAGCCGATCGATGACCAGCGCGCCCGATCCACCCAGCGTCTCCGGATCCAGCACCATCGACAGCGTGTCCGGGGCGCCGATCAGCTTCCAGCTCGCGTCCTGATCTTTGCGATGACCGACCAAGCGCGCTTTCAGCTCATCGTCGCCTTCGAGGTAGGCCGCGACCCAGAGCCAGGGCGGCGGTCCCATCTCGGAGGCGCGGCGGATCGCGTATTCCGATTTGCCCGAGCGGAGCCCACCGGTGACGAACGTGAACATCCTTCAAAACTACCTTCACCCGCGCAAGAACGCGAGCGCCGTCGGCGCGAAGAAGTCGCGCCCGTCGGAAGACCGAAGCTCATGTCGTGGTGGCTGTCCTTGAACCCCTGGCCGATCCACCTGGGATCGGTTGGACCGGTCCTAGTCGACGATCGAATCCGCGGTGAGCAGCAGGTAGGGCTCGGCGATCGGCTCGCCCTGGTCGTTGGCCGCGCCCAGGCGCCGCAGCCGGAGCCCGCGCGTGTCGCCATAGATGAGGACCGACGTCCCGGCACCCGAATCGTCGACCGGCGCGGCCCGCGCCGACTCGCCGCCGGCCGCCACGACTTCGAATTCTCCGGCCGGTCCGACCAGCGGCTCGTAGTGAATCTGGCGCACGACCTGCGTCTCGCCCACCGCGTGAAAACGCATCTCGCACCCCTCGGGAATCTCCGGGTGCTCTTCCACGACGACATCGATGTAGCGGCCAGGCATGGGGCGAGCTTAAACAAGGTCAAAAAAAAAGGAGGGCCGAAGCCCTCCCTCTTCCGTGCGCGGCTTTAGTCGACTACGAGCAGCCGCTCGTCGTGCCGCAGTTCACACACTTGTGGCAGCTGCCGTTGGGGATCATGATCGATCCACATTCGGGGCAGGTGGGCGCGTCGGTACGGGCGATGAAGCTGTAGTTGCCGTTGCCGGTGTGCCCGTTTCCGTGGCCATTCTGGCCGTTGGTCTTGGTGCTGGTCATGTCGATGACCTCGACCTTGGCCGCCGCGGCGACGACCTCGCCCACGCGCGCCAGCTCGTCGCTGGCGGCGGGCGAGACCGGCTCTTCGACGGGCGCCGCCTGCTTGACGAACTTTCCGCCGAGCCAGCGGAAGAGGTAGTCCATGATCGAGCTGACCCGCGGGATGTCGGGGTTCTCCGTGAACCCGTAAGGTTCGAAGCGGGTCCGTGCGAACTTGTCGCAGAGCAGCCGCATCGGCACCCCGTGCTGCAGCGCCAGCGAGATGGCCGTCGCGAAGCTGTCCATGAGGCCCGAGATGGTCGAGCCCTCCTTGGCCATCTTGACGAAGATCTCTCCCGGCTCGCCGGTCTCGTAGAGGCCGACGTGGATGTAGCCCTCGTGACCGGCGATCGAGAACTTGTGCGTGAACGACTGCCGCTCGTCGGGCAGCTTCTTGCGCACCGCCGCGGGCGGGCCGTTTCTCACCGGCTCGGCCGTCGTCGTGCTGGCGTTGGCGCCGGCGCCCGCTCCGCCTTTGACCAGCCCCGGATCGGTCTTGCTGGTCGACAGCGGCTGGGTCCGCTTGCAACCATCGCGGTAGATCGCGACCGCCTTGAGCCCCTGCTTCCAGGACTCGAGGTAGGCCTCCTGCACGTCTTCGACGGTGGCGTCGGGCGGCAGGTTCACCGTCTTCGAGATCGCGCCCGAGATGAACGGCTGCGCGGCCGCCATCATGCGGATGTGTCCCTGGTAGTGGATCGACCGCGTGCCGTTGGAGGCGCGGAAGGCGCAGTCGAACACCGGCAGGTGCTCCGCCTTGAGACCGGGCGCCCCCTCGATGGTCTCTTCGGTGTCGACGTATTCGACGATGGCCTTCACCTGGGCCTCGTCGTAGTCGAGGTTGTTCAGCGCCTCGGTCAGCGTGTTGTTGACGATCTTGATCATGCCGCCGCCGACCAGCCGCTTGTACTTGATGAGCGCGATGTCGGGCTCGATGCCGGTGGTGTCACAGTCCATCATGAAGCCGATGGTCCCCGTGGGGGCCAGCACCGTGGCCTGTCCGTTGCGATAGCCGTGGTCTTTGCCGATCGCGAGGGTCTGGTCCCAGGCGTCGCGCGCGGCGTCCAGCAGCTCAACCGGCACGAAGGCCGCGTCGAGCTTGTCGACCGCACGCCGGTGCTTCTTCATGACGCCCACGAAGGGCTCGCGGTTCTCGGCATAGCCGGCGAACGGCCCGGTCACGTCGCGCGCGATGACGGCGCTGGTCCGGTACCCCCAGCCGGTCATGAGCGCCGTGATGGCGCCCGCGTAGGCCCGCGCCGGCGCGCTGTCGTAGGGCAGGCCCCGCGACATCAGCAGCGCGCCCAGGTTCGCGTAGCCCAGGCCGAGCGGCCGGAACTTGAGCGAGTTGTCGCGGATCCTCTCGGTCGGGTACTTGGCGTTGCCGACGATGATCTCCTGTCCGAGCGTGGTGATCTCGACGGCGCGCCGGAACGCCTCGACGTCCATCTCGCGACCGTTGGCGGTGACGTCCCCGCCTCTGCCCACGAACTTGCGCAGGTTCAGCGAGGCCAGGTTGCAGGCCGAATCGTCGAGGTACATGTACTCGCTGCAGGGGTTGGAGGCGTTGATGCGCGCCGTCCCCGACGAGGTGTGCCAGTCGTTGATGGTGGTGTCGAACTGCAGCCCCGGATCGCCGCACATCCAGGCCGCCTCGGCGATCTCGCGCCAGAGCTTGCGCGCCTTGATCGTGTCGACCGGGCTTCCGTCGCGCACCGCGCGGGTCGTCCAGTCGCGATCCTTCTGGACCGCCTCCATGAAGTCGTCGGTGACGCGCACCGAGTTGTTCGAGTTCTGGAAGAAGATCGACTTGTAGGCCTCGCCGTCGAACGAGCCATCGTAGCCGGCGTCGATCAGCGTCCAGGCCTTCTTCTCTTCCTTCCCCTTGCACCAGATGAACTCTTCGATGTCGGGGTGGGCGATGTCGAGCATGACCATCTTGGCGGCGCGGCGGGTCTTGCCGCCCGACTTGATGACGCCGGCGAAGGCGTCGAAGCCGCGCATGAAGCTGACCGGACCGCTGGCGGTGCCGCCGCCCTGGAGCAATTCGCGCGACGATCGAATGGGCGACAGGTTGGTGCCGGTGCCCGAGCCGTACTTGAACAGCATCCCTTCCGTCTTGGCGAGGCCCAGGATCGACTCCATCGTGTCGTCGACGCTGTTGATGAAGCAGGCCGAGCACTGCGGCTCCGCCTCGACGCCCACGTTGAACCAGACTGGCGAGTTGAAGGCCATCTTCTGCTCGACCAGCAGGTGTTTGAGCTCGGCGTTGAACACGCGCGCCGATTCCTCGTCGGCGAAGTAGCCGTCCTTCTTGCCCCAGGCGGTCAGGGTGTCGGCGACGCGCGAGATGAGCTGGCGGACGGAGCGCTCACGCTCCGGCGTGCCGACGGTGCCGCGGAAGTACTTCTGGACCACCACGTTGGTCGCCGTTTGGCTCCAGCTCTTGGGGACCTCCACGTCGCGCTGCTCGAAGACCATCTTGCCGTTCTCGCCCGTGATGGCCGCCGTGCGCAGCTCCCAGGAGACGTTCGCGAAGCCATCGTCGCCGGGCGCCGTGAAGTAGCGGCGGAGCTTGATTCCGCGCGCGGTGGCCACAGATTTGACCCCACCGTCGGGCCTGGCCCCTTTGGTCGTCGAGGGTGATCCGTGGGTGCCATTGCTGCCGTTGCCGTTACCGCCACTGCTGCGGCCATTGCGGGTCTTTCGGACATCGTTCTTCTCGAGCATGGAGGGCCCTCCCCGTAAAACCTGACGCCTGGAGCGGCGCCTGAAAGCGTTTTAGTCCAGTTACAAAAAAAACACAATATATTGTGTTAGCTGAAACATAACACACTGGATATTGTGGATTTAGGGTGGACAACCTGTGGAATCAGGACGGATTCCTCAAAGGTTTCGCCCACACTAAACGAGGCTGATGAGTATCCACCAACCCTCAAATGAGGGCAAGTACATTGCACGACATGACTATATGTGACCATATACTTGTTCGATTTTTTCGGGATATCCGCCACCGACCACGGCGGCCCGATCTTTTTGATGCCCGATTCGAAGGTAAGTTCGTTTGCGTGGCGTGGTTGCGCCGCCGGCCGGCATCCAGCTCGCGCTCGCCCGCGCCAACCGCTTGCGCACGTCTTGGGCGCCCTGTTGCCGTACACTAACCGGTGATGTCGATCTCCTCGGAACCTCGCCGCTGGCGACGCGCCCGGCGTCTCGGCGGTCTGGCGCTACTGGTTTTGGCCGCGTTCTCCGCGGGCCTGGTTTTTTCGCCGCCGCTTCAAGCGGGGCGTTTCAACCCCTACCAGAAGCTGGGCGTGTTCACCAAGGTCCTCTCGTACATCGAGACCCACTACGTCGAGGACATCTCGGAGACCGATCTGATGTACGGGGCCGCCCGCGGGCTGACTGACGTGCTCGATCCGCACTCGCGCTTCATGGATCCCGACGAGTACGGCAGGCTCAAGAAGGAGACCGAGGGGAACGAGGAGATCGACGGGATCGGGATCGACGTCGAGAAACGGAAGAACCACTTCATCATCATCTCGCCGATCGAAGGGTCGCCGGCCGCGCGCGCGGGTGTCGAGCCGGGCGACGTCATCAAGCGCGTCGACGGCGTCGAGATCTCGACGCTGGAGTTCGACGACGCCATCACGCGCATGCAGGGTCCGGCCGGAAGCGAGGTCGCTCTGGTGGTCGATCGCCACGGGCGCGAGCTGACCTTCCGGATCAAACGCGCCCGCTACGAGGTCAAGGCGGTCGAGGGGAAGCTCATCGAGGATGGCATCGGCTACATCAAGATCCGCGTCTTTTCGACCAGCACCGATCCGTCGCTGGGCGAGCTGCTCGATCAGCTCTCGGCCAAGTCCAAAGGACTCAAGGGGTTGATCCTGGACATCCGCCGCAATCCGGGCGGGCTGCTGGATCAGGGCGTGCGGGTCGCCGATCGCTTCATCGCCGACGGGCTCATCGTCAAGACGGTCGGGAAGGGCGGCCAGGTGATGGACGAGGCCAAGGCGCACAGTCACGGCACCTGGTCTGGGTTTCCCATGATTGCGCTCGTCGACGGCGCGACCGCCTCGGCGGCGGAGATCGTGGCGGGAGCCCTGCAGGATCACGGGCGCGCCGTCATCCTCGGCACGCAAACCTTCGGCAAGGGGTCGGTGCAGACGGTGATCGACGTCGACGGCTGCGGGTCGAAGCCGTGCGGCCTCAAGCTGACCGTGGCGCGCTACTACACTCCGAACGGGCGATCGATCCAGGGACAGGGGATCACGCCGAACATCGTGGTCGAGGCGACGGCGCCCGATCTGGGCGAGGCCGACTTGCCGCGCGAGCGCGATCTACACAAGCGCCTGCGCAACGAGCAGGGCGAGGCGCAGGTGGCGGCGCCGCGCCTCGACGACTATCAGCTGCAGATGGCGCTCGACTACCTGCACTCCTGGTCGGTCTTCGCCAAGCAGATGGCCAAGAAATAGTCGGCGCGGCTGCGCCAGCAGGTTGGCGCCAAGCCCCCAGCACCGTCTCCGCCGAACTTGCATTTGCCGTCGAAGTAAGGTTTTCTCCGTGGCCCGGCGCGTTTTGCGGCGCCCCTCTAACAGGAGGAAGCACATGTCGTTCGGAGCAGCCCCTCCGGGGATGGACGAGTACCAGCGCCTCATGGCCGACCGCGCCGCGGCGGCCAAGCGCAAGCGGTTGATGTTCGGCGTGGTCGCGATCGCGGTGGTCGGCGGCGGGGGGTACTTCTACAAGCGCGACGCGGACAAGAAAAAGTCGGCCCAGGCGATCCTCGACGCGGCCGGGCGCTTTGCCGAGCGGGACAAGAGCGAGATGGGCTCCTTCTGGAATTGCACGCTGTCGAGCGAGGTCGACGTCGGGCAGTTCAACAGCGCGGATCAGATCCAGCAACGGGTCGAGAGCGCCTACTTCACCCAGCAAAAGACCTATTCGGAGCACCTGACCACCGAGTGCGTCCCCAAGATGGAAGCGGCCCGATCGGCACTCGGCGGTCTGCTCACCGACGCTCCCGAGGCGCTCAAGCCGCCGCTCGAGAAGTACGTCGCCGCGCTGCCCAAGATGCAGAGCGGGCTCGAGAGCTACGCCGAGAAGCTCAAGTTGCGCGGCGCGGTCAAAGACGTCGACGGGGCGATCCAGGAGGTCGGCGGGGCCTTCACGGCGGAAGTGACGCCGGAGTCGGTCGCCTTCGAGAAGTTCCTGGTCTGCGCGATCCCCGATCTCGACAAGAAGAAGGACATCCAGACGGTACTCCAGGATCTGGCCGACACCTGCAAGAAGGATCCGGTCCCGTTCATGACCAAGGTCCGCACCGACTGCGGCGCCCTGGTGACGGGCGTCGACAAGACCGGGAAGCCGTCGGCCTCCAAGACCTTCAAGGCCAACACCAAGAAGTTCGTCGAGGAGGACAACAGCCGCCTCCTGCAGGCCTGGGAGTATTGCGGCAAGCGATCGCGCAAAGGGAAGAAGGCGATCGATCTGGAGGACTTCCTGCTCGCGACCAGCGACTACATGGAGGCGCGCAACGAGGTCGTCAAGACCGCGCGCGAAGAGGCGGCCCGCATCACCGGGCAACCGCTCCCCAAAGAAAAAGAGAAGCCGGGCGCCCCGGCTGCCGAATAGCCGCGCGCGAGCGCGAGCGCGTCGTCACCCGACGCGGAGCGAAAAGGAGATCGGAAGAGCGTCGTGTAGGGAAAGAGTGTAGATCTCGGTGG
>CALAOV010000254.1 GCA_937889515.1 uncultured Myxococcales bacterium | reverse complement strand
AGAAGACGGCATACGAGATTGGTCAGTGACTGGAGTTCAGACGTGTGCTCTCCCCGAGGTGAGCGAGCGCTTCGACCAGACTCTTGCGCACCGCGGGCCGCACCGTCTTGATCGCGCGCCCCAGCATGTCCGAGATCGGGCCGGGGTTCTGCGCCCCCAGCGTGAGCGCCGAGGCGATGGCCGCCCGCTCCACCTCCGGGCTCGGATCCTTGAGCGCCTTCTCGGTCAGCTCGATCCCGTCGCGGCGAAGGAATCCGAACGCGCGCGCCGCCTCGATGCGGGTCTCGGTCACGGGATCGTAGAGCATCGACTTGAGGGGCTTCACCGCATCCTCGGGCCGGGTCGCGGCCACGGCCCCCCAGACCGCCGCGCTGGCCGCCCGCGCCGCCGGAGGTCCCTTCATCTCGTTGCGCGCGATCTCCTCCGCCTCGGCCGGCGAGATCAGGCGGGCGTAAAGGGGCAACGCGGCCGCACGCAGCCGGGGCGACGATTCGGGACGAATCGCCTTCTCGAGCGCGGGGCGCAGCGACGGAGCGGGTGCGCCCGCCCGCCGCAAGATGAACAGAGCCGCTACCCGCACGTCGTCGGGCGCACGCTCGCTGGTGACCACCCGCCCGAGCGCCGACGCGCAGGCGGCTGGGTCTCGGGCGGCGATTCCCTCGAACAGCGTGAGCGCCGCGCGCCGCGCGCCAGCGTCCGAGCTTTGCAAGACGTCGACCAACGCGTCCACCACGGTCGCCGGCGCGCGCGCCGCCAGCGCGGCGGTCTCCTCCTCGGCCCGCCGGCGCAGTGTCGGATCCGAATCGCGCAAGGCGAGCGTGAAAATGCCGGCCGCTTCGCTCGGGGGCAAGGTGGGC
Source organism: uncultured Myxococcales bacterium (assembly GCA_937889515.1). Taxonomy (GTDB): domain Bacteria; phylum Myxococcota_A; class Polyangia; order Fen-1088; family Fen-1088; genus JADGRB01. Next base: position 11,999 of record CALAOV010000254.1, on the reverse strand, counting down.
GCCTCCTGCAAAACGGCCGCCCGCACGTCGGCCGATCGATCGGCCAGCGCCGCGCGCAAGGTGGCCGCGTGTGCACCCGGGGGACGCCCGTCGACGTGCTCGCCCGACTGGCGCCCGTCCACCTTGTCGCCCGACTGGCGCCCGTCGATCTTCTCGCCCGACTGGCGTCGGTCTATGGCTGCCGCCACCTCGACCCCGCGACGGCGAATCTGCGGGCTGCGATCGGCCAGCGCGCCCGCCAGAATTTCATCCTCGCCGGCGCCGCCGCGGCCGGTCACCGCCAGCGCCGAAAGGATCTCGCCGCGTGCCGCCGGATCGGCGAATGCCTGCTTGAGCGCCGCGACGCCGTCGGGATCGCCGAGCAGAGCCTTGGCGATCCCCCGAGGCACCGGCCGCAGGCCGTTCAGGACCTCGCGGAGCCAACCGGGAACGTGGGCGCGACCGGTAGGCGCGTTCGCCTCGATGGGAACGGCATCGAGCGTGCCGGTGACCTTGCCCGCCGCGATCCGCGCCACCGTTTCGGTCGAGAGGCCGGCGGCCGTGTAGCCGGTGTCGGCCAGGATCGATCCGAGAGCCGGGTGGTTGGGGATGAAATTCAGGAACGACAGCCGTCGCCGCCCGAGACGAACCACGATCCGCGCGGCACCACCGCCGTCCGGGGGATCGAGCGCCAGCGTGTACGCGCGCCGCGAATCGGCGAAGAGCGCCATCAGGATCAGGACCGCGAGCGCGACCCCCAGGCCGAGTCGCAGCGCCGCCCCCCCGAGGCTCCGGCGCACGGCGGTCCGTTCGTCGGAACCGAGAGCGCCCCGGAGATACCGACCGATCGCGACCAGCTCGACGAGCCGCAGCCGCTCGCCGGCCGCGCGCCGGCGCTGCAGCATGCGACGGGCGAAGCCGGCCCGGGCGCGGTCGGCCATCGTCAATTCCAGGACCACGTCGCGCAGGGCCGGGTGGGCAAGACTGAACGCTTCGATGCGCCCCCGCGCCTGCGCGGCGAGGAGACCGCGGGCGCGCAACGTCACCAGCACCTCCGCCCCCAGATCCCGGCCGCCGCGGGTGCGCGCCCCCAGATCGGCTGCCGCCACCCCGCCGGCGGACGAAGCCGCGACGAGCGCCCGGCGCGCGAGCGCCCCACCCGATTCCGAGCAGACCCGATCGAGCCAGACGGCGGGCAAGACGGCCGCGCCCCCGCTGCGCCGGTAGCGCCGCACCGACCCCAGGCGCAGGTCGGCGACCGCGCGCGCCACCAGCTGGAGATCGATCGCGCGGCAAAGCCCGTCGCGACAGAGATCGGCGGCGACGGCGGCGGCGAGCCCCTTTTCGAACGGGGTTCCCGATTGCACCGCGCTCCGCTCGAGAATGTCCGCGACCTGGGTCTCCTTGAACAGCGGCAGCGTCGTGGTGGCGCGGCCGCCGACCTTCGACCGAAGGGCCGTCCGGAGCGGCTCGAGATGGGCGAACGCCGCCTCGTCGATCGACAGCATGAGCCGCAGCAGCGGGCCGCCCTCATCGACCACCTGGGTGCAGAGCGCCGTCACGTCGGTGGTGTCGGCAGCCGGGCCCGGTCCCAGCACCTCCTCGAGATGATCGAGGATCAGCACCAAGCCACCCTTCGCGTCGCGCGCCACGCCGCCGAGATAGTTGGCCGGATCCTGACCGGGCACCGGCGGCGCGATGCCGAGGCGGCTGGTCTCGCGGACCAGCTCGCGCTCGAGGTCGCGGTAGCCGCCGAGGGTCACCGCCGCCACGCCCCGCCGCGCCAGCGCCGGGGTGAGCCCGGCGCGCAGCAGCGAGGTCTTGCCGACACCCGACGGCGCCGTGAAGGCGACGACGTGCGCCTCACCGGCCAGGAGCTGATCGAGGAGCGCGACCTCGTCGGTGCGACCGAAGAACGCTTCGGCGCCCCGCTCGTCGAACGGCGCGAAGCCGCCGAAAAGACCGCCCGGCGCGCCCGCGTCGGTCATCGCGGGGCTTTAGCTCTGTCGAATGTCCGATTCGAGCATCTCGGGCTCTTCGTCATAGTCGGAGATGATGATCTCTCGATTGTGGGCGTCCGTCGAGGACGGCGTGAAGAAACCTTCCACCAGATCCGCGACCTCTTCGTGCAAGGTCCCGCGTTTGACCGTCGCCAGCGCATAGACGACGTGACCGTCGTCGACCACCGACAGAAATCCGACGCGCCGCCCGTCCTCGACCGACCACAGGTCCCACGACTCGCCCGCCTGGGTGCGGGTGACGCGCGTCGCGTAGAACGTGCGGGGCTCGTGCCGCGTGATGGGCGTGATTTTCGGATCGCGGGGCACTTCGATCTCCGTCGGTGATCAGAATAACGAGCAACGGTCGCGACGGCAAGATCGAGGCTAACCGGAGAGAATTTCTATCCAGAAGGTCGCCCCGCCGCCCGCGACGCTGTCGACGCCGATCGTCCCGCCGTGGCGCTCGACGATCGCGCGACAGAGGTAGAGGCCGATGCCGAGACCGCTGGTCCCCTCGGCGGCCGTGCCGCGCACGAAGCGACCGAAGATCCGGGCCTGCTCGTCGGCGCCGAGCCCCGGCCCGCGATCGCGAACCTCGAGCCGCGCGGTCGTCGCGCTCTTCCGCATCGCGGCCACCACGACGGGGAGGCCCGCCGGAGAGTAGCGAACGGCGTTCTCGAGAAGATTGACGAGCACCTGGACCATCCGCCCCAGATCGATCGTGACGGCGAGCGGCGTTTTCGGCAGCTCGAGCGTGACCAGCGCCGACCGGCCACGCCGGAAGGTCTCGACGGCCTCGGTCGCCACCGCGCGCAGGTCGACCGGCCCCGGGCGGAACGCGAGCGCGTCCAGATCGGCGCGCGTCAGATCGAGGAGGTCATCCACCAAGCCGGACAGCCGCCGCACCTGCGCGCGCGTGAACGCCAGGTCGGCTGGCGCAATCGGCTGGCCGGCGAGAAGTTGCCGCTCCGCGATCTGCAGCGTCATCCCGAGCGGGCCGAGGGCGTTCTTGATCTCGTGCGCCGCAGCGGCCAGCACGACGGTCGCGTCCTCCGCCGGCACCTCGGGGGTTCGATCGCCGTCGCTCATGCCCGCTCGATCACGGCGGCGATCCCTTGCCCGACGCCGATACACATCGTCGCCAACCCGAACCGACCGCCCCGCCGTCCGAGCTCGTGCGCGAGCGTGGTCACGAGGCGTGCCCCGGATGCGCCCAGCGGATGGCCGATGGCGATGGCGCCCCCGTTGACGTTGACCCGCACCGGATCGAAGCCGAGCTCGCGAATGCAGGGGATGGCCTGGGCCGCGAACGCCTCGTTCAGCTCGACGAGATCCAGATCGCCGGCGGCGATCCCGGCGCGCGCCAGCACCTGGCGGGTGGCCGGGATGGGCCCGATCCCCATGTACTTCGGCTCGACACCGGCCACGGCCGAGGCCACCAGCCGCGCCAGCGGTTTGCGCCCGAGGCGCTGGAGGCCCGCCTCCGATGCCAGCAGCACGGCGGCCGCGCCGTCGTTGATGCCCGACGAGTTTCCCGCGGTCACCGTTCCGCCGACCTTACGAAACGCCGGCGCCAGCGCCGCCAGCTCGGCCGCGGTCGTCGCCGGGCGCGGATGCTCGTCGACCTCGACCCGCCTCGGCGGGCCCTTGCGGGTGGGGACCTCCACGACGCAGATCTCGTCCGCGAACCGCCCGGCCGCCTGCGCCGCCGCCCAGCGCTGCTGGCTGGCGAGCGCGAAGGTGTCCTGCGCCTCGCGCGAGATGCCGTACTGCTCGGCGACCAGCTCGGCCGTCTCGCCGAGCGCGTGCGTGCCGTAGAGCGCCTCCATGCGCGGGTTGACGAACCGCCAGCCGAGCGTGCTGTCGTGCGCGGTTATGTCGCCGCGCGGAAAAGCCTCCCGCGCCTTCGCCATCACGAGCGGCGCGCGCGACATCGACTCGACCCCGCCCGCGATCACCAGATCGGCGTCCCCCACCGCGATGGCCCGCGCGCCGTCGACGACGGCCATCAGACCCGAGCCGCACAGTCGATTGACGGTCCCGCCCGGCACGGTGGGCGGGAGGCCGGCCAGCAGCAGGCTCATCCGCGCGACGTTCCGGTTGTCCTCGCCCGCCTGATTGGCGCATCCCAGGAGCACATCCTCGATCGCCGCCGGATCGGCCCCGGTCCGGCGGACGATCTCCGCGATCACGAGCGCCCCCAGATCGTCGGGCCGCACCTCGGCCAGCGCGCCACGGTACCGCCCGACCGGCGTCCGAATGGCGTCGACGACGAAGACGTCACGGTGCACTGGGAGCATGCCCGACCGATCTTACTAAAAGCTTCCCATCGCCGCGAACGCGGGGATCATGCCCCCGTTCGCGCCCCGCATGGGGGCGAAGGTCGCGATCGGCATCGTCGACGGCGCCGGCTCCGTGGGTCCACCGGGGCTCTCGTCGTCGAAGTGGGTGGTGAGAAAAATGCCGCCCACGACGCCGACGGCGCCGCCCGCGAGCGCTGACCAGGCCGTGATCGCATGCGCAGTTTCGCTGGGCTGCTGCGACCGCAGGCAACCGCTCACGTTGAAGACGCAGCCGAAGACGCCCCCGGCGACGGCGCCGGCGCCGGCCGCGACGTCGATGAACAGCACCCGTTTCCAGGTCGGACCGTAGCGCGATTGATCGGGCAAGTACGCACCGAGCAAGCCCGCGGCCAGACCGACGTTGAGCCCGATCAACATCCCGGGCGCCAGATCGAGGAAGCTGCTCGGATCGCTGAACGCGCAGACGGGAGAGGTATTGACGAGGGTCGTCCCGGTTCCTGTGGAGGTAAATTGGCAGGTGCCTGGCCCACCGGGCGGATAGATCGAGCCATTCATTCCAGCATCGTTTCCGTCTATCGGCTGCCGGACCGAAACTCTCCAGTTGGCGCCGTATGGCTTCCATCGAAAACCCACCTGCGCGAGCGCGCCGGTCACCGCGCCGCCTAGAGCCGCGCTCTGGATCAGCGTAACCCGCCCGTAGGTCGGCGCGTGCTTGGCGAAGAGCGCCCCGCTGGTGAGCCCCAGCCCGAGCCCCGTGAGGCTGCCGACAAAGCCGATCTGGAGCTGCTCGCCGATGGGCCCGCGGCAAGGGTTGGGTCCGCAGGGCGATACCGGCGCGCTTTCCAGCGTCGCGATCTGCCGACCGACGACGCCGACGCCGAATCCCTCGGCGGCGCCGATCCACATGCCACCGATTATGAAGAGGGCGCGGTTGTCGGGAATGTACCGGGGCACCAGCGGCGTCGCGAGGAGCGCGCCGATCGCGGCGCCCGAGATGAAACCGCCGGTCGCCAGCAAGACCGACTCGACGTTCTGGGTGTCGAGGTTCTTGTTGATGGCGGCCGCGACCGCGCCGGCGCCCACGAAGCCGCCCAGCAACGCCGACGCGAAGATCAGCTCCGGCCGACCCGAACGCTGCTTGTACGAAAGCTGGAACCGCGTGTCGCCGGTTAGGATCCGGTGCTCGCTGGGGGCCAGCGAAAGATCGATCGTGCGGGGCTGGTAATTGGGCGCCTCCGCAAAGATCTCGACCGGTCCGGGCGCGATCTCTTGCCGATACGGATTCCGGGCGCGGTTCCCGTTCACGTACAGCGTCGCGTCCGACGGCGTGGTCTCGATCTCCAGGCGGGCGGGAATCGGCTCCAGCTTGAAGAAGAGCGGCTTGGTCTCCGCCACGTCGACCTCGACGATCCGCGTCTGTCCCTGGTAGTTGACCTTGGTGACGTCGACCCGGTACCGGCCGCGCGGGACGGAGAAGTTATTCGGCGCCTGCCCCCCCGCGACGAGGACGCTGGTTTGACCGTCGGTCGAGATCTGAACGGTGACGTCGTCGGGAACGCTGTTGATGACGAAGGTGCTGGGGCGCTTGTCGATGGCCTCCACCCGGTCGCTCGCCAGCGCCGCGAACTCGCCGCCGGGGTTCTGGTTGACGTAGCGCTGGTAGTGTCCACGCGCCTCCTTGAGGCGGCCGAGCAGGTACTCGCACTGGGCCATCATGAACAGCGCCGCCGGACGGGTCTTCAGCTCGTTGGCCTTCTGGAACTCGATGAGCGCCTGCTCGTGCTCGCGGGCATCGAAGAGCTTGAGGCCCATCTCGTAGTGCGAGCGCGCCTCGGCGGTGGCGCTGTCGTCGTCGGCGCGCGCCGGCCGCACCCGGGCGCCGATGCCCACCAGAGCAACCGCGAACACCACCGACAGCGCGACCCGTCTCACTTTTGGGGATAGGCCTCTCGCGAGCCCGAGGGGAGCACGCCGCGTTTGACCGATTCCGAGGTCTCCAGGTTGCCGCCGGCCGCAGGCTCGACGGACTTGGCGACGTGCCGGTCGGGGCGGACGTGGGCCCGATGCGGCTGCGGCGTCGGCGCCGCCGGCCCGGTCGCCGCCGAGATCTCGGACGGCGGGGGCGGCGGCGCCGTCGAAGGGAGCGTGGGGCGCTCGTGCGCCACGACCTCGGCGCCCGAGCTGCCCGGCCGGCTGATCGCCAGCGCGACACCGCCGGCCAGCACCACGGTCGCCCCCAGAACCAGCGGCCACCGGCGCGGCGCCCGCCGCTCCACCGCCTGCGGATCCCCTTCCACGACCGACGGGGACCCGACGTTCTGGTCACCCGCCAGCAGACGCTCGAGATCCCGCTCGAGCTCCGCCATGGTTTGGTACCGGCGCGTCCGATCCTTCTCCATGGCGCGCATCACCACCGCCTCGACGGCGTCCGGTATGCCCAGCTCCGGCCGCAGCTGTGACGGTGGCATCGGCTCGTGCGTCAGGACCTGCGAGATGATCTGCAGGTAATTGTTGGCGCGGAACGGCACCTCGCCCGTGAGGCATTCATAGAGCAGCACGCCCAGCGCCCAGATATCGACCCGGAAATCGAGATCCTCGCTGCCGCGCGCCTGCTCGGGCGACATGTAAAGCGGCGTCCCCAGCAAAAGCCCCGTGTGCGTGAGGCGATACGTTTCGGGCCCCTCGTCGCCGCCCGGCTTGACCGCCTTCGAGATCCCGAAATCGACGACCTTGACGAAGTCGGTGTCGCCGCGCTGGACCAGATAGATGTTCTCGGGTTTGACGTCGCGGTGAAAGATCCCCTTGGCGTGCGCCGCACCGAGCGCGCTGGCCACCTGCCGAGCGATGCGCAGGCTCCGCTCGATGGGCAGGGGCGCCTCGCGCATCGCCAGCTCCGCCAGCGACTCACCGTCGAGGAACTCCATCACCACGAACGACCGGCCGTCGTCGGTGGTGCCGAAGTCGGTGACGTCGACGATGTTCTCGTGGCCGATCGAGCTGGCCAGCCGGGCTTCCTGCAAGAGCCGGGCAACGAAATCGCTCTGGGCGACGAACTTCTCCAGCAGCACCTTCACCGCGACGCGCTTGCCGATGAGCGTGTGCTTGGCCTCGTAGACGGCCCCCATCCCCCCCTCGCCGATCCGCCGGAGGACCTCGTAGCGACCCGCCAGCACGATCCCCAAGAGCGAATCGAACCGTTCTTCTGATTGGGGCTGCGCCTTGGTAGCCGGCGCGGCGGCGCCCGGCCGCTCAGGCACCGTCGGGGCACTCCCCAGAATCGACGCTGGCTCCGCACCGGGGAGCCGAGCCCCGTCGCGCGGGCAGATCTCGGTCCCCGGGGGATACTCGGTCTGGCAGGAGGGACAGCTCGGCACGCGCGCCGACGAGTCTACAACCGTCCTCACCGCTTGACATGCCGGGCTGCTTCTTTTCAGAGTCGGCCGAAATGACCCAACCCGAGCGCGCGTTCATCTTCGACCTCGACGGGACACTGGCCGACACCATGCCGTCGCACTACCTCGCCTGGAGCCGGATCGCCGCCCGGCACGGGTTGACCTTTCCCGAGGCGCGCTTCTACGCCCTGGGCGGGGTTCCCACCGCCAAGATCGCCGCCATGCTGGTCGCGGAGGCGGGGCTGGCGCTCGATCCGGTGGCCATCTCGCACGAAAAAGAGCAGGCCTACTATGACGGTCTGACGGGGGGCGCCGGCGTGATCGCGATCGAGCCGGTGCTGGCGCTCGCCCGCCGGCACCGCAGCGAGGGGCCGCTGGCGATCGCCTCGGGCGGCGTGCGGCGGATCGTGATGCGCACGCTGACGGCGCTGGGGATCGCCGACTGGTTCGCCGCGGTCGTCGCGGCCGAGGACACCACCCGGCACAAGCCGGAGCCCGACGTGTTCCTGGAGGCCGCCCGGCGCCTCGACGCCGATCCCGCGCGCTGCACCGTCTACGAGGACACGGACATCGGCCTCGAGGCCGCCCGCCGCGCCGGCATGCGCGGGGTCGACGTCCGGATCTTGATCTCAGCGGGACGCTGAGATGGCCAGGGGAATGCGCGATCCATCCATTCGCCGCCAGGTCGTTCGGAACTCGCGATCGTAGGTCCAGATCCGGCGCTCTCGATCTCGCGAGCAAAGCACCGCTATCTGCGCGTCAGCCAAATCAGGCTCGTGCTCTTCGTAGCGATCCATCCAATCGAAAACGTCGTCCCAGAAAGGCGAAGGAACATCGAGGAATGCCACGTCCAAACGCGCGAGAAGGAACCAGAGACGCCGCCGCAGATATCCCTTGGATAAGAGAAAGCAGGCCTCGCCCAGCACCGGTCCGGTCGACCCGAAAGGCCCGACCCCCAGGCGTTTGAGGTCGCGTTCAGCCCGGTGGGCGAGGTCGTCACGCTCGTCGACCAACGCAACCAAGACGTTGGTGTCGACGAGGATCAAGGTCGTCGCCGGAGCTTCTCGCGTATCAGAGCCTGGACCTGCCTGCGGTCGGCGCTCTTGACGCGAGCCTCAGGGGTCGCGGCTCGGGGCGTCGGAAAGCGATCACGCATCTCATCGAGAAGCGCGCCAGGATGCAGAGTTCCGGCCGCATGCATCCGCCCCGCTTCCGTCCGGATGGCGCCACGAACGACGTTCGAGATCGAGATGCCGCGATCGCGCAGACTGCGAACGAGTCGCGCGTCTTCGTCGCCGATTCTCACATTGAGCAACCGCATAACCCCCGCAGTGTAAATACATTACGTCTTTATGTCAATTCCACCCGGAATCGATCCCACTCAGATGGCTTCGCCAGGGGGCACTCGGCTCGTCGTTTCATCACCGTGGTTTGATTCCAAAAAAGGCACCGATGCGCGCGAGCAGCTGGTGCTTCTGGACCGCGGTCGGGACGGCGCTGGCGGCTGCCTCCAGGCCGAGCACGACCTGACGCCGCGACAGGATCTCGCTGATGATGCCGGCCAGCTCGGGCTTTTCCTGCAAGATCTCCTGGAAGGCTTCCTTGTCGACGATGTAGCACTCGACGTCGGTCTTCGCGACCACCGTGGCCGCGCGCGATTCGCCGGTCATGAGCGACATCTCGCCGAAGAACTGCCCGTCGCTGAGCGTCGCGAGCTCCTTCGACGCGCCGAGCACGCCGATCTGCACCGCCACCGAGCCGGCCCGCACGACGTAGAGCGAATCGCCGGGATCTCCCTGGCGCAGGATGACCTCGCCCGGACCAAACAGCACCAGGCGCATGCGGCGGGACAGCCGATCGATCTTCTCGGCGTCGAGCGCGCGAAACACGTCCACCCGCGAAAGGGCGTCGACCCGCCGCGCATACTCCTCGTCGTCCTTGCGGCGCGCGCGATCCTCATTCATCTCGGTCACGTTCACGTTCCGAGACGGGAATGGGATCTCCATCCCGGCGCGGTGAAGCGCGTACCAGATGGCGCTGCGCACGTCGCTGTCGAAGGTGTTGCCGCGCTGGAAGTCGTCGATCCAGTAACGCACCGAATAAAGCGCCGCATCCGCCTCGAAGTCCTGCAAGATGCAGTCGGGCGACGGATCGGCGCGCACGAACGAAAGTGACCGGACAGCCCCGACGAGCACCTCGCGCACGCGCGCCGGCGGGTGCCGAAAATGAACGCGTACGTGGATCCACTGCCGGTGAGCTTTGGTCGGCCGGCTGAAGTTGGCGATGGTGGCGCGCGCGATCGCCGAGTTGGGGATGAGCATGAGATCGCCGTTCTTGGTGACGATCGTGGTGGCCCGCCAGCGCACGTCTCGGATGCGCCCGGTGATGCGATCGTCGAGCGTGATCCAGTCGCCCACTTCGAAGTCGCGCTCGAGCTGTAACGCCAAACCCGCCGCGACGTTCCCCAACGTCTCCTGCAGCGCCAGGCCGATGACCGCCGTCGTGAGCACCGACGCGGTGAACACCTTGGTGACGTCGACCTCGGATCGGGTGAGCACCAGTGCCGCCGTGATGAGGTAGGCGATTCCCTGGACGAGGTCGCGGAGGATGCGCGGGATCTCCCGCCGCACCAGCACCACGTCGAACAGCAGAAGCCCTGCCGTGATGACCGCCGAGAACGAAAACAACAGTACCGAGAGCAGGCGCAGCCAATCGTGGTGGGTGGGGGGCGGAACCGGCGGGTTAAAGACGCCCAGCCCCACCAGCGAGGCCAGGTAGACCCCCGTGAAGAAGATGCCGGCCTTGACGCGCCCCATCTCGGCCGCCGGCACGACGAACCGCAGCAGGAACAGCAGGGCGAGGAGCGCGATCGCGATGAAGGGCAGCGGTCCTTGGGACGACCACTCGGTCACGATATGCGGGGGCAAGCCGATGATTTTATCATGGGCCCACCCGACGCCGGACCGTCCGCGGGGTCGATTTTGGGCCGCCGGGCCCGAGGCGCGGCCCCAGACCCTCCCTTGACTCCGCCAAACGCGGAAAGTAGGTTCCCGCGCATGTCGAGCTTCAAGATTGCGGATCCTAAGTTGGCCGATGCGGGTCGGCTGCGTGTCGAATGGGCCGAGAGCCGGATGCCGGTGCTGATGCACCTGCGCGAGGCGGGCAAGAAGGATCTCCCGCTGCGCGGGATGAAGGTCGCCGGCTGCCTGCACGTGACCAAGGAGACCGCGGTCCTCATCCGCACCCTCCGCGCCGCCGGCGCGCAGGTGTCCTGGTCGGGCTGCAACCCGCTGTCGACCCAGGACGACGTGGCCGCGGCGCTGGCCGCCGAGGGCACCGAGATCTACGCCTGGCACGGGCTCAACAAAGAAGAGTTCTACTGGTGCATCGACAAGACGCTCGAGATGAAGCCGACGCTCACCCTCGACGACGGCGCCGACCTGATCTTCACCGTCCATGAGCGCTTCAAGGAGCTCTCCAAGACCGTCATCGGCGGCACCGAGGAGACCACCACCGGCGTCCACCGGCTACGCTCGATGGCCAAGGCCGGCAAGCTGGTCTACCCGGTCATCGCCGTCAACGATAGCGAGACCAAGTGGGACTTCGACAATGTCTACGGCACGGGGCAGTCGTCGCTGGACGGCATCCTGCGCGCGTCGAGCGTCCTCATCGCCGGTAAGACCTTCGTGGTCGCTGGCTACGGCCACTGCGGCCGCGGCGTCGCCAGCCGCGCGGCCGGCCTGGGCGCCAACGTCATCGTGACCGAGGTCAAACCGACCGCCGCCCTCAAGGCGACCCTCGACGGCTTCCGCGTCATGAAGATGGACGACGCGGCGGCCCTGGGCGACATCTTCATCACCGCGACCGGCATGAAGGACATCCTGGTGGGCCGCCACTTCGACGTGATGAAAGACGGCGCGCTGGTCTGCAACACCGGCCACTACGACTGCGAGATCAACCTGGTCGATCTCGAGGCGCGCGCCAAGGGCAAGCGCGAGATCCGCCACTCCAACGAGGAGTACGTCCTCAAGAACGGGCGCCGCGTCTATGTGCTCGCGCAGGGCCGACTGGTCAACCTGGCCGCCGCCGAAGGTCACCCCTCCGAGGTCATGGACATGTCGTTCGCGAACCAGTACCTGGCGCTGTGCAAGCTGGCCAAGGACGGCAAGTCGATGAAGCCTGGCGTCTACGAGCTGTCGCCCGAGCAGGATCAGGAGATCGCGCGCATCAAGCTTGCCACACAGGGCCTGTCGATCGACACGCTGACGCCCGAGCAGATCAGCTACAACGACGACTACGCGGCCGGCACGTAGCCTGTCGCGCCG
>CALAOV010000253.1 GCA_937889515.1 uncultured Myxococcales bacterium | reverse complement strand
GCCGGCGACCACCGCGCTCTTGGCGAGCGGCCCCGAGGAGGCGTCCGACTTCTTGGCGCTCGGATCGTCGTCCGAGACCCGCGGTCGGCCGCTCTTGCGCGAGGTGTCCGCGCCGTCGATCAGATCTTCGAGCGATCCCTTGACGGGTTTCGGTACCAAAGGCGCAGCCGCGGCCACCGTGGTCCCGCCCTTCTTCTCGTCCCCGCCGCCCCCCTTCTTGCCGCCCTCTTTGCCACCCTTGGCATGGTGGTGCTCGCCCTTGTCAGACTTCTCACCCTTTTCGGACTTTTCGCCCTTGGCCTCCGAGCTCCCTTGGCGGGGCGGGAGGTTCTCGTCGGCGATCGTGCTCGGCTTGCTGCTGCCCGGCTCGGCATTCGACCCCGCGGCCGCGACGGTCTTGGCCGGCTCGGTGGGCGCGGGCGCCGGCGCTTGCACGGTCTCGACCAGCATGGCCGGCTTGGCGCTCATGACCTTCCAGGCCATGAAGACGATGCCGCCCACCAGCCCGACCATCACGATGATGAGCGGGTAGATCCACTTGGGCGGACCGCTGTTCGACGACAGCGGAAAGAGCACGGGTGCCGCGGGCGAAAAGGCGCCGAACGCCGGCAGATCGTCGCCGATGCTCCCGCCGCCGCTGCCACTGCCAAAGCCGCGGATCTCGGCCGGGCTGCCGAGCGTGCTGGCCGCCATGGCGCGGATGTCGATCAGGCCGGAGCCCTCGGTGGTCGGCGAGCCGGTCGAGAGCGCCTGTTTCGGCGCCGCGTTCGGCATCGCGAGCGACTGCAGGTTCGACATCAAGAACAGCACCGAGTTCTCGTGGCGCTGTCCGGTCAGGCTCTCCACCCGGCCGCCGTCGTGTCCCGCGGCGGCGGCACCGGAGGACGGCCAGCGCGACTCCTCGGGCGCGTGGGCGGCCGGCGACGCGAATAGATCGCCGCCGCGCCCGGAAGAGGCCGCGGGCGCGCCGAAGACGTCGCTGCTGCCGACGGAAGCGCCGGCACCAAAGAGCGAGTTGCGCGTCCCGGAGGGACGCCGGGCGCGATCCGCGCCGTTGGCGGCCGCGGGCGCACCGGCCGTGAAGAGATCCCCGCCGGCAGCGGGAGCGCCCACGTCGTCACCGGAGACCAGGCCCGCGAACTCGGGGACCGCGGAGAGCTTCACCCAGTCGGCGAAGCCTTCTTTCCAGGTGTAGGTGTCGCCCTTGACGTCGCCGCGCTCGATCTTGGTGCGAACGTCGGCGTCGGAGATGGGACCCACCTGTTCGCCGTCGATCACCAGATGCCAGCCGCCATCGGCAGGGGCAGCGGCGGCCACCTCGGGCGCGGACTCACCCCCGCGAACCACGATGATGTGGCTGCACTTCTTGCATCGAATCTTGAAGACCTTGCCCCGAACCTTTTCGTCGGCAATCGAATACTTGGTCGCGCACGAATCACAAACGATCTTCATCAACGCCTCGATTCAGAGGGAGCACACCAGATGCTGTCCCGATGCTTTCGGAAAAGGGGACCATTATATTGAGGCTGCGGCGACACGCAAGCCAAGCCGCGCCGGATTCCCAGCGAATTCAGCCATTAAGCCCCGTATCCGGGGCAACTATCCGGCGAATGGATCGTGTTCGACGATGGTCTGCAGGCGGCCGGGCCCCCAGGAGGTCGCCCAGACCGGGATGCCGACCAGCGATGCGACGCGCGCCACGAAGCGGGCGGCGCCCGGGGGCACGGCGCCTTCGGCCGCCTCCGGCCAGCCGTCCAGATCCTCGAATACCGGCTCGGCCGCCGCCAGATCGTCGGCGTCGAGGGGCATCTCGTCCAGCGTCCGGCCACCCAGGCGGTAGCCGACGCAGAGCCGGACCCGGTCGAGCCCGGCCATGACGTCGAGCTTGGTCAGCGCGAGCGCCTCGATGCCCGAGAGCCGAACGGCCAGGCGAACGGCGGGGACATCCAGCCACCCGCAGCGGCGCGGGCGGCCGGTGACCGACCCGAACTCGTTGCCCCGCTTGCGCAGGAGCTCGCCGGTCGCGTCCGACAGCTCGGTGGGGAATGGCCCGTCTCCGACCCGGGTCGCGTACCCCTTGGCGATCCCCAGGACATGGTCGATGAGGGTCGGCCCGATGCCGAGCCCCGCGCAGGCGCCGCCGGCGGTCGTCGACGACGAGGTCACGAAGGGATACGTGCCGTGGTCGATGTCGAGCAGCACCCCCTGGGCCCCCTCGAACAGAACGTTTTCGCCCCGCACGATGGCGTCGTGCACCGTGCGCGAGGCGTCGCCCACGAAGGGGCGGATCTCCTCGGCGAGCGCGAGGTAGCTGGAGGCAATCTCCGCCGCGTTGGGCGCGGCGCCGCCGAGCTCGCGCAGATAGGGCGCGATGGCGGTCACGTGACGCTCGAGCCGCGCGCGGAACCGGTCGGGTCGGAAAAGATCTCCGACCCGCAGGCCGATCCGGGCGGCCTTGCTCTCGTAGGTCGGCCCGATGCCGCGCTTGGTGGTGCCGATGCCGCCGGGGCGTTCTTCCCGCAGGCGATCGATCTCGCGGTGGTGCGGCAAGGTCAGGTGCGCCCGCTCGGCGACGATCAGATCGCGATCGTGGGTGATGAATCCCTGCGCGCGGAAGGTGCGGATCTCTTCGACCAGGACGGCGGGATCGACCACCATCCCCTCCCCGAGCACGCAGGTGACGCCGCTGCGCAAGATCCCGGAGGGGATCAGGCGGGTGACGTATTTCTTTCCGTCGACCACCAGCGTGTGGCCGGCGTTGGCGCCACCGGCCCAGCGGACCACGAAGCGCGCCTTCTCGGTCAGCAAGTCGACGATTTTCCCTTTGCCCTCATCGCCCCACTGGACCCCCACGACGATCACGACGGCCATGGCTTTACTTGTCTCCTCGTCTGTTCGATGCGCCGGCGCGCGCGGCGACACCGGCCTGCAGCTCGATCGCGCCGGTCACCGCCTCGACATCGACGGCAAACCCGACCGCCGGGCTCGGGCGCCCGTAGCGCGCCAGCAGATCGTCGTAGCGGCCGCCCCGCAGCACGGCGTCCGGTGCCCCCTCGACGAAGGCCTGGAACCGGACCCCGGTGTAGTAGTCGAAACCGCGCACCTCGCCGAGGTCGACGTGCAGCCGCGCCTCGACCCGCCGCGCCTGGATCGCCGTGACGATCGCGGCCAGCTCGGCCAGCGCCCGTCGCACGCCCCCGTTGGGCGCCTTCTTCTTGGCGGTCGCGAGGACGGCTGGCGATCCCGAGAGCTCCGGCAGCAGGCGGGCGAACTCGATCGCGGGACGCGATCCGCGCGACAGGCGCAGCACCTCGTCGAGCCCGGCCCGATCGCGCTTGGCGATGCACCGCCGCGCCTCTTGCTGTTCGGGATCGCGGAGCGCCAGCGCGGAGAGCACCTCGCGCGCGAGGCCCAGGTGGCCGAGGTCGATGGTCGGGCGGTCGAGGCCAACCGCGGCCAGCGCCTCGACCGCCAGCGCGATGACCTCCGCGTCGCCGCTCGGACCGGGTAGCCCGGCCAGCTCGACGCCCGCCTGGGAGAGCTCGCGCTGGCCGTGCGCCGCGCGCTCGAGGCGCACCACCGTTCCCTCGTAGCAGAGGCGCACGGGCCCCGGCTCGTCGCGAAAGCGGGTGGCGATGAGCCGCGCGATCTGGGGCGTGATGTCGGGACGAAGCGCGACCACCTGACCCGAGCTCGGCTCGACGAAGCGGACCGTGGCGGCCCGCGCCGCGTCGCCCAGGCCGAGGGCCAGCACCTCCTCGTATTCGAAGGCCGGCGTGATGACGCGCGCGAACCCTGCCCGGCCGAAAACCGCCAGCAGCGCCTCGACGGTGCGCAGCCGGACCGCCGCCGCCTGCGGCGCGTAGTCGCGCATGCCGGCCGGGAGCCGCGGCGTCGGTGGGCGGACCACCGACGTGGCCGCCACCGCTCCACCGCGCGCCTTGCGGGCCGCCAACAGACCCCGCGCCGGGCCTTTCGCGCGGGGTGGCGCAGAACCGCGCTGCGCTCGCCTCACGGATCCTACTTTACTGCGTTACGGACGATGCCGTCTTTGAGGAAGCCGACGAAGACCTCGGCCAGCTCGATCGCCACCTTCTCCTGCGCCTCGCGCGTCGAAGCCCCCAGGTGGGGAAGCGCGATCAGGTTCTCGTGCTCGAACAGCGGCGACGGATCCGGCGGCTCCTTGGCGAATACATCGAGGGCCGCGCCCGCCAGCTGCCCGGACTTGAGCGCCTCGAGCGCCGCCGCTTCGTCGACCACGCCGCCGCGCGCGCAGTTGATGACGTACGAGCCCTTCTTCATCTTGGCGAAGGTCTCGGCGCCGAAGAGGCCCTTGGTCTCCGGGACCAGCGGTACGTGCAGGGTGACGAAGTCGGATTGCGCGACGAGCTCGTCGAACGACACCACCTTGACGCCGGCGGGGACCTGCTTGGGCGGGTAGGGATCGAAGCCGATCACGTTCATCTTCAGGCCGACGCCCCGCTCGGCCGCCTGGCGCCCGATGTTGCCCAGGCCTACCACCCCCAGCGTCTTGCCGGCGATCTCGGCGCCCATGAACTTCTTCTTCTCCCAGATCCCCTGGCGCATGCTCTGGGCGGCCTGCGGGATCTTGCGCGCCAGCGCGAACATGAGGCCGATGGCCAGTTCCGCCGCCGCCGCCGCGTTCCCCTGCGGCGTGTTGATGACCAGGACGCCTTTTTCGGTCGCCGCCTTGACGTCGATGTTGTCGACGCCGACGCCGGCGCGGCCGATGATCTTCAGCTTGCCGGGGTTCGCCAGCGTCGCCGAGGTGATCTTGCTGGCCGAGCGGATGCCGACGCCGTGGTACTCGCCGATCACGGCCGCCAGCTCCTCGGGCTTCATCCCGATCTTGAAATCGACGGTGAATCCCGCGCCGCTCAGGATTTCGACCGCCTTTTTGGACATGTCATCGGCGATGAGAACTCGAATCGGATCGGCCATGGTTGCGCTCCTCTTATGATCGGACGACTGAACAAACTTCAGGCGCGTCGGGTCTCGGCGAACGTCGCCTGTGCCGCCGCCACCCCGGACCCCGGCCGGATGCCGTAGCCCAAATCGGAGAGCGTCATCTCGAGCCCCGAGATGGCGGTGATGATGTCGAACTCGCTGAAGTAACCGATGTGCGCGATGCGCACGATCTTGCCTTTCAAATGATCCTGGCCACCCGCGATGGTGATGCCGTACCGCGTGCGCATCTGCTTGACCACCGCCGACCCGTCGATCCCGTTCGGCACCCGGATGCCGGTCACCGAGTTGACCGGCGAGGACGAGAGCAGCTCGAGGCCCAGGCCGCCCGTCGCCGCGCGGGTCGCCTTGGCGAGCCGCTCGTGGCGGTGGAACACCCCCTCCAGCGTCTCTTCCTTCAACATGCGCAGCGATTCGCGCAGGCCGACCACCAGCGAGACCGCCGGCGTGAACGCGGTCTCGCCTTTCTCCTGGCTCTTCCGCTCGCGGACGAGGTCGAGATAGAAGCGCGGCAAGTTCGAGCGCTCGTTGGCCTTCCAGGCCTTGTCCGAGACGGCAACAATCGCCAGCCCGGGCGGCAGCATGAGCGCCTTTTGCGAACCGACGCACACCACGTCGAGCCCCCATTTGTCCATGGGAACGTCGTACACGCCGACCGCCGTGATGGCATCGACGCAGAGAATGACATCGTCCTTGGCCTTGACGATCTTGGCGATCGGCTCGAGGTCGTGCTTGGTGGCGGTCGACGTCTCCGACGCCGTCGCGTAGACGGCGCGCACGCCCGGGTTCTTTTCGAGTGCCTCGGCGACCGCCTTGGGCTCGACGCTCTTGCCCCACTCGACGTCGATGAACACGCACTCGATGCCGTAGGCCTGGCAGATCTTGCCCCAGCGCTCGCCGAACTTGCCGCCGCGGATCACGATCGCCTTGTCGCCGGTGTGCAGGAAGTTACAGACCGCTGCGTCCATACCGACCGTTCCCGAGCCGGCCAGCACCAGCGGGAGCTGCTTGGTCTGGATCAGCCACTTGAGGCCGTCCTGCGCCTCCTTCAGGCACTCCGTGAAGGCGGGCGCGCGGTGGTAGAGCATCGGCCGGGCCATGGCCAGCAAGACCCGCTCGGGAACGGGCGTCGGACCGGCGGTGAGCAGATACTCTTTCATGGTCGATTTCGGGTGTGGACGGCGGCCCGAGTTCTATTACAACTTGACCAGCAGATCCACCGATGTCCATAGCGCAGTTTGCCGACGCGAGCTTCGCGTATCCGGGTAATGAGCTTCTGATCGGCGCGTCGCTGCTGATCCGACCCGGCGATCGTCTGGCCCTGGTCGGTCCCAACGGCACCGGCAAATCGACGGCGTTGCGCCTGCTGGCGGGCGATCTGCAACCGGACGGCGGCGACGTGCGCGTGCTCGGCCGTGCCAGCGTCTCCTATCTACGCCAATCGCAGGAGCTGACGGGCGACGGCACCCTGCGGGGCGCGCTCATGGAACCGTTCGCCGATCTGGAACGTCTGCAGACCGAGCTTGGCGCGATCGAGGGCCGGCTGTCCGCCGGAGATCCCGCCGGCGCTTCCCAGGCCGGGCACGCCGCCGATCTGGTCCGCTACGGCGAGCTGCAAGAGCGCTATCAGCGCGACGGCGGCTACGACGTCGAGGCGCGGGTCAAGCGGCTGACCTCGGACGTCGGCTTCTCCGAAGGCGATCTGGCGCGGCCGGTCGGCACGCTCTCCGGCGGCGAGCGCGGCCGGCTCGAGCTGGCCAAGGTGCTGGTCCGACAGCCGGACCTGCTGCTCCTCGACGAGCCGACCAACCACCTCGATCTGGCGGCCATCGAGCGCCTGGAGGCCTTCCTGGCCGAATACGCCGGCGCGTTCGTGCTGGTCTCCCACGACCGCGCCTTCATCCGCGCCGTCTGCCGGGAGATCGTCGAGCTGGAGAACGGCAAGCTGGTCCGCTACCCGTTCGGCTACGACAAATACGTGGTCGAGCGCGACGCCCGCCTCGAACGCGCGCGCGCCGAGTTCGAACGGCAGAAGGAGCACGTCGACAAGACCGAGGACTTCATCCGCCGCAACCTGGCCGGCCAGAAGACCAAGCAGGCGCAGAGCCGGCGCAAGATGCTCGAGAAGCTCGACCGGCTGGAACGCCCGGACGACCAGTGGCAGCACGCGGGCAAGATCGGGCTCTCCTTCCAGACCGGCGGCGAGCTCGGCAGCAAGGAGACCCTGCGCGCGCCGGGGCTGACCGTCGGCTACGCGGGCGCGCCCGGTGTCCCGGCCGCCACGATCTTGCGCGACGTGACCGTCAACATCTACCGCGGCGACAAGGTGGGCATCATCGGGCCCAACGGCTCGGGCAAGTCGACGCTGCTGAGGACGCTGATCGGCGAGCTGCCGCCGCTCGGCGGCCGGGTCGAGATCGGGTCGGGCGTGCGCATCGGTTACTTCGATCAAAAGCTGGGGACGCTCGACGAAGAGCTGACCCTGATGGACGAGATCCGCAGCGTGCGCGCCGATCTCTCCCCCGATGCCGTGCGACAATATTTGGCCAAGTTTCGGTTCTTCGAGGACGATCCGTTTCGGCTGGTGCGCGGGCTCTCCGGCGGCGAGCGCAGCCGGCTCGCGATGGCGAAGATCATGCTCTTCCCGCGCAACGTCCTGGTGCTCGACGAGCCGACCAACCACCTCGACATCCCGGCGCGCGAAACCCTGGAGGACGCGCTGCAGGCCTACGAAGGAACGCTGCTGGTCGTCAGCCACGATCGGTATTTCCTGGATCGCATCTGCACCCGCCTGCTCGTGATCGAGGGAACCAGCGTCGAAGCCCACCTCGGCAACTACAGCGACTGGCGTCGACGAAAGCTCACCTCGGTCGAGCCCCCCAAGCTTGCCGCCCCGGCCGCGCCGGCCCGGGCGCCGTCGGCGGAGAGCGCGGGCCGCGCCGTGGACAAGGAAAAGGAGCGTGCCCGGCGGCAGCTGGCGCGGCGCGTGGAGACGCTGGAGGCTGATGTAAGCAAGATCGAGGCAGAGCTGGCCGCCGTCCGGGCGGACCTCGCGTCCGATCACGCCGGCGACTGGCAGAAGCTCCATACCCTTGCGGATCGGGAGCGTGAGCTGGATGCCCTGCTGGCGCGCCGCATGACCGAGTGGGAGGCGGCCAGCGCGACCCTGCTCAACCGGCCGGCGACATCTTCCGATTGAGGGATCGAGGCTCCGACCTAGGTTGATCGTGTAGACTTGATCGGTTCTCTCCGGGAGGTATCCGGATGCGGTTCGCAGGCTCGGTCATGTACGCGTGCGCGGTCGCCGCGGGCGGCTGCGCGGCCCGCCACACCCCGCCCCCGAACGTCGCGGCGCGGGCCCTCCCCGCCGAAGTCTCGGGCATCTGGGACGCGATGAGCCAGACGACCATCGGCGAAGGAATAGGGGCCGGCGATACCCGGATCGAAAAACAGGAATGGCACCTGACCCAGGACGGTGGCGCCATCACGGGCTACTACATCGCCGCCCTCACCTTCGTGTCCGGCGACGGCCGGCCCTACGTCTGCAGCCGCCAGCCCCAGTTCTCCGCGATGCAGCGGTTCAACGTCTCGGGGCGCGTGCGCGACGGGCTGGTCGAGATTCAGGAACTGGAGCAGAGGGCCGCCCAGGCGGGAAATCGGTGTGATCCGGGACTGCGCCAGCTGGCCCGCTACAGCGGGCGGCTCGATGGCGACGTGCTGACTCTGGTGAGCGGGGTGCAGCGCGAGACCCTCTACCGCATCCACGGGATGGAGCCGGCCGAGATGCTGATCGCCGGCGCCGACCCGATTTCGCCGGCGTCGCCGGGATCACTGCCCCCGGCGGGATCGGACGATCGGCCGATACGCGATCCGGACGGCGCCCCGAAGGCCGGCCTGTCCGTCGCCGGCCCCACCGACGTCAGCGGTCTGTGGATCTGGGAGCACCACGGCGTCGTCCCGGGTGGGGACGAGAAACAGGAGCGCGAGGAGTGGCACGTCACCCAGGACGGCTCCGTGCTGACCGGCTACTACGATCGAATCGTCCACCAGGTCTCGATCGACGGCCACGCCTATCGCTGCAGCATGGCGCTCGACTTCCAGATCGCGACCCGCTACCAGTTCACCGGCCAGGTCCGCGGCGACCAGGTGGCGATCTACGAGAGCTCGTTCCAGGTGCTCGAGCCGAGCGCCTGCGACAACGGAAAGCGGCGCCTGGATGCCTACGAAGGTCAGGCCTCACCGGACGAGCTTCGCCTCGTCTGGGGTGTCGGCGGCCAGATCCTCCGCCGCGCCCGCCCGGATGTTCCGACGCAGCGGTTTTGAACGTTAGCCTTTGGCTTTCAGCTCTTTGTCGATGATGGCCTTGAAGGCGTCGACGGGCTGGGCGCCGACCAAGCGGGTGCCGTTGATGAAGAAGGTCGGGGTTCCGGTGGCGCCGACGGCGGCGCCTTCCTTGGCCTCGGCGTCGACCTTGTCCTTGAACTTGCCCGAGTCGAGCGCCGCCTTGAACTTCGCCATGTCGAGCCCCAGCTCCGAGGCGTACTTCTCGAGCGCCGGCCGATCGAGCGCCTGCTGGTTCGCGAACAGCTTGTCGTGCATCTGCCAGAACTTCCCCTGTTCGTTGGCGGCCAGCGCGGCCTCGGCGGCCAGGTGCGCGTGGTCGTGGAAGGGTAGCGGCATCTGCTTGAAGGCGATCCGCAGCTTCCCGGAGTAGTCGGTCTCGAGCTGGTGCACCGTCGGCACGGCGCGCGAGCAGAACGGGCACTGGAAGTCGCTGAAGGCCACCAGCGTCACGCGCGCCGAGGAGGGGCCCTTGACCGGCGCGTCGCCGACCTTGACGTCGAACTTCCCTTCCGGCTCGGCCGGAGCGCTCGGCGCGGCCGCCGGCGCGGGTGCCGCCAGCGCCGCCATCTCGATCCGCTTGGCGTAGACGTCCTTGAGCGGCGTCCCCTTCTTGATGAGCGCGTCGGCCGCCTTGATCTCGTCGTCGATGATCTTCTCGAACGCCGACGCTTCCTGCGCGCCCACCAGCTCGTGGCCATTGATGTAGAAGGTCGGCGTTCCGTTGGCGCCGACGGCGGTGCCGATCTTCATGTCCTCCGCGATCTCGGCCTTGATCTTGGCGTCATCCCAATCCTGCTTGAGCTTGGCGACGTTCAGCCCGACCTCGCCCGCGTACTTCTCGAGGTCCGGCCGGGTGAGCGCCGTGTTGTTCTCGTACATCTTGTCGTGCAGCTTCCAGGCCTTGTCGGCACCCTGGCGCGCGGCGGCCTGGAAAGCGGAGGCGGCGTCCATCGCGTGGTCGTGAAATGGCAGCGGCTGGTTCATCCAGACCAGGGCCACGTCCTTGCCGTACTTGTCGAGCACGCCGCGCACCGTCGGCTCGGCCCGCTTGCAAAAGGGGCACTGGAAGTCGCTGAACTCGACGATGGTGACCTTGGTCGCCTTGGCGCCCCGCCGCAGATCGTGGGCGAAGGGCGTCACCTTCTTCGAGCCTCCGGCCGGCGCCGCGGCGCCCGGCGACGGCGCGCCGGTCGGCTTCTGCTGGGCGTCGATGGCCGCCAGGATCTCGCCCATCCCCTTGCCCTGCTTGGACATGTCGATCGCCAGCCGAGCCAGGTTGGGGCTGCGCGGGCAGTTCGGATCCTTCTTGAGGCAGCCGGCGATCTTCCCCATGCCACAGCCGCACTCGCAGTCGCGCTCGTTGAGCGCCTGCAGCGCCGTCACCTTCTGCTGCGGCGTGAGCCCCGCGAAGCTGACGCTGGTCACCCCCGAGAGGTCGGCCTCCTTGGTCCACCCCGCTGGGAACTCGCTCTCGGATTTGAAGATCTTGGCCGGCAGCTTGGTGCCGGCGGGAACGGCGTCGCTCCCCTTATCGGCGGCGACGTCGGCGGTCCCGCCACCGCCACCGCCGTGACCGACGGTCTCGCGGCCGATCAGAAATCCGACGGCCAGCCCGGTGACGAGCGGCCAAATGGTGGCGGTCCAGGCCGCCGGGCGAGAGGAACCGGAGTCTTGAGGCATGCGGGCGGTTTACCATATGTCGAACCGCCCCGCTCCCGAGGTGGACCGCCTCTCCCGCAAACTACTCCTCGTCGTCGGCGTCCGCGCGCTTGCCGCGGCTGGACCCGTCGCCGAAATCGAGCTCGCCGGCGAACATGTCGTCGATCATCGAATCGACGGATTCGAAGTATCCATCCCGCCGCAGCTCCTCCCGCTCGAACTCCTCGAAGGTGCGATAGATTTTCTGGTCGACGAATTGGCCCATGGTCATTCTCCTTGCTGTCGGGAAGATAAAACCGACATGTAGGTTCAGATAATACCCACCCTTACATGGCGTCAAATTTTTCGCCCGATTTGCGGGCTTGGCCGCCGAGCCGGTAGCGTGTTAGCTACGGAAGCGCCCGGCGCGTCACCAACATGGGAAGGGTCATCGCGGTCGCGAACCAGAAGGGGGGCGTGGGGAAGACCACGACGGCGGTGAACCTCGCCGCCTCGCTGGCCGCCGCCGAGAAACGCATCCTTCTGGTCGACGTCGATCCGCAGGGGAACGCCAGCTCCGGCCTCGGCCATCCACGGGGCGAGACCGGCGCACCCAGCGTCTATGACCTCCTGTGCGGCGAGCCCAACCTGGACGAGGTGATCCGCAAGACCGACCTGCCCCACCTCGATCTGATCCCCGCCAATGGCGATCTGGCCGGCGCCGAGATCGAGCTGGTGTCGGTGGCCGAGCGCGAGTGGCAGCTCCGCGCTCCGCTGCGGGCGGCCGCCGCCCGCTACGACTACGTGCTCATCGATACGCCCCCGTCGCTGGGGCTGCTCACGCTCAACGCGCTCTGCGCCGCCGACGCGGTGCTGGTGCCGCTGCAGTGCGAGTACTACGCGCTCGAAGGGTTGACCGCCTTGCAGCGCACGATCCGTCTGGTGGGCGAGTCGCTCAACCCCGGGCTCGACATCGAGGGGATCGTGCTGTGCATGGTCGATCCCCGGCAGAACCTGACCGAGCAGGTGACCAGCGAAGTGCGCAGCCACTTCGAGGGCAAGGTCTACACGACCACCGTGCCGCGCAACGTGCGTCTGTCGGAGGCGCCGTCGTTCGGCAAACCGATCCTCCTGTACGACATCTCGTCCAAGGGGGCGAAGAGTTACCTCGATCTGGCGCGCGAGTTCCTGATGCGACAGGAGAAGAGCAAGGACGCGGCGGCGGCGGTGGCGGCGCGATGAGCGCGCCGAAACGCAAGGCGCTCGGGCGCGGACTGGCCGCGCTCATTCCCGGCGCGCCCGGCCCGACCCCCGCGCCGCTGGCGG
Source organism: uncultured Myxococcales bacterium (assembly GCA_937889515.1). Taxonomy (GTDB): domain Bacteria; phylum Myxococcota_A; class Polyangia; order Fen-1088; family Fen-1088; genus JADGRB01. The sequence continues at coordinate 570 of CALAOV010000253.1, read as the reverse complement.
TACGTCGCGCGCTCGACGGCACGCGGACGATCGCGGTGGAGGAGATCCACCCGTCGGCCGGGCAGCCACGGGTCGTGTTCGACGATGCGCGCCTCGACGAGCTGGCGGCTTCGATCAAGACCCAGGGGATCATCCAGCCGCTCATCGTCCGCGTCCGGGCCTCCGGCGGCTACGAGCTCATCGCCGGCGAGCGGCGCTGGCGAGCGGCACAGCGGGCGGGCCTGCACGAGGTTCCCGCCGTCGTGCGCGACGTCGCGCCGACCCAGGCGTTCGAGATGGCGCTGGTCGAGAACCTCCAGCGCGAGGACCTCAACCCGCTCGAAGAGGCGGCCGGGTACGAGCGCCTGGTCTCCGAGTTCGGCTACACCCAAGAGCAGCTCTCGGTCCGGGTCGGCAAGGATCGCAGCACCGTCGCGAACGCGCTGCGCCTGCTGCGCCTGCCCGACGCCGTGCGGACGCTGGTGGCGCAGCGGCGCCTCTCGATGGGGCACGCGCGCGCGCTGCTCGGCCTCGACACGGCCGCGGCCATCGAGCGGATGGCGCGACTGGTCGTCGCGCGGGAGCTGTCGG
>CALAOV010000252.1 GCA_937889515.1 uncultured Myxococcales bacterium | reverse complement strand
CCGACCCGCAGTTCCGCAACATGTTCATCGACGAGGCGCACATCTCGATGAGCCTGTCGCACAGCAACATCGCGCAGGTGCTGGATCTGGGCGTCAGCGCCGGCCGGTACTTCCTGGTGCTCGAGCTGGTGGACGGCTGGGATCTCGGACGGATTCTGCACCGCGCCGCGACCTCCGGGGTGCGGCTGCCGCGCGAGCTGGCGCTGCACATCGGGGCCGAGATCTGCCGGGCGCTCGCCTACGCGCACTCCAAGGCGATGGACGGGCAGGGCCCGCTGGGGATCGTCCACCGCGACGTGAGCCCCCACAACGTGCTGCTCTCCGAGCAGGGTGAGGTGAAGCTGACCGACTTCGGCATCGCCAAGGCGATGAACAAGCGCGAGCACACCGGGACCGGCGTGGTCAAAGGGAAGGTCGCCTTCATGTCGCCGGAGCAGGCGCTGGGTAAGCCGATCGACGCCCGTTCGGATCTGTTTTCGCTGGGCACGATGCTCTACCTGATGGTGACGCGCGCGCGTCCGTTCGAAGGGCCCAGCGATCTCGAGACGCTCCTGCGCGTCCAGCAGGGCGACTTTCCGGCGCCTGAAACGGTGGCGCCCGACCTGCCGCCCGAGGTGGCGGCGCTCATTGCCCGCGCCATGCGGCGCGATCCCAACGAGCGCTATCAGAGCGCGGACGAAATGTTGGCGGACGTCGAGCGCGTGCTGCGGACGGCGTTCCGGCCGGTCGGACAATCGGAGCTCAAGCGCTGGCTGGCCGAGCTGACCGCGCGGGATGGCGTGCTGCCGATCAGCCAGGCTTCGGCGAGGCCGACCGCCACCCAGACCAAGACCGGCACCGGCGAGCTGGAAGAGGAGGACGTCGTCTTGCTCGACTCGGAGGATGCCGAGGAGATCGACGGCGAGGAGGCGACCTCGCTGGCGTTCGTCAAAGGCGGCGGGACGGTTCGCCCGCGGATTTCGCGGCCCCGCGCGGGGCCCTTGCTTCCCGTCCCCGAGGACGCCGAGTCGATGGCCGACCGTTCGGAGCGCGGGCAGCTCGCGCTGCTTCCCGAGGGGGATGAGCAGCCTGGGCGACGGCCCGCCCGGCGCGGGAGTGGGTTCTCGATCCTGCTCATCGGTGCGTTACTAGTAGGCGGCGCCTGGGTGGGCGGCAAGTACGCGCGGCTCTGGTTTGGTGGCGGCGGTGACTCGGCGGGGAACGCCGGCGCCGGCGATCGCGCGGCAGCTCAGCCGGCGGTTGGCAAGGAGGGATCGCCGGGGTCGTCGGGGTCGTCGGACAAAGCGGGCGCCGCCGGCGATGCGGGCCTTCCGCCCTCCGAGACCGGCGAAACGACCGCCACCACCCGCCGCACCGGCGAGCCTTCGTCGGCGCGTGAGCCGGCCGCTCGGCGCGTGCACGGAATCGAGCATCCGGCCGAGCGTTCCAAGGACCACCCGCGCCACGACGGGCCCGACCTCAAGAACATGATGGCGCCCGACCCGTCGATGCTTCCGCCGACCCCGCCGCCGGCGTCCGCGCCGGCCGCGCCCGCCCCCACGACCGACAATCCCTAGCTCGACAATCCCTAGCCCGGCGCGTCGAAGCCGTCGCCGCTTGCCCCCTTTGCTCCTTTTGGGCCCTGCCGTGTCGATTTGAGCAGACACGCAGGACTGACGAAAGGGACAGATACAATGAAACGAGCTCTGAGTTTTGGTGGCCTTGGTGGTCTGGCAGCATTGGGCGCGGCGGTTGCGCTGGGCGGTTGCGCACGGATCGACGACAGCGCCTTCACTGGAAGCGTGCCAACCAAAGACACGGTGGCGGCCGTTCTTCCCGGCGGGTCGACCACGACCAACAGCAGCCTCACGGCCGGTGGCGTGACGACCAAGAAGAGCGCGCTGCTGGGGGACGTCGCGGCGGACTATCAGACCACGGTCGCCGTCACGACCATCATCAATGGCAGCGTCGGCGCGGTGCTGGATCTGGTGAAGACGGTTGTCGGCTACCCGGCCACCAGCGTCGAGGGCGAGACGGCGGTCTGGGGACCGCACACCGATCCGCTGAGCGCGAACACCTGGCGTTTGACGGTCACGCGGGTGGCGCCGCACGTCTTCAGCTGGGCGTTCGACGGCCGGGCCAAGACCGCCGACGACAGCACGTTCGTCACCATTCTCTCGGGAACGCACACGCAGTCGCTCGACGCCGCGGGCCACTCCATGGAAGGCTTCGGCAGCGGGACGTTCACGCTCAACTGGGACGCGGCCGATACCCTCCCGCAGCACGACACCAACGTGGGCCAGGCGGCCTTCACCTATTCGCGCCTCGATCCGTCGGCGACCGTGACGGTCGGCGTGACCTTCACCAAGATAAAGGACAACTGCGCTCCCGCGAGCTGCAGCACCACGGGCCAGATCTACAACGCCCTGTACGCCTACAGTGCGACCCCCGGCAACGGCGGCGACCTGCAGTTCGGCGCGGACGAGAACTTCAATCTGGCGACCGCCGCGATCGAGAACCTCTCGCTCCACAGCCGCTGGATGGAGACCGGCGCCGGCCGCACCGACATTCAGATCACCGGCGGTGACTACGGTACGACCATCAACACCTCCAGCGAGTGCTGGGACACCAACTTCGCCTCGGTGTTTAGCGTCGCGTCGTACGATCCGACCAACGCCACCTTGAACTGGGGCGCCGAATCGAGCTGCGCGTTTTCGGGCGCAGCCTTCGTTTCGCTTTCGCCTTCGTCCTAACCGATGATTGTTTGAACAAGGGCCCGGGGTCGCACGCGCGGCCCCGGGCAAACGCATGAGCCAACCGGTGTTGGAGCTAGTGAGTGGCGGAAAGCCGGCCGATTCTCGGGCGGCGCTGCGCGAGCTCTACACCAAGTACGGAGGGACCGTGCACGGGCGCTGTCAGTACATCCTCGGGGATGCGACCAAGGCGGAGGACGCGATGCAGGACGTGTTCGCGAAGGCGCTGGGCCACTGGCAGGACTTCCGCAACGAAGCGTCGCCACTGACCTGGCTGACCCGGATCGCGACGCACCACTGTCTCAATGTCTTGCGCGCCGAACGGGCACCGTGGCACCAGCGCTTCGCGCGCGAGACGATCGCGCGCGGCGAAGGGCACGGCGGCCCGCAGCTGTTCGAGGATCGCGAGGCGGCGCGGCAGCTGCTGGGAAAGCTGGATCTCGAGACGCAGCAGGCGGCGATTCACTATTTCGTCGACGAGATGACCCTGGACGAGGTCGCGGCGGCGATCGGGCGCTCGGTGCCGACCGTGCGCAAGCGACTGGCGGCCGTCTCCGCGCTGGCCGGAAACACGCTGCCGCTCCCCGACGCCGAGAAATGAGCAGAGAAATGAAACGGGAACCAGAAATGAATTGGAGTGACAGATGAACACCAGCGAGCACCTCGGCGAATTGACCTTGCGGCGCCGCCGCGCGGGCGAGCCTCTGGACGGTATCGCGGCGGTCGAAGCGGTGGACGCCCATCTGGCCACCTGCGCCGCATGCAAGGCGCGCAGCCGCGCCCTCGACGACGAGCAGCGGCGGTTCGAGCAAGAGATCTCGTTCGATCGCTTCGCGGCCGGCGTCGAGCGGGCCGCGCGCGGCACGGCCCCACGGCCGGTCCGGCGCTCGCCCGCGCGGGTCTGGCTCTACCCGATGGTGGCGATGGCCGCCGGGGTCGCGCTGGTCGTCACCTTCTATCCGAAGGTGCCAAACGTGCGCTCGACCCGGGCGCTCGGCCCGGCCGCGAACCGGATCAAGGGCGGCGCCGGCGTGACGGTCCGGGTGGCGGGCGCCACCGGGCAACGGACCGCGCGCATCGACGCGGCCGAGCCGCTGGCGCCGGGTGAACGCCTGCGCATCGGCTATCAGTCGGGCGGCCACCGATATCTCCTGTCGCTGTCGATCGATCAGCACGGCGAGGTCACGCCGCTCTATCCGGAGCGGGGGACGAGCCTGCCGGTCCCCGAGGCGGCCGAGCGCGCGACGAGCTATCTGCCCGACAGCCTCGAGCTGACCGGTTCCGGGATCGAGCGGATCATCGTGGTCCTCTCCGATCAGCCGATCGACGTCGAGGCCGCGCGGCGGTCGGCGCGCGCCGCCTACGACAAGGCGGGCGGCGATCTCTCCCGCCTGCCGCCGCTGGCGCTGCCGGGCGAGGAATTCGAAAGGACGTTCGCCAAGCCCTGATGCGCGCCAGGACCAAAACGGCGGTCGCTTTGGCCGCGCTTCTGGCCGCGGCGTCGGCCCCGGTGCGCGCGGAGACGCTGCATCGGTTCGCGGTCATCGCCGGCAACGATCGGGGCGGCGGCGACACGCGCGCGCTGCTCTACGCTGGCGCCGACGCGCGCAAGGTCTACGAGATTCTCACCCGTCTCGGCGGCGTGCGCGCCGAAGACGCCAACCTCCTCGTCGACGGCAGCGCCGCCGACCTTCAGGGCGCGCTGGCCAAGGTGGAACGACAGGCCGCCGAGGCCGCCCGCCGCGGCGAGAAGACGGCGCTCTTCTTCTACTACTCCGGCCACGCCAAGGACGGCGCGCTGCGCCTCGGCGACACGCGGTTGCCGATCGATGCGCTCAAGGCGCTGGTCGCCGCGGCGCCGGTCGACATCCGGATCGCCATCCTGGATTCTTGCCGCTCGGGGGAGATGACGCGCAGCAAAGGGGCCCGCAAGGCGCCCGCCTTCCAGATCGAGTCCGAGAGCCCGCGTGACGCCAAGGGCCTCGTCATCCTCACCTCGAGCGCCTCCGACGAGGATTCGCAGGAATCCGATCTCATCGGGGGCAGCTATTTTTCGCATCACCTGGCCAGTGGTCTCCTGGGCGGGGCCGATCGTTCGGGCGACGGCCGGGTGACGCTGTTCGAGGCCTACGCCTACGCCTACGATCGCACGGTCGCCGACACCGCCGACAGCGCCGCGGGCGCGCAGCACCCGACCTTCAGCTACGACCTGGCCGGCAACGGGGACCTGGTCCTGACGGATGTCGCCTCGCGGCACGAGGGGATCTATCTTCCACGCGAGGCGCCCAGCGGGGTCTATTTCATGGTGGATAAGCAAGGCTTCGTGGCCGCCGAGATCAACAAGGGCGAGGGTGTCGATCGCCGGGTGGCCCTCGCCCCGGGGCGGTATCGGGTCAAGCGGCGCCTGGGTGACCGCCTGCGCGTGGGCGAGCTCGACGTGACGCGGGGTGAGCTGGTTACGCTCGAAGAGAGCCATCTTCGCGACGCGCCCTTCACCGACGATCCGGTCAAGGGCGCCGGGCGGGTCGACCTCACCTCGCGCTGGTCGCTGGGGGCGGGCGTCGGCTATCAGGCGGTGTTCGAGGCGCCCGACGGCGCCAGCCTGTTTCCGCCCACCGGGCTCCTCGGGATCGATCTGGCGCTGCGCAACTTCTTCCGGCGAGATTGGGTGCTCGGCTTCGACGTGGCGGTCGGCAGCGCCGACGGCGTCGCGTCGCTGCCGACGGTGACCGCGCCGTTCCGCTTCAGCGAGCTGTCGCTGGCGTCCTCCTTGACGGTCGAATGGCCGCGGCGATACTTCACGCCGTTCGTCGGCGGGCGAATGGCGCTGCTGGTGATGAGCCGGCGCTTCCAGAACGACGAATTTCCCGCGCAGTTCTTCTCGACGCTCTCGCCGGGGTTGGTGGGCGGCGTCTCCTACCGGATGACCCGCAACACCAGCGTCGTCGCCCGCGCGCGCTTGCACTATCTTCTCTACAACGTCGACGGCAACCGATCCCTCGGCTACTGGGAGCTGGCCACCATGGTGAACTATGATTTTTGAGGTTCATTTTACGGGGAGCGGCCCGCTGCCGCTCGCCCCCCCCGGCCCCCCCTCGCGCGCCGCGGCGGAGCCGCGCCGCGCTCGCCTTCTCATTGGGGCGTTGGTTATGGGATCGGTCGTTCTCTCGGCGTGCGGCAACTATTCGAACGACGATCTGGCGTACATGAACGCGGTGCCGGCGGGGAGCCAGCTGGTGGCGACCTTGCCCGCGTATTCGTCGGCGCTGCCGCTCTCCAGGGAGGCCGAGCTGGCTCAGACCGTCCACAACGTCACCGACCAGTTCAATCAGATGCTCGATAGCGCGCTGGGGGGCGTCGACGCGGTTCGCTCCTACGAGCCGACCAGCCGCACCGCCACCAGCCGCACCTGGGGTCCCTTCGCTTCGGACAAGCAGGCGGGCTGGGATTGGAAGCTCACGGTGACGCACGCCGATCCGCAGTCGACGGTGTTCGGCTACGAGCTGGACGTCGAGAACACCGCCGATCTGGCCAAGGGGTGGCTGACCTTCCTCTCCGGCAGCTTCGACGCGACCGAAGGCGTGCGCCAAGGAACTGGGATGATGATGATGACTACCCAGGCACTCAGTGATGCCGGCTTTCCGTTCGATCAGGGGACGGCGCCGTTCACGTCGCTGGTCGTGAGCTACCAGACGCTGAGCTACCCGATTGCCGTCACCATGACGATAGATCGGGTGGCCGACGCGACCAACGCGGCCACCTCGGTCGTCTACACCTACGCGGGTCAAGCCGACGGCAGCGGGCAGATGAGCTTCACGCTGACCGGGAACTTCATCGCCGGCCCCGCGATCGAGACGGTGGGCGTCATCGGCGCGTGGCTTCCGACCGGCGCCGGGAAGGCCACCGAGATGGTAGAGGCGGGCGATGGCGCCGGTTCCACCCAGACCGAATGCTGGGACGCCACCTTCGCCGCGACGTATAACGAAAAGCCCTGGTCGCCGACGGAAGACGTGGGCGCGGCCTCCGACTGCCCCAGCCTGCCGAGTTTCTAGCCCAATATCGGTTTGTTATCCGGCTGTTACGTCGGGCTGGATCCGAGGTGCGATGTTGTCGTACCATGGACTTCCACCAACGCGGAAGGGCAACTACCTTGGCAGAGCATTTTCGAAGAATCGATCCGCGCTACGAACGGCAGATCGCGGTCGAGGTGCTTTGCGAAGGCAAGAGGCAGACCTCGCAAACGCGGAACATTTCGCTCGGCGGCCTGCACCTGGACTCGCCGACGGCGCTCCCGATCGGGACCACCGTGCAGCTCCGGTTCGAGCTGCCGACGCAGCCCGAGCCGATCGAGGTCGCGGGAGACGTGCGCTGGGTGGTGAAGAGCGGGGCGGGAGACCAGTCCGGGATCGGGATTCGCTTCCAGGGTCTGCGGGCGCGCGACGTCTGGGCGCTGAACCGGTTTTTCCAGAGCGAGAGTTAGCGCAGCGGTTCTGGCAGCAGCGGCGAAGGGGCGCCGGTGTGCGTGACCCAAAGCTGGTGCGCGGCGCGGGTCATGGCGACGTGGAGCAGCCGGCGCGCGTCGTCCGAGGCTGGATAGGACGCGTCGGTCACCTCCAGCAGGATGACGATGTCGAACTCGAGCCCCTTCGACTGGCGCACGTCGGTCACGTCGATTCCCGAGGTGAACGTGAAGTCCTGGTTGTCGACCAGGCGTAGCGTCGGGACCTCGGCGCGGGCCAGCGCCTCGTAGTAGACCCGGGCCTGCTCCGGGTGGCGGGCGAGCAGCGCGACCGACGCCTCCGGCTCGGCGCGCACCAGCTCCTTGAGGGCGTGTGAGAGGAACTCGGCGCATTCGCCGGCCGAGGCGAATCCGAACGACTCGACCGGTGCGCCGGCGCGCGGCGCGACGGGACGGACGTCGCCTATGAGCGGTCCCAGGACGTGCTCGGCGCAGTCGACGATCTCCCGCGTCGATCGGTAGCTGACGCGCAGAGGCTCGACCCGCTCGTGCGCGATCTCCAGGAAGTCCAGCAGCTCGGCCCAGTTCGAAAAGCCATGCTCGGGCGCGATGGCCTGCGCGGTGTCGCCGGCCAACGTCACCGAGCGCTGCGCCGAGGTGGCGTCGAGCAGCACCGCCAGCTCCAGCGGTGAAAAGTCCTGCACCTCGTCGACCATCAGATGCTCGTAGGCGAGGACGCCCTTGCCGGTGAAATCGGGGAGCCGCCCGCGCTGCTGCTGGTAGACGCGGAGGAGCAAGGCCTCGTCCTCGGCGTCGAGGGCGAAAGGCTCGCCGTCGTCTTCGCCGGTGCCGCCGGTGCGCCGGCGCTCGCGCTCGACGCACCAGCGGTGGACGTCGTCGAGCTGGCCCGGAGAGAAGACGCCGGGGGCGTGGCGAGCGAACCCGTCGCCCAGCGCTTGCCGGTCGGTGAAGAGCCCGGCCCACTCCGCGACCACGTCGCGGGTTCTAGCCCGCAGCGCGCGTCCCGCGTTTTCGACCGCGTTGCGCAGGGCCGGATCGAGCGGGGTGTCGCGCACCCACTGCGCGAGCGCGGTGACCCGCCCGTCGACCGGACCGCGCGTGCCGTCCCAGAAGGCGAGCGCCGTGGCGCCTGCGGGCTTATCCGCCAGATCGCTGTCGAGCCGGGCCCGGCACCAGACGGCGAGCGCGGCCTGGCGATCGTCGATCAGGCGCAGCAGCGCGCCGTGTGCCTTGAGGCGCATCACCACCGACGGCGTCTCGTCGGTGTGGCCCGCCTCCAGCTTGGGCAGCGCGGCGCGAAGCGCGGCCGAGGCCCAACCGGCGAAGGTCATCACCGGGACCCCGTCGACGTCGAGCGAGGGCAATACCCGCGACACGTAGGCCGCCAGCGCGCGCTGGTAGACGATCACCAGCATCTTCTCGGGGCGGAAACGGCGCGGCTCCGCAAAGGCCAGGTAGGCAATTCGATGCAGGCCGATGGTGGTCTTGCCGCTGCCGGCCGATCCCTGCACGGCGATGAGCCCCGACGAGGGCTGCGTGATGAGCTCGAACTGGCGCGGGTCGATCAGCGCCGCGATGGCCGGCAGGTGCCGGTCGGGACGCCGGGTGCCGGTCTCGTCGACGCCGAGCTTGCCGCGGACCGCCGGTGGCAGCTGCGGCGCCGGCGGCAGCCGCGGATCGTGCGCCGCGCCTTCCGGCTCGGCGCGCGGCACGATGGTGGCGGCGCTGCCGTCGCGCGCGATCTGGAGGCGCGCCTTGCGCGCCGCGACCTCGCGCCAGACGCCGGTGCGAAAGTCTCGCGCGTAGGTCGCCAGCGGGGTCGCGACCCGTCGCAGATCCGCGTCGACGATGGCCACCGTCCGCCGGGCCAGGATCTCGCCTTCGACCAGCCGATCGCCCAGGCGCTCCTCGTACAGATCGCCCTCTTCGTAGCGGTAGAAGAGCCGCGACACCGGCGCGTTCCGCCAGTCGACGATCTGCACGCCACCGCCCGGTTCGACGAAGCTGCGCGCGCCGATGAGGACGTCGCGCCGCTTGCCGCCCTCTTCGAGGCGCAGGTGTCCGAAGTAGGGAGACTTGCGGTCGACCGGCGGCGTATCCCCCTTTCCGCGCTGGCGCGACAGCGCCTCGATCCGGTGCATCTGCTCGAGGATCGACCCCTGATCCTCGGGTTTGGCCTCGGCCAGCGCGTCGCGCAGCTCGATGAGCGCGCTGGCATCGTCAACCTGCAGCCGCGGCTTGCGGACCGTCCCACCGTCGAGCTTGCGCAGCACGATCTCGAGGAGGCGTCGCTCCTCGCCCACCACGGGGGGCACGTCGGCATCGACCGGCCCGGCCCCCGCCGTTTCGGGCGTGGCCGTCTCCTCAGAGGCCGGTTCGGTGGTTGGGTCCTGCACGCGACCGGTCAGCATAATGGCGCCGCCGCCGGCTGTCACCCGTGCTGCGCGCCGGGTGGTCGAAAGCGGTCGATCAGGGGGCGCCGAACAACGTGGCGGGGGTGGCCCGCACGATCGTGACGTCGACCAGCGCGCCCGGCGCCCGACCCGGCGCCGCCGGGATGATCACCGACCGAAAGGTGTCGGTGCGGCCCATCAGCTCGGTCTCGGCGCGCTTGGAGGGATGTTCGACCAGGACCCGCTCGGGCAGGCCGATCTGGGCGGCCATGATCTCGCCGGTGATCCGCTGCTGGACCGCGATCACCTCGGCCAGGCGCCGCTGCTTCACCTCGGGGGGCACGTCGTCGGGCAGCTTCCGCGCCGCCTGCGTTCCGCCGCGCTCGGAGTAGGCGAAGGTGAACGCCCCGTCGAAGCGCAATTCTTCTTGCGCCCGGATCGTCGCGGCATGGTCCTCCTCCGTTTCGCCGGAGAAGCCGATCAGCAGATCGGTCGTGATCGCGATGGCGGGCATGGCCGCGCGCAGGCGGTCGTGGAGCGCGCGGAAGGTGCCGTAGTCGTAGCCGCGGCGCATGCGTTCGAGAACGGCGTCCGACGCGCTCTGCAGCGGCAGGTGCACGTGCTTGCAGATCTTGGGCGTCTCGGCCATCGCCGCGATGACCTGGTCGGAGAAATCGAGCGGATAGGGCGAGGTGAAGCGGACCCGTTCGATGCCCTCGACGGCGGCCACCGCCCGCAGCAGCTCGGCGAAGCCGATCTCTTCGTAGCGGTACGAATTGACCGTCTGTCCCAGCAGCTGGATTTCTTTCACGCCCGCCGCGGCCAGCGCGCGAACCTGGCGCAGGATCTCGCGCGGCGCCGCGCCCCGCTCGCGGCCACGCGTGTAGGGGACGACGCAAAAGGCGCAGAACTTGTCGCAGCCGCGCTGGATCGTGACGTGTCCAACCACGCCGCGCGCCTCGGCCTCGGCGTAGATCCCGTCGATACCCTCGTAGGTCTCGTCGCGATCGAGACGCGTGTCGACGATGGCCCGACCACCCCGCGCCTCCTCGACGTGCTCGAGTAGGCGGCGGTATCCGTCGGGCCCGATCACCAGATCGACGTGCGGCGCGCGCTCGCGGATCTGGTCCTTGAGGTGCTCCGCCATGCAGCCGGTGATGCCGAGAACGACGTCCGGGCCCGCCCGCCGGTGGAACAGCATGCTGGCCCGCTGGAACACCCGCTCCTCCGCCTTTTCGCGGACCGCGCAGGTGTTGATCAAGATCAGATCCGCGCGCTCGGGCTCCTGGGTTTGCTGGTACCCGCCCCGCTGGAGGAGCCCCAGAACCATGTCCGTGTCCGCCACGTTCATCTGGCAGCCGTAGGTCTCCACGTAAGCGAATTTGTCGCCAGCGAATTTGTCGCCAGCAAACTTGTTGCCGGCAAGGTTGTCGCCGCCAAACTTGGTACCTGCGAGCTTGGCGCCGGCCGGAGCCGCTCCCGCGACCGCCGCATGGTCGGCCCGGGGAGCGACCTTCGGCCCAACCTGTCGACGTAGCTGAACGAGATCGCCCACGGGTGGATGTATAACCCGCTCATGGTTCGGAAGGCAGCCACCGCCACCGCCGCGTCCGTTCTGGCCGGTCTCGTCTCGCTGGTCTGGGCCGGCCCCGCCCGCGCAGATGCCCCCTGGGTCTACCGCAGCATCGTGCTGCCACGCGGCGAGATCGCGGTGGACGTTGGGCTCGGGCTCGGCCACGAGCCAGAGCCCGACAACAATTCGATCACCGGCTTCGGGATGAACCTGGAGATCTCCGGCAGCATCACGCACGAGCTGGAGATCGGCCTGCGCACCGGGTTTCGGCTGGACGACAGCGGGCAGACCACCCGGGCCGACGGCTACGGCCGCCCGTTCGAGACCGAGACCTATGGCACCGATTTCGACCGGGTCGCCAATCCGGAGCTGCACCTGCGCTGGGCCGTCGCGCGCGGCGCCGCGGCGGAGCTCGGGCTCGAGCTGCGCGCCTATCTGCCGATCGAAACGGGGTCGTCGTTCGGCCTGATGTTCGGATTGCCGGTGGTCTTGCGCGCCGGCGCGATCCGGATCGACACGGGACTCTACGTCCCCGTGATCTTCTCGAACCCCACCACGCAGACCGTGGTCAGCGTTCCGATCCATCTTTGGATCCAGGCGACGCGCACGCTCTGGCTGGGCCCGCTCTTCGGCGTGCGGGTGGTGAGCGGCGACGGCAACCGCGACGAATATCCCCTGGGATTTGGAATCGGCTCGTCGCTGACCCACGCGCTCGACCTGCGCACCTGGATCCTGTTCCCGGACATCAGTCAGACCGAGGCGGCCCGCACCTTCGGCGCCGGCGTAGCCCTGCAGATCCGGTTCTAGCGTCCTCGGCCCGTACTGATCGCGTGAGCGAAGGCGGGCTTTGCCCGCCGCAGCTCATCGCGGGGGGCGCGGGACCCTCTCAGGGTCCCGGACTCAAATACAGGGCCGCGAGCGGGGGAAGCGTCAGGCGAAGCGACGATGGGCGCGCGTGGCAGGCGATGTCTTCCGCCCGCACGGCGCCGAAGTTCCCGAGGTCGCTGCCCCCGAAGGTCGCGGCGTCGGTGTTGAGGATCTCGCGCCAGGTCCCGCCCAGCGGGACGCCGATCCGGTAGTCGTGGCGCGGGACCGGCGTGCAGTTGAAGACCGCCAGCACGACGTCCTTGGCGGTCGCGCCCTTGCGCAGGAACGAAAAGACACTGTTGGCGTCGTCGTTGGCGTCCACCCACTCGAAGCCGGAGAGGCCGACGTCGTAGAAATGCAGCGCGTTTTCGGACTTGTAGAGCCGATTGAGCTCCATGATGAGCGTCATGAGCTGGACGTGCTGCGCCGACTCTCCCAGGAGGTGCCAGTCGACGCTCTGGTCGTGCGCCCACTCGCGGAACTGCCCGATCTCGCCGCCCTGAAAGAGCAGCTTCTTCCCCGGCTGGGCCCACATGCTCGCGTAGAGCAGGCGCAGGTTGGCGAACCGCTGCCACAGATCGCCGTGCATCTTGCCGACCAGCGACTTTTTGCCGTGCACGACCTCGTCGTGCGACAGCGGCAGCAGGTAGTTCTCGCTCCAGAAGTACATGCTGCGGAAGGTGAGCTGGTGGTGGTGGTAACGCCGGCCGATCGGATCGCCCGAAAAATACGCCAGCGCGTCGTGCATCCAGCCCATGTCCCACTTCATGCCGAACCCGAGACCGCCCGTGTAAGTGGGGCGCGACACGCCGGGCCAGGAGGTCGACTCCTCGGCGATGGTCTGGGTGTCGGGGTGCTCGCGGTAGACCGAGGTGTTGAACACCCGCAGGAAATCGATCGCCTCCAGGTTCTCCCGGCCGCCGTACTGGTTGGGGATCCAGTCGCCGCCGCGCCGCGCGTAGTCGAGGTAGAGCATCGAGGCCACCGCGTCGACCCGCAGGCCGTCGATGTGGTAGCGGTCGAGCCAGAAGTTGGCGTTCGAGACCAGGAAGCTGCGCACTTCATTGCGCCCGTAGTTGAAAATCGCGCTCCCCCACTCGGCGTGCATCCCCTTTCGCGGGTCGGCGTGCTCGTACAGGTGCGTCCCGTCGAAGTACATGAGCCCGTGCTCGTCGGTGGGGAAGTGCGCCGGTGTCCAGTCGAGAATCACGCCGATCCCCTCCTGATGCAGGTGATCGATCATCCACATGAAGTCCTGCGGCGTCCCGTAGCGCGCCGTCGGCGCGTAGAAGCCGGTCACCTGATAGCCCCACGACGGATAGAACGGGTGCTCGGCGATCGGCAAGAGCTCGACGTGCGTGAAACCGCAGCGCCGGACGTGCGCCGCCAGCTTGGGGGCAATTTCCCGGTACGAGAGCCAGCGATTTTTTTCCTCCGGTACGCGCATCCAAGAGCCCAGGTGGACCTCGTAGATCGACTGGGGCGCGTCGAGCGCGTTGCGCGCGCGGCGGACCCCCATCCAGTCGGCGTCTTTCCAGTCGTAGTCGAGGTCCCAGACGATTGACGCAGTGGCCGGCGGCAGCTCCGATCGGACGCCGTAGGGGTCGGCCTTGTCGACCTGGTAGCCGTCTTTCTGGGACTTGATTCGGTACTTGTAGTGGGCCCCTTTGGGCACGCCGGCGACGAATCCCTCCCAGATTCCGGACCCTTGGTGCAGGACCAGCGGCGCCGGCGCCTTTCCCCATCCTTCGAAGTCCCCGATCACGGCGACCGCGGCCGCGTTGGGCGCCCAGACCGCGAATTCGACCCCGGACTTCCCCTGGCGCGTCTTGAGGTGGGCGCCCAGACGCTCGTAGGCGCGCCCGTGCGTCCCCTCCGCGAACAGGTGCAGATCGACGTTCCCGAGGTCGCTCATCGCGCTCATGGTAACCAGGATCTGACCCAGCGTCTGTACGCGCGGTGGTCTTTGACTCCGACCACGCCCTAGCCGTACTGTTTTGTCTCCATGAATGGTTCGATCAGACGGGCGGGGACGGTGCGCGGCGCCGTTCTCGTCGTGGTGTTGGCTTTCTCGGCGATGATGGGCGTGGCGCATGCCGATCACGCCGGGGAGATGAAGGCGCGCGAGTCGTTCGCCGCCGGGCGGTTCGACGAGGCGCTGGAGCTGTTCGCCAAGCTCTACGCCGAGACCTTGAACCCCATCTATCTGCGCAACATCGGTCGCTGCCATCAAAAGCTGCGCGAGCCGCAAAAGGCGATCGACGCCTTCCACGACTACCTGGCCAAGGGCAAGAAGATCAGCGCCGACGAGCGCGCCGAGATCGACGGCTACGTCAAAGAGATGGAAGCGCTCCGCGACGAGCAGGCCAAGCAGGCGGCGCCCCCGGCGCCGGTGCAGCCGATCGCCGCACCGCTGCCGAGCGCCCCGCCGCCCGGCTACGCCGCGCCGCCACCGGGCGGGTATCCGGCCGAGCCGCCCCAGGCCTCCGGTGCGCTGGTCGCCCAGCCC
>CALAOV010000251.1 GCA_937889515.1 uncultured Myxococcales bacterium | reverse complement strand
AGAGGACGGTTCGCCCGCCGGCCGCGACGATCTGGCGGTTGAAGTCGCGCACCGCCTGATGAAACCGAGCCTTGTGGTCGACCGCCTCGAACTCTTCGCCCTGCAGAACGAAGACCCGGTACTTGCGCGACGCGAGCGCGTCGCGGGTCGCCGCGTGGGTCAGGAACTCGCCGAGGGGCGTGTTGCCGAAGACGATATCGGAGCCGGTCTCGATCCGGATCGGCGGCGACAGCGCCCGGCCCAGGCCCGACACCCAGGCCGGCAGAGATCGCCCCCCCCAACCGAAGAAGCTGTTTCCCACGAAGAACACGGCCTGTCCGTCCTTGACCAACGCAGCCGGGACCGGGGGACCGTCGCCATCGGCCACCGGGCGGGCGCGATCGCAGGACGAGACCAGAACCGCCGGCAGGCACATCCAGATCGCAACCACGAGGGCCCGCGCGGAGGCCACCCGTTCATGATCCCGCGTGGAGCTTCGAGGGCGGCGCGGCGATCCAGTTGAACGCCTGGAACGGATAGACCAGCGCCGCCTCGAAGCCCGCCCGATCGGTCGGCCGACCTCCCGACAGAAAATCCTTCAGCATGAACACCGAATAGCCGCAGGCCCCGGTCAGAAAGTCGTGGATCTCCCCGGGCTGGTAACCGAAGGCGACCGGGCCGCTCGGCCCACACTCGAAGAGAATGACCGGCTCGTCGCGGGCGAGCAGCTTGGCGGCGCCGCGAAGCACCATCAGCTCCGCGCCCTCGACGTCGATCTTGACGAAATCGAACCGCCGGTCGGCGGTGAGGAGATCGTCGAGACGGGCCGTCGAAACCCGGATCTCGTCGAACTGGCCGTCGCCGTGTGGCGCCAGTCCGCTGAAACCGGAGGCCAGTCGGTTGACGTAAAACGTGACGGTGTCGGCCCGATCCGAAAGCGCCGTCTCCAGCAGATCGACCTCGGGGAACTTCCGCCGCAGGAAGCGCACCTTGTGCGGTATCGCCTCGACGCCCACGTGGTGACCCTCGGGGGCGAGCCGGCAGAACGCGCTCAGCATCGAACCAAAGTGGCAGCCGATGTCGAGGCAGTTGGAACGTCGCCCGATCAGCTTCTTCAAGACCGACTGGATGCGCCGGTCCTCCTTGAACAGCTCCCGCAGCTCCGGATGGCGGACCCCCCGGAAGCGCTGCAACATCTCGCGCGCGCGCAGGAGCGGCTGTTCGAGAGGCGTACGAATCGCCTCGTATTTCAGTTCTCCGACGCGCACGTGCAGTGGCGCCAAAATAACACGATCTCCTCGGGGCGCCAGGAGCCCGACGGTTGCCGTACCGGCGACCGGTCCGTATCATCGAGCGAGCGGTACGCGATGGGGCGAGGCGAACGAGTCTTCCAGGTGGGCGGTTCGACCTTCGCCGTGTTCGGCGCCTGCGCGATCCTCGTGCTGCTGGGCGCGCCGGCGTGCAGCCGCCGGGTCACGGCCGGGCCGATCCCCGCCGGCACCACGGCCAAGGCATCGCTGGCCGACCGCTATGGCGCCGAGGTCTCTGCCGACTGGGCGCCCGATACGCTTCCCTGGGACCGGTGGCCGATCGACGTCGGCTTTCTGAACGACGGCGACCGGCCGGCCGGCCGCCACGGAAGGGTGGCCGCGCGCGGCGATCGGCTGGTGTTCGAGGACGGCACGGAGGCGCGGTTTTGGGGCACCAACGTGGTCGCCTACGCGCTCTTCAACGGTGAGCGCGCCCAGATCGCCCGGCAAGCCAAGCGACTGGCGGCGCTGGGATACAACCTGGTCCGGGTTCACCACCACGATTCCGACTGGGTGACGCCCAACGTGTTCCAGCCGGGCGTGACCACCCAAGCCCTGAACGACGCCGCCCTCGACAGCATCGACTGGTGGGTGAAATGCCTGCGCGACGAGGGCATCTACGTGTGGCTCGACCTGAAGGTGGGCAGAACCTTCCGGTCGGGCGACCAGATCCCCGGGTTCGAGGAGCTCACCCGGGCCGAAGCGACGGGGCGCGGGTTCGACTTCGTCGATCCCCGCCTGCACGAGCTGGAGCGGAAGTTCGCCGCCCAGTACCTCTCGCACGTGAATCCCTACACCCACCTGTCCGCCCTGAAGGACCCGGCGGTGATCGCGGCGCTGGTGGCCAACGAGGACGACCTGACGGCCCACTTTGCCAACCAGATGCTCCCCCGCAACCACAACCCCATCCACGGCGCCATGCTGCGCGCGCTGGTCGAGAAATCGGCCGCGACGCTGAACGTGCCCGTGGGCGAGGCGATGCGCTTCTGGGCGCCGGGGCCGGCCAAGCTGGTCCTGGCAGACCTGGAGGCTCAGTCCTTCCGGCGCTGGATCGCCGATCTCCACCAGATCGGATTTGGCGGCCTCATCGCGGGGACCAGCTACTGGGGCGGTGAGTCGCTGTGCAGCCTCCCTTCGCTGGCGGTGGGGGACGTGGTGGATGTTCACTCGTACGGCGAGGCCGAGGCGCTCGGCGCCAATCCGCGGTCGGAGGCCAACTTCATCTCCTGGATCGGCGCCGGCCAGATCTCGGGAAAACCGCTCACCGTGAGCGAGTGGAACGTCCCCTTCCCTATCCGGGATCGCTTCACCGCGCCGCTCTACCTGGCGGCGATCGCGGATCTGCAGGGCTGGGATGCGCCGATGATCTTCGCGTATCTGCAGGAAGGGGTCGGCGCGCCTCCGGACGTGCAAACCTGGTCCACCGGCTACGATCCGGCGCTCACCGCCCTGATGCCGGCGGCGGCGATCCTCTTCCGGCAGCAGCACGCCCGGGAGGCCCGCAAGACCTATCGGTTCGAGCCGAGCCGTCAGACGACCTACGGGGAGAACCTGACCCCCGCGACCAGCGCGACTTTGCGGACGCTGGTCGAGCAGAGCCGGCTGGTCGTCGCGCCACCCGATCTTCCCGAGGTCGATTGGGACGACCGCCACGACCCGAAGGAGGCCGGGGCCATCGTCGTCACCGCGCCCGATCACGACTTCATTCCACCGGGACAGACCAAGGTACGGTCGGACACCGGCGAGCTGGAGCGCGACTGGGCCGCCGGGACCGAGACCATCGACACCTCCCTGACCCAGGCCGCGATGGGGTGGATCGGCGGACGTCCGATCGCCCTGCACGACGTCGAGATCCGCATCCTGACCCCGAAGGCGACGGTCGCGCTCACCAGCCTGGACCACCAGCCGCTCGCCCAGTCCAAGAAGATCCTGCTCACGGTGGTGGCGCAGGTCGCCGCCAGCCCGGGGAACAAGCTGCCGTTCCTGGCCCAGCCGGTGACGGGGCAGATCGCGTTGCGGTCGACCGGGCCGATGTCGATGACGCCCCTGGTCCCGAGCACCGACCCGGCGGCCGCCGCCGAGCCCGGCCGGTCGGGCAGCTGGAAGGCCGTCCCCGGCAAGCGCGACGGGGATCGCCAGGTCTTCACCCTGCCCCATCTGCCGGCGACGCACTGGTTCCTGCTGCAGGCGGCGACGAAGCGCGACCGACTTTGATAGGGTGTCGACCCCAAGGCATGATCGAACGAATTCAGATTGGACGGCTTCCGATCGACGCCGTCGACCTGCCGGGAACGTTGACGGCCATCGAAGAGCTGGTCGGCGCGCGCGCCGGGGGGACCGTCTTTACGCCCAACGTCGACCACATCGTCATGGGCGAGCGGGACCAGCGATTCCGGGAGGCCTACGGGCGGGTGAGCCTGTCGCTGGTCGACGGGACGCCGGTCCTCTGGGCTGCGCGCCTGCTGGGGCATGCACTCCCCGAGAAGGTCTCAGGCTCGGACCTGGTCCTTCCTCTCATGGAGCGTGCCGCCGCGCGCGGCTGGCGGGTCTTCCTGCTCGGTGGCGCGCCCGGCTGCGCGGAGACGGCGGCGGCGCGGCTCGCGGAACAGTTTCCCGGCATCACCATCGTCGGCACCGACGCGCCCCGGATCGATCTCGGGTCACCGCTCGAGGAGAGACGGGCGGTCGCCCGGCGCGTGGCGGCGGTGCGGCCGGACCTGGTGCTGGTAGCCTTCGGCGCGCCCAAGCAGGAGATCTTCTGCGACGAGACGCTGGATCTCTTCCGGCCCGCCGTTCTGGTCTGCGTGGGCGCCGGCATCGACTTCCTGGCGGGCGTGGTGCGCCGGTCCCCCGTCTGGATGTCGCGCTGGGGACTCGAATGGCTCTACCGACTGGCGCACGAGCCACGCCGGCTCGCCGGCCGCTACCTGCTCCGCGATCCGGAGTTCCTCCTGATCTTGCTGCGCCAGGTCGCCGCGAAACGCCGCGGGTGACCGAGGATCAGGGAGCGGTCCCGCCGCCCTCGGGCATCGCCTGGCCGCCGGCGGGCGCCTGGCGCCGAATCTTGTCGTGGTAGCGATCGGCCGCGCGGCGTTTGCCGAGGAGCAACGAGGCCCGCTCGAATCGTCGCAGGTAGTCGAGATATTTCTGATCGTCCATCCGAGGGGCGTTCTCGAGGCGGGCCTTGACGTATCCCCACAGGATGCCCAGCCCGCTCAGCAGGTAGGGCCGCTCCGCCATCCGATAGAGCGCCACCGCCGCGATGTAGGTGGGTGCCGAGCCCATGAAGTACTTGCCCCGACCCCAGCGCTTGCGACCGTTCCACAGGCTGAGGTGACTCGAGCCCATCTGCCGGAGATGAATGATGCGCAGCTCGGGATCGTCCACCGACCGCGCCACCCACCCGCGCATGCGACACAGGTGGCCGTCGATGCCGTCCCAGCAGACCTCGCGGATGAAGCCCCCGATCGCGTTGAAGCAGGCCACCCGATAGAACTTCACGGGACCGACGGAGTTCTCGTCACCGGTGCGCTCCTGCACCTCCTTCTTCCCGAAGCGCAGGTGGAGCTTGCCCGACAGCGTCCCCAGCCAGGGATCCCGCTCGAACAGCTCCATGGTGCGCTCGAAGTAGCGGGGCGGCATCTCGAGGTCGCAATCGAACTTGCAGACGTAGTCGTAGTCGGGGAGGTTGACCTGCGACAGGCCGTGATAGAAGGCGTCGATCACGCCGGGGCCCACCGATCGGTGGCCGCGGTTCTCGCGCCGGACGACCTGGATGAAGGGGTACTGGGCGGCGGCGCGGGCCAGGATCTCGGGCGTCGCGTCGGTCGATCCGTCGTCGACGATCAGCCACTTGGCCGGCCGGACGCTCTGGGCGGCCACCGTGTCTATGGTGATCTGGAGATAGTCGGCTTCGTCGCGGCAGGGGGAGATGAGGAGATAGCGTCGGGACACGGCGTGTTTAAGATAATCCCATTCGATGCTGCCGGCACCAGTGCAGCAGCACGAAAGGCGCCCAGATCCGCGACCAGTAGATCCCGGGCGCGCCGGCCCGGAAGGCGCGCCACAGGCGACCGAGGGCGGGCGCCCGCAGGCCGACGCTCTCCACCAGGGCGCGATCGGCGAACAGCGCGTCGATCTCCCCGGCCAGTCGATCCTTCGCCCACAGCTCGATCGGCAGCACGAAGCCGGCCTTGGGGCGGTCGAAGATGGTCTGGTCCAAATCGGGCATCGCGAGATCCTTGAGCAGCTGCTTGCGGCCGAGGGGCGAAAAACGAGCCTCGTCCGGCACCGCCTGCGCGGCCTCCACCACTTCGTGATCGAGGAGCGGCACCCGGACCTCGAGCGAGCTCGCCATGCTCGCGGCGTCGGTGTCCCGCAGCAGGCGCTCCCCGATGAAGAGGGAGAGCTCGAGCAGACCGACGGCGGACAGCGGGGTGGCGCCCCGGATCATCGCCGCCAGCTCCTCGGCCCGCTCGGGGGACAGCCCGCGGGGCGCCAGGGCCGAGGTCGCATCGTCCGAGAGCTCTGCCAGGAACTCCTGCGTGTAAAGGCCGTACGAGACCTGGTAGAGGCCGACTTCCCCGCCCCGCGTCGCGAACAGATCGGCGAGCTTGCCCCAGCGGGTCTGCGGCGGGACCTCTCCGGCAGCGCCCGTCTTCCAGCGTCGGACCAGGCGGGCCAGAGCGGCCAGAGCAGCCTGCGGCAGAAACCGCGCCGCACGGCCGGCCCGGCGCCCGCGGGGCAGGTCGCGAAAGCTGCTGTAGCCGCCGAAGAGCTCGTCGCCCCCGGTGCCGGCCAGCGCGACGGTGAACCCGGCCTCACGCACCAGGCGGCTCACGAAGTAGGTGTTGATGGCGTCGAAGGTCGGTTGGTCGAGGCTGGTCAGGGCCGCCCCGAGATCGCGCTGAAACCGCTCCTGCGTCAGCTGGAGCTCCATGTGCTCGGTGCCCAGAGCGTCCGCCACCCGGCGGGCGTAGGCCGATTCGTCGAAGCCCGCCTCCGCGAACCCGACGTGGAAGGTCTTGATTCGCTGCCCGCCCGCCCGCACCGCCAGCGCAGTGACCGCGCTCGAATCGACGCCGCCCGAGAGAAAGACCCCCAGGGGGACGTCGCTGATGAGGTGCTGCCGGGCCGCCGTGCCTAGCGCCTCCTGCATCAGCGCGAGCGCCTCCGGCCGCGGGAGCGGCGCGCGCGGCGCCAGCGACCAGTACTTCTCGGGGCGGGCGACCGGAGCATCCAGCGCCAGCCGGAGCGCGGCGCCCGGCGCGAGCAGGGAGACGCCACGGACCGCCGTGGCGGGTCCCACCACGAAGCCGTTCCACATATAGGTGGCCAGGCCACGGGGATCGAGCTGCCGGGGCAGCAGGCCGGTCGCCAGCAACGCCCGCAGCTCCGAGGCAAATAGCAGGACCGGACCGCCCGGGCGCTGGATCGAGGCGTAGTAGAGCGGCTTTATCCCCAGGCGGTCGCGGGCGAGGAGCACCTCCCGGCGCCGGGGATCGTAGATCGCGAAGGCGAACATCCCCCGCAACCGACCGAGCGCCCCCATCCCCCAGCGGCCATAGGCCTTGAGGAGGACCTCGGTGTCCCCCTTCGAGCGAAAGTCGGCGCCGTCGGCGGACAGCTCCCGCCGAAGCTCGGCGTAGTTGTAGATCTCTCCGTTGAAGACCACGGCGTTCCGCTCGCGCTGGTCGACCATCGGCTGGTGGCCGTCCGCCGATAGATCGATGATCGCGAGCCGACGAAAGCCCAGCGCGACCCCCGGCGTGCCCTCGCTCCGGAAGAAGCCCGAGTCGTCGGGACCGCGGTGCGCCTCGGCGTCAGACATGGCGCGAACGGCCGCTTCGACGCCGGGATCGATGGCACCGACGGCGCCCGCTATTCCGCACATGAAACGCGAACTTTCGTTCAAAGGTCGCGGGAAGGCAATGACCGGCGGGCGGATTCGTCACCAGACTCACCGGGATCGCGCGCGCGGCGTCCGAAGACGATAAAGTCGGCGGCGCGCGGCCGCCCACCCGGCAGCGAACCCATGACCACGGACTTCACCCTCATCTCCCAGATCGCTCTGGGGCTGTTCATCCCCGTCTCGATCGCGATGTTCTTCTTCATGAGTCCCCAGCGCGCCGCGCTGGTCGCGATTCTGGGCGGCGACATGTTCCTGCCCGAGCTGGTCAACTTCAAATGGCCACTGCTGCCGCAGCTCGGGAAGCACTCCTTGCCCTACATCTGTACGCTCATCGGGTGCCTGCTGCGGGGCCGGCGCCGGACGCTGAAGCCCATCCAGGAGAAGTGGTTCGTCTGGTTGACGGTGGCTCTGGTCGTCGGTGCGGTGCTGACCGGGTTGACCAACGGCGACATGGTGGTGATCCGAAAGGGCGCTGCCCGCGCCGCCGGCCTCGACGTGAAGGACGGCCTTTACATGGGCGCCACGTTTCTCAGCATGGTCTCGCTGCCGTTCTTCCTGGGCTGCGCACTCTTTCGATCCCCCAAGGACTTCCGCTTCCTCATCACGGGGTTCGTGACCGCCGCCCTCATCTACGTCCCGTTCGCGTTGTTCGAGATCAAGATGAGCCCCGTCTGGCATTCCTGGATCTATGGCTTTGGTCAAAACCCCTTCTTGCAGAGCATCCGATACGGCGGGTATCGCCCCCTGGTGTTCATGTCCCACGGGCTCTCGCTGGCCCGGTTTCTCATGGCGGCCACGTGCCTGGCGTTCGTCCTCGGCTTCATGAAGGGCACCCTGTTCGGTCTGAGGGCCCGACCGCTCGGGTGGTTCCTGCTGGTCGTCTTGATCCTGTGCAAGAGCACGGGCGCCATCATCTTCGCGGTCATCGCGATCCCCTTGCTGCTCTGGAGCAAGCCCAGGCTGCAGGCCAGACTGGCCGTGGTGCTGGCTTCGTTCGTGTTTCTCTACCCGACGATCCGGACCTGGGATCTGCTGCCCACGGACAAGATCGTGTCGGTGCTGCAGCCGATCGTGGGCGACGAGCGAACCGGCTCACTCCAGTTTCGGTTCGACAACGAAAACGTCTTCCTCGAGCGGGCGCGGCAGCGACTCCTTTTCGGCTGGGGCCAGTACGGCCGAAACTTCGCGGCGACCAAGGACGGCAGCATGGCGGTGCCCGACGGCTACTGGGTCATCCAGATCGGTGAGCTGGGCGTCGTGGGATTCATCGCCACCTTCGGCCCGATGCTCATTCCCCTGTTCTTGACCCTCCGGAGAATGAAGCGCATGGCGCTCCAGATGGATCGGAAAATGGTGGCGGGGATGGCCTTGACGCTGGGGGTGGTGGCGCTCGACTGGGTGCCGAACGGCCTCTGGGCGCCTTATCCCTACCTGCTGGCGGGCGCTCTGGCCGGTGTGACCCGCGAGCTCGTGCTGCAAGGGGACCGGCCGGACACTTGGGAGATCCGGCCCGAACAGGAATTCGCTTGAGCCTCGACGTCGGATATCTGGTCAATCAATATCCCCACGTCAGCCACAGCTTCATTCGACGAGAGATCGCGGCGCTCGAGGACCAGGGCGCGACGGTCGCGCGCTTCTCCATCCGACCGTCGTCCGAGGAGCTGGTGGATCCCGCCGACCGCGACGAGGCGCTCAAGACCCAGGCCATCCTGGGCGTGGGTCCGCTGGGATTACTCTTCGCCACCCTCCGGGCGGGTCTGACCGGCTTTGGGGCGTTCGTGGCTGCCTGCCGGGCGGCGGTGCGCCTCGGTCGTCGTTCGGATCGGGGGCTGCTGCGGCATCTGGTCTACCTGGCCGAGGCGGCTGTCCTCCTGCGCTGGGTGCGCGTCCGAGGCATTCGCCATCTCCACGCGCACTTCGGCACCAATCCCGCCGCGGTGGCCATGCTCACCCGCATCCTGGGCGGACCGACCTACAGCTTCACGATCCACGGTCCCGAAGAGTTCGATCACCCGATCGAGCTGTCGCTGCCCGAAAAGATCGCCCGCGCCACCGCGGTCATGGCCGTGAGCTCCTTCGGCCGCAGCCAGATCTACCGCTGGATCCCTTACACGGAATGGCCCAAGGTTCACCTGGTCCGCTGCGGCGTCGACGTCGCGTTCCTGGCCGCGGGTCCCCAACCGATCGTCGACAACAGGCGCCTCGTCTGCGTGGGACGGCTCACCGAGCAGAAGGGGCAATTGCTCCTCCTGGAGGCGATGGCGCACCTCAAGAGCGAAGGGGTCTCCTTCGAGCTGGTGCTGGCGGGCGACGGGGCCATGCGCGGCGTGATCGAGGGGCGGGTCCGAGAGCTGGGCTTGCAGGATGCCGTGCGGATCACCGGCTGGCTCAGCAATGACGCGGTTCGGAGCGAGCTGCTCGGCTGTCGGGCCCTGGTCCTGCCCAGCTTCGCCGAGGGCCTCCCGGTCGTCTTGATGGAGGCCCTGGCCCTGGGGCGCGTCGCCCTCAGCACCTACGTGGCCGGGATCCCCGAGCTGCTGCAGGACGGGATCAACGGCTGGCTGATGCCGGCCGGCTCGGCGCCCGCTCTGGCGCAGGCGATCCGCCGCGTCCTCGACGCCTCGCCGCAGGCGCTGGCGCGCATGGGCGCCGCCGGCGCGGCGGCGGTCGCCGCGCAACACGACGCCTATCGGGAGGCCGCCGGCTTGGCCGGGGTCTTCCGCGACGCGATGCCGTGAACTTCCCCCGCGGCGGCGGCCGCGCCGCCCTGCGGTGCCGCCGCCGACGACACGAGCTCGTAGGCGCCGAGGTCCCAGCCGGAGCCCGACGGTCGCGCCGACAGCAGGCGATCCTGATACACCGAGATCGAAAGAGCGTCGTGTAGGGAAAGAGTGTAGATCTCGGTGGTCG
>CALAOV010000250.1 GCA_937889515.1 uncultured Myxococcales bacterium | reverse complement strand
AGACGGCATACGAGATTGGTCAGTGCTGGAGTTCAGACGTGTGCTCTTCCGATCTGTGGTCTTGCCGTGGCTGCCGGCGACGGCGACGCCGTCTTTGACGCGCATCAGCTCGCCCAGCATCTCGGCGCGCGGGATGACCGGGATGTCACGTGCGTGGGCGGCGGCGACCTCCGGGTTGTCGGGACGGACGGCGCTCGAAACGACCACCACGTCGGCGCGGGCGACGTTGTCGGCCTGGTGTCCGAAGGCGATTCGCGCGCCGCGCATGGCGAGACGCCGGGTGACGTCGCTCTCACGCAGGTCGGAACCCGATACCGGATAGCCGAGGTCCAGCAGCACTTCGGCGATGCCCGACATGCCGATGCCGCCGATGCCGACAAAATGGATGGCGACGTCGCGTCTACGGAACATCGGTGTCCTTTACCGCGTCCGGCGCCCTTCCGGGCCCGGATTCCTCCGGGGCCGAAATCCTGGACGGGTCCGCGACCCAATCGGGGTCCGGCTCAGGGACCGAGAAACGGGCGGGGCTGAGACGAGAGAACCGTCGACGGTGGCGCCGTTCGAACGGCCGGCGACGCGAGCGGCGGCCGGCCGGCCGGCGCGACGGGCGCGGAGAAGGCCAGCGGCGATGCCGGCGTGCTCGAATACCATTGCATCACGTCCGCCAGCAGCTCGACGGGCGCGCGCATGGTGGCGGTGTGGCCCGCGGTTGGGTAGTAGGGGAAGCGGATCTCTCGGGTGGTGGGGTTGCCCGGAAGGCCGGGCCAATAGTCGAGCTCTATCCAGCCCGCGCGGTCGAAGCCGGTTCGGGGCGTCATGTCTAGCAGGGAGCTCGAGACCAGGTCGGTGTACATGCCGAGCGCGGGCGGGATGGCCCCCGAGAAGACCACCATGTCGAATTTGCCCTGGGTGATGAAGGTGTCCACGTAGACGACGTCGTCGAGGAAGCTCGTGCCGATCGCCGTGTCGGTCCACCAGCGCGAGGTGCTGCTGTAAGCGTTGAGGACCGCGCCATTGAGCGACAAGAGATAATTATCGTCGGTGCCGAGGGCGCCGAAGGTCGCGGTCATCTCCGGGGTGCTGACCACGGTGCCACTGCCTCGCCCGTAGGCCTTGGTTCGAGCGGTGGCGTAGAACCAGGCGATCGTGGTCGGATCGACGCCCAGCGCCTGTCGCAACGTCGCTAGGGTGGCGAGGTTGGCGGAGGCGGTCGCGGCCGCCTGGCTGTACCAGCCGTTTGGCTGGTCGCACTGATAGACGTCGTAGCTCGCGACGCAAACGGAGGTATCGGGGACGTTCAAGCTCCATTGGGTTTGACCAGCCACGACCGGTTCGATGAGGATTTGATGGCCGAACTGTGAGGCGATCTGCGCCGGCGTGATGGTCTGCGGATTCGACTGCGGGAAGACCGCCCCGAAGTGTTGCAGCAGATCGGAGTACAGCGCGGCGTCCTGATAGACGGCGCCGGTGGTCGCCAGAAGCTGATAGTTGAGCAAGCGATCCAGCATCAGCGTGGACCGGGTGCCGCCGTAGCTCTCACCGACCAGGATCACGGGATTGGCCTGGAGAGCCGGGTGACGGTCGAGGAAACGGACGATCACGCGGATGACGTCCGCGGCGTCGTGATCGAGATCGATCCCGACGCTCGGCTGGCTGCCGTCGTCGAGCGACATCGGATAGGAGAAGCCCACGCCCGGGGGGTCGATGTACAGCAGATTGGCAAACTGGGTCCAGCTGTTCGGATCGGCGGCGATCTTGGCGCTGCCGGTCGCCGCCGGGTCGAGCGTCCAGGGGGCGGTGTTGAAGCTGAATAGATAGCTGGAGGTGGCGGTTCCAGGCCCGCCGTTGAAGAAGACCGCCAGGGGTTTGCTGTCCGGCGCAACCGTCGCGGGGTGAAACGAATACCAGATCCGATTTCCCGGACTGACGCGGGCCTGGCTCTCGGCAACGTAGTTTCCGCCCGCGAGCTCGAAGAATCCCGATTCGGCGGCGGTGCCGATCGCGTGTCCCGTCTGGTCGAGACAGGTGTCGTTGGAGCAGGACCAGGTCGCGTCGCGGCAAAGACATCCGCAGCAGGTGGCGCTGCCGCCCGCACCGGCAATTCCGCCGGCTCCGCCGTTGCCGGCCTTGCCGCCTGATCCACCGGCGCCTGCGTTTCCACCGGAACCGGCGTTGCCGTTGCCGGCCTTGCCGCCTGATCCGGCGCCCGCACTTCCACTGGAACCGGCGTTGCCGGCTTTTCCGCCGCCACCGCCGGCGCCCCCATTTCCACCGGAGCCGGCGCCACCGTTGCCGGCCTTGCCGCCTGCCCCGCCGGCACCTGCATTTCCGGCGACGCCACCACCGCCGCTGCCGGCCTTTCCGCCTGCACCACCAGCGCCCGCATTTCCGCCGATACCACCGGCGCTCGCGCCGCCAATTCCGCCGCCGCCGTTCCCAGCGCCTCCGTTGCCCGCGCCGCCGTTCCCAGCGCCTCCGTTGCCAACGCCGCCAGCACCAGCACCGCCGTTGCCCGCGCCGCCCCCTCCAGCACCGCCATTGCCGGCTGCGCCGCTGCCCGCCATTCCGCCGTTACCACCCGCGGGACCACCGCCGTCCAGATTGGAGAGGCCCGCACCGCCACCGGTGCCGCCGCCCGATCCGCTGCTGTCGGGAGAAACAGAACCCGGTGACGGGCCGCAGGCCGGCAGGCCAAGGCAAAAAATGCCGCTCAGGACAAGCCGCAGGTAAAAACGAGTCGAAGAAGACATGAATTCCAGTCTTAAGAGAGGCAAGAACTGCGGAGACCACCAACAGAAGCCCCCAGAGTAGGAGCTTCGCTCGGCAATGGCAACGGTGCGGAAAAAAGCCAACGAGATCAAAGACGACGTTGCGCAATCTCAGAGTCGGAACGACAGCTCGAGCGACAGGTTCATCGACAGCAGCGTCTGGTTGTTGGTCACCCAGAACATGGGCGCCAGCAGCTCGGTCACCAGGTCGACGCGCGGGGTGAGGGCGAAGGCGAGGCCGGTGGCGAGCCGGACCACCGGGCCGTTGCGGGGCAGATAGCCGGAGGCGAAGCGGAACGGGATCCGCACGCTGTCGCCGGGGGCGCCGGTGCGGTATTCCAGCTGCGCGTACGGGAGCAGGTCGCTGGCGCGCCCGTCTTTCCCTTTGAGGTTCACGTAACCGAGGTAGCCGCCCAGGCTGACCCGCGACGAGAACTGCAGATCGACGCGCGCGCCGACGAGCTGGTTGTAGAAGCGTCCGGTGACGACGCCGGTGGCGGCCTCGGTCTGGACCGCCAGGCGCAGCGGCGGGCTCGGCGGCGTCGCCTCTTGGGCGCGCGCGCGGCCCACGACGATCAGCGACAGCAGCGTCCAGGCGACGATCGAAATTCTCATTTTCGTTCGGCTCCCACCCGCGTCGCCGCCTGCGCGATCGCCGGTTCGGCGGCGGCGAGCAAGGCCCGCGCGTAGCGCGCGTTGTGGGCGTCGGCCCCCGGATCCTCGAGGACCAGGAGCACGTCCCAGGCGGCGCGCCCCAGCGGCGTGCCCCGATCGAGGCGCAGAGCGCCCGCGTGCGCCGGCGCCGATCCGCTGGCGGACGGACCTGCGACCTGTTGCCAGGTGTCCCAGAGTCGCCGTGCGCGCGCCGCCAGGTCGGTCGGGGGAACGGGCTTCGTGTGGCAAGGGCTGCAGGTGGCGGGCGTCGCGGCGAAGCGATGTCCGGCGCCGCGGGCGAGCTCTTCGGGGCCGCCGCGGTGGCAGGCGACGCAACCTCCGCGCGCGCCGGCGTGGACCGCGCCGCCGACCAGAGGCTGGCCGCTCGCGGGATCGAAGCCGCCACGGCCGAGCCAGAGCGCGGCGGCCGAAGCGGACGGAAGCGGCGCTTCCAGATCCGGTGTGTGGCAGGGCAGGCAGACGGCCGACCGCGGGTCGACGGCCACCCGTGGGTCGCCCGTGATCCGTGCCAGCAGCGGCGGTGGTGGCGGCGCGCGCAGCAGAGCCCCAGGCGGTCCACCGGTTTCGTGCGCATGCACCGCGTGACAGGCGGCGCAGGTGATGCCGATGGGCTCGGCCTCGGCGGGTGGCCGCCGGTCGGCGCGGGCGCCGGTCGCGGCGAGAAATCCCGAGGTGGTGTGGCAACCGGCGCAGCCGCGATCGGAACGGGCGCGCGTATCGCGATCCGCATGCGCCATGGCGGTCGCCTGCCAGGCCGCGACGTGCCCGTACCGCGGGGGCGCGTCGTGGCAGACCGCGCAGACGTCGGTCCGGAGCACACTCCATCGCGCGGTCGGCGGCGGCAGTGCGGCGGGGCCGTGGCAGGCGAGGCAGCCGACGCCGCCCAGCCGGCGCAAGGCCCGAGGTAGCTCTTCCCAGCGCTGCGGGCGATCCGCGGGCACACCGAGCTCGCGCGCGACGTCCGTGAAGCCACCGTCGGACGGGCCGATCTCCCCGGTCGCGTGGCAGGCCAGCGCGCAGCCGGGATAGTCGGGACCGAACGCCGGGCCGGAGCTGCCCGCGATGGGTCCGAGGCCACGTGCGAGCACCGTCGTCATCGGGCTTCTGGCGGCGTCCTCGGTGATCGCGGCATGGCAACCCGCGCGCCCGCAGTCGAGCGGCGCTTCGTCGTAACGTCCGGCGCGCAAGACCAGCTCGCGTCCCCGCGCGTCGGCGAGCCGATAGTCGCCCGCGAGATCCGGGATCAGGCTCGCCGGACCGGGCGGAAGGTCGAGCGTCGCCCGGCTGCTGGGCGGGACCGCCATCAGGCGCCAGCCGTCGCCCCCCAGGTAGACGCGGGTGCCGATCGCGGTGTTGGAGAGCCCGCGTGCGCGCGGGGCGGCGGCGATCTGGACCTCGCGTCGCCGCCGGTGACCGCCGCCATCGGTCCAGAGCGCCTCGAGGGTGACCTCGCCACGCGTGCGCGGAGAGATGGGAACCACACCCCAAGGCAGCGGGCCGGGGTGGGCGTTGGCGAAGCCGGGGCCTCGTCCGGTGACGCCGAAGCCATCGTCCGTCGTGGCCAGCTCGCGCAGCGACGCGCCGGCGATCTGACGCCAGGCGATCCGACCGCGCCCGACCCCGGCGCAGGTCACCCGCGCGGTGATCGAGAACGGCCGCTCGAAGCCGACGGGCGCGGTCGGCGCGTCGATCTCCAGGCAGGTGGCGAGCGGCTTCTCGGCGGCCTGGTGCGGACGCCTGCATCCCATCGCGGCGCCGATGAGGAGGATCGCGCCCGCCCGATTCACGGGAGCGTCCCCCGGCAGCTTCCGAAACGGCAGTGGTGGTTGGGACAGTCGCCGTCGAACCAGCAGTCGGGCGTTCGCAGCGGCAGCGCGCATGTTCCCGCGACGCAGTCGCTGCCTTCGGCGCAAGGATGAAGCGGGCCACAGCCCGCGCCCAGCTTCCAGGTGTTGGGCTCGCGCGCGCAGACCCTTCGCGCGGGCGGATCGCTGGCGATGCGGCAGCGCCAGCCGGTCCGGTCGCCATCCGGCAGATCGGGCGCCGGATCGACGCAGATCCGCGGGCCCAGCTGGTCGGAGGGCGTCCCGTGCCGCCTGCCGCAGCGCCAGGCCGGATCGCCCGGCGCCGCCGCCACGCCCGCCGCGGGCTCGCCCCCCACGCAGATCGTGGCGCCGCCCTGGTCGGCGCAGGTCCACTCGCCGTCGTCGGGCAGGCGCGGGTGTGCCTGGACGCAGCGGTCCGAGGCGCAAGCAAATGGCGGGCGGGTCGGCGCGGCGCGCTCCGCCGGCGCTGGCGTTGCAGGGCGCGGGCCGCGGCAGGCGAGCAGGATCAGTACGGCGCAGGCCGTCCATCTCACGGCCTCGAGCGATCCCGCCGCCGACGTGCGGCCCAGACGATGGCCAAGAGTCCAAGCATCGAACCGACCGGTCCGGATCGACCGGTGGGACCCAGCTCGCAACCGCGAAAGAAAGGCGGCGCCGTCGTCTCGACGCAGGCCTGCCGATCGGCGCTGCTCGAAACCTTGTCGGTCGTGTCGCGCACCAGGCCCGCAAAGCAGATCCGACCCACCGCGTCGCCGGTCGGCAGCTCGACCCGCGCGCTCTCACCCGCCGGCGGCAGCGCGCGCGCGAGCACCTGGACCGCGGCGTCGTTCGCGGCGGGACCGGAGGTCTGGAAGAGGAGCAGCGTCAGGTCGTCCCGCCCGCCGTCGTCGCCGGCGATCCCCAGCTCGAGGTCGAAGGAAAAACGCTCTTCGATGGAATTGGTGCAATCGTTGGTCGAACGGTCGAGGTCCCAGCTTGCCGCGACGACGCCGTCGAACGTCGGGGCGGTGCTGTCGGGGGTCGCGACGACCGAGAAGGTGGCCTGTCCGCCTTTGCCCGGCGCGGTCGCGTTCAGGCCGCGCAAGGAGGGCCAACGCACGACGTAGGGGCCGCCCGGCGCCAGCGGGGTCGGGGGGGCGATCGACAGGCGGACCTCGGTCGCGTCGAACGTCGCCGGGAGCGTCTGCTCTTCGCCGTCGGGCAGGACCAGCACCACCGCTTCGCCGAGGTAGTCCGCGGACGCCGCGTAGTGGGCCGCCAGCTTCGCGTTGGGCGGGACGTCGGCCGCGCCGTCGGGCGGCACCATGTCGACCAGGTCGGGCTGTCCGCACGGGGTGGCACCCACGGGCGGCGCGAGGGCCAGGATGCCGAGCAGGCTGGTCCACGCCGCCCCCGCGGCTAGGGGACGCAGGAGACCGCCTCGCAGTTGCCGAGCATCTCGTTGTGGTCGCCGTCGTTGTCGAGATCGAACGTGTCGACGCAGCAGTAACCGTTGTCCAGGCAGCACTGCTCGAGCGCGGCCGATCGCTGCATGCTCTTGGCGATCGCCTCGCACTCCGGGGGCACCGACTTGGCCTCCTGGCAGGCGCCGAACGATCGCCCGTCCGGCGCGCAGGGCTGAGTCCCCCAGTAGGTGCAGAAGGAGGTGAAGCAGGTCCGCGCGCTGCCGGGAACGCAGACCTCGCAGCGCTGCGGACAATCCGAATAGCGTCCGGCCACGCAGTACTGAAACCCGCCGTTCGGACAGGGGATGGCCGGCAGGTTTTCGTCGACGGCCCCGTTGCAATTGTCGTCGACGCCGTTGCAGATTTCGGGCTGGGGGACGCAGCTGGGGAGCGCATGGTCGACGGGACGATCGACGGCGATATCGACGGCGGCGTCGGCCGGGCGGTCGATGGGCCGATCCGCCCGATGATCTGGAGGGCGATCGGCAGGGCGATCGGCCGTGCTGGCCGCATCGGTGCCCGGCGTGCCGAAGGCCTGATCGAGCGAGGTTCGCCCGCAGCCCGCCGCGACGAGCGTCGCGAACAGCGCGCTGCACAACGCCAGCGACGTCGACCCCGGCGATAGAGCGGTCCCTCGCACGGAGTCATGGACACGGCAGGGACCCCCAAAAGAAAACTGTTGAGGTTTGAATGGGGTCGCGGTGTCTGTTGAATGCATGCCGCCGTCTCGGAACCGGGGCTTCGTCCCAGGATTTCAGGGTAACACCAGACGGTTCCCGGCTCGGGTGGGGGCCGTCTGCGGTCTCCTGTTGGGGTTGTGCGGGGCGGGGGCCCGCGCCCAGACCTCGCCCCCCGCGTTCGACCCACCGCCGCCGTCTGCCCCCGCGGCACCGTCGCCGCCCGCCCTACCGCCGCTCGCGCCGCTCGCGCCGCTCGAAACGCAACCCCCGCCGTCTCCGCCGCCGCCCGCCGAGGCCGCGCCACCGCCGGCCTCACCTCCCCCTCCGGTTATGCCCCCGCCGACGGTAGCTGTGCCGCGCGCCGAGCCGCCCCCGTCGCCACCCGCGGAGGTGGTCGTCTCGGCCGCCCCGGCGCCAATCGGACGCGTCCCCGCCGAGGATCCACAAGCCGATCGGGTCGTGCTCTTGCCCACCGCCTACACCCATCCTCAGGGGACGGTCTACTTCACGAGCTACGACATCCTTCTCCTCCAGGCGGGTTACGCGCTGACGGACGACACGCAGGTCACGCTGACGGCTCTGCCGATCGCCAGCGAATCGTTCACCGCCGTGGATCTGAGCCTGAAGACTTCGCTCTATCGGCGCGGCCTGGTCCGGGTGGCGGCCATCGGATCGGCCAGCGGCGGCTTGGGCAAGGACATCGGCGTCCTGTTCATCGGCCGCGTGGGCGGCGTGGCGCAGCTCTGCTTCGATCCGCGCTGCGACTCCAGCTTCTCGCTGTCGAGCAACCTGGCGCTCGCCGGCGCGCTCTTGCTCATGGCCAACGGCGCGGGAGGCATCTGGCGGGTGGGCCGGACCGTGTCGCTGCTGGCCGAGCTCGCAACTTTGCTCCCGCTCGGCAGTCAGGGTGGCGAGTTCAACGGCGCCACCCTGGGCGGCGGCGTGCGTTTACATTTCGTGCACTGGGGGTTCGACCTGACGCTGATCCGCGCGCTCGATTCGACGACGGCGGCCGTGCCGCTGCTGACCGCGACCTATCGTCAGTAGCGCCGGCGGGCGATGGACGCGAGCTCGGCGACGACCGCGCCGGTCGCCTCGGCACGTGCGAGGGTGCCCATGGCGGCGGACATGCTCTGGTGGCGCGCCGGGTCGCCCAGGATTTGATCGACCAGATCGCCGAGCCGGGTCGCCGACGCGTCGCTCTGGTGGAGGATCACGGCCGCGCCCGCCCGTTCGAAGGCCAGCGCGTTTCGGGTCTGGTGGTCGTCGGCGGCGGTGGGCAGCGGAATCAGGATCGCCGGGCGCTTCATGATCGCCAGCTCCGCCAGCGTGAGCGCGCCGGCCCGCGCCACCACCAGCGCCGCGTCGGCGAGGACCGCTGGCATGTCGTCGATGAAGGCCCGGACCTCGACCCGTCCGTCATAGCCGAGCGCCGCATAGTGGACCTGCATGCGGTCTACCTCGTCGGGACCGGTCTGATGCACGACGCGCGGCAGGCGCCCGCGGGCGTCGAGCACCCGCACCATGCCCGACGCGAGCTCGTTGACCGCGTGCGACCCCTGGCTGCCGCCCAGGATCAGGATAGTGGTCCCGCTGCCCGTCGCGGTCCGGGCGCGATCGAGGAACCGGCGTCGCACCGGATTGCCGGTGAGCCGGACCTTCCGCCGCGCGAACGATCCTCGGGCCTCCTCGAAGGCGACGAACACCCGCCGCACGAAATGGCCCAGCAATCGGTTGGTGAATCCGGGAAAGCTGTTTTGCTCCTGCACGGCCGTCGGGTAGCCCAGCAGGGCGGCCATGAACACCAGCGGTCCCGACGCGTACCCGCCGACGCCCAGCACCACGTCGGGGCGGTGGCGGCTGAGAATCCGGCGCGATTCGAGGAGCGCATGCGGCAGCCGCGCCAGCCCCTTGACGAAGCCGCGCAGGCCCATCCGCTTGAGGCCGCTCACGCGAACCAGCTCGAGGGGGAAGCCGGCCTGTGGGACCAGCTTGGTCTCGAGCCCCCGTGCGGTTCCCACGAAGACCGCCGAACCGCCGGCCACGGCGGTCACTTCTTCGGCGACGGCGATCCCGGGATAGAGGTGGCCGCCGGTCCCGCCGCCCGCGATCAAGAGCCGCAGCGGCGTCTCACTCATGGGTTCGGCGAGCGGCGCCGTCCCACCTCGACGACCAGGCGCGGGCCCACGTCGAGACGGCGGTTGGCCCCCTTGAGCGCGTGGCGCGCGGCGGGGATTAGTCCCTCGTGCGGCTCCGGGTTGCGCGCCGAGATGTTCGCCAGCACCCCGGCTGAAAACAGGCTCATGACCAGCGAGGTGCCGCCGTAGCTGATGAACGGCAGCGGCAGACCCTTGGTCGGCAACGATCCCAGGACCACGCCGATGTTGACCAGCGCCTGCAGGCCGAACATCGCGGTGATGCCGAAGGCCAGGTAGGTGCCGAACACGTCGCGCGCGCGGACGGCCGCGCGCAGGCCGCGCCAGACCAGCAGCGTGAACCCGGCCACGATGCAGAGGACACCGATGAGCCCCAGCTCCTCGCCGATGATCGAGAGGATGAAATCGGTGTGCGCCTCCGGAAGAAAGAACAGCTTCTGCCGACCGTCGCCGAGGCCCAGGCCCGCGACGCCGCCGGAGCCGACGCTGATGAGCGACTCGGTGATCTGATAGCCGACGTCCCGCCGGAAGGCCCAGGGGTCTAAAAAGGCCAGCATCCGGCGCATGCGGAACGGCGTCGAGACGATGAACTTCCAGCCGGCCGGCAGCGCCACCAGCACCGCCAAGATGAGATAGCTGGTGCGCGTGCCGGCAACGAAAAGGAGGCCCAGCGCGACGGCGCCGAAGATCGCGGCGGTGCCCAGATCGGGCTGCTTGAGCAAGAGGCCCATCATGAGACCGGTGATGAGCAGTGGCGGCAGAAAGCCGATCGAGAAGACCCGGACCTTTTCGGCTTTGCGCGCCAGCAGCGCCGCCAGGTAGATGCACAGCGCGAGCTTGGCAAGCTCGCCGGGCTGGAACGAGAGCGGCCCCAGACGGAACCAGCGGATCGCGCCGCCGGCGCGCGAGCCGATCTTCAAGACCGCCGCCAGCAGGAAGATGCTCAGGAAGAGCAGCGGATAGGCCAGGCGCCGGTAGAGGCCGTAGTCGATCCGGGTCGCGACCGACAGCGCGCCCAGACCGAGGAGCGCGTAGATCATCTCGCGCTTGAGGAAGTAGGCCGCGTCGCCGTACTTCTTGGCGGCGAACACCGCACCCGACGAGTAGACCATCACCATCCCGAAGGCGAGCAGGCCGAGGACGGCGCCGACCAGCACGCGGTCGACGCCCACCTGGCTCGGGCGGATGAGCGGCGTGCCGGTGGTCGGGGTGGTCGGGGTGGTCGGATCGCTGCCGCGCAGCCTCTGCAGGCGTGCCTGCAGGCCGGACCAGAGCGCCGAGGCCTCGGTGGCGAGGCGACTCACGGCGCCGCCTTTCCGTCGGAGGCGCGCCCCGGACCGGCGGACGGGCGCACCTGGCGGGCGACCGCGGCGCGGAACACCTCGGCGCGGTGGGCGTAGTCGCGGAACATGTCGAAGCTGGAGCAGGCCGGCGACAGCACGACGGCGTCGCCCGGTTGGGCGAGGGCCCGGGCGGCGTCGACGGCCGCGTCGAGCGTCGCGGCCCGCTCGACGGGGAGCGTCCCGGCCAGGGCGACTTGCATCTTGTCGGCCGCTTCACCGATCAGGACCGCGGCGCGACCCACCCGCCCGAGCGCCGCGGCGAGCGGCGCGTAGTCTCCGCCCTTGTCGCGGCCGCCGGCGATGAGGACCACCCGCCGCGGGAACCCCTCCAGCGCCGCGACCACCGCGCCCACGTTGGTCCCCTTCGAGTCGTCGTAAAACGCGATGCCTTCGGTCACGGCCACCAGCTCCATCCGGTGCGCGAGCGGGCGGAAGGCGAGCAGGGCCGTCCGCGCCTGGTCGGGGCTCGCGCCGGCGAGCCGGCTCATGAGCAGTGCCGCCAGCGCGTTGGCCTGGTTGTGGCGTCCCACCAGCGCGGGGAAGCGCGCCGGATAGCGCTCTGGCTCTCGGTCGGGCAGGTGGATCACGAGCGCGTCGTCGTCGAGCCAACCGCCCGCGTCGAGCGGGCGCTCGACCGAGAAGCCCAGGCGCCGGCTCGACGTGCCGGCGGTGGCCCGCACGACCAAGGCGTCGTCCAGATTCACGACCGCGTCGTCCGCGGCGGTCTGGGCCGCGAAGATCCGCGCCTTGGCGGCGGCGTAGGCGTCCAGGTCCGGGTAGCGATCCAGATGGTCGGCGGTCACGTTGAGCAGCGCCGCGACCCGCGGGTGAAAGGTCACCGTGGTTTCGAGCTGGAAGCTCGACGCCTCGACGACGCAGAAGCCGCCCGCCTCTGCGGCCGGGGTTCCCACCGCCTCGGCCAGCGGATCGCCCAGGTTCCCGCCCACGAAGGTCGGTCGTCCCGTCGCCCGCAGCATGTCGCCCACCAGGGTGGTGGTGGTCGACTTTCCGTTGGTGCCGGTGATCGCGACGATGGTCCCCGAGACGAAGGTCGACGCCAGCTCCATCTCGCCGGTGATGGTGACGCCGGCGGAGCGCGCGGCCGCCAGCTCTGGAATCTCGGGGACCCCGGGCGACAGCACGATCAGATCGGCGCCGACGAAGCTCTCGAGTCGGTGGCCCCCCAGCTCGCGCACGGCGGCGGGTGGCAGACGCGACAGCGCGGGCCCGAGCGCGGCGCCGGCGCGACTGTCGGTGGCGGTCACGCGCGCACCCCGCGCCGCGCAGAGCTGCGCGGCCGCGATCCCGGACCGTCCGAGACCGACCACCAGGACTTTCTTGCCGCGGAGCTCAACGTTCATCGAACCTTCAAGGTGGTGATGAGCCCTAGAATCGCGCAAGCGAACGAGACGATCCAAAAACGCACCACGATGCGCGATTCCGGCCAGCCCAGCTTCTCGAAATGGTGGTGAATCGGCGCCATCAAGAAGATCCGCTTCTTGGTGCGCTTGTAGTACCCGACCTGGATGATGTCGGAGAGCGCTTCGACCACGAACACGCCGCCGATGAGGGGGAGCGAGAGCTCGGTCTTGGTCGCCAGCGCCACGAAGCCGATCGCCCCACCCAGGGCCAGCGCGCCCACGTCGCCCATGAACACCTGCGCCGGGTGGGTGTTGAACCAGAGAAAGCCGATGCCGGCGCCCCCCATGGCGCCGCAGAAGACCGCCAGCTCGCCGGCGCCCGGGACGTGCGGCATGCCCAGGTAGTTGGCGATGTTGAAGTCGCGCAACGTGGTGCCGGCGGCGTAGGAGAGCAGCAGCAGCGTGAAGGCGCAGATGATCACCGGCCCGATGGCGAGCCCGTCGAGCCCGTCGGTGAGGTTGACCGCGTTCGACTCGGCCATCAGCACGAAGACCGCGAACGCGACGTAGGCGCCGATCGGCAGCGCGAGCGACAGGTGGTGGAAGTTGACCAGCGGCAGCGCCAGCCGCAGCCGGATGTCGGGCGGCAACCCGTCGCCGGCGTAGAGCCAGATCGTCGCGACGGCGCCGATGACCAGCTGGCCGGCCAGCTTGAGCTTGCCCGGAAGTCCCTTCTTGTTCTTGCGCGACAGCTTGAGGTAGTCGTCGAGGAAGCCGATCGCGCCGTAGCCGACGGTGACCAGCAACGCCAGCCAGACCAGCGTGCTGCGCAGGTCGCACCAGAGGATCGTCGCCGCCGTCATCGCGAGGATGATGAGCGCGCCGCCCATGGTCGGCGTGCCGCTCTTGGCCGCGTGCCCGGCGGGGCCGTCGGCGCGGATCACTTCGCCCAGCTGGCGCTCGCGCGCGCGGCGGATGAACCAGGGCGCGACCATGAAGGTGATGAGCAGCGAGGTCAGCGTCGCCAGGCCCACGCGGGTCGAGACGTAGCGGAAGACATTGGCGCCTGGAACCCGTTCACGAAGCGCGTGGAAAAGATGAAACAGCATCGGCTATGGGGCTCCTTCCAGAGTCGGGGCGAGCGTGGCGCGCAGCGCTTCCACGGCGCGCTCGAGACGGATGCCCCGCGACGCCTTGATCAGGATCCAGTCGCCCGCCGCGGTCCAGGGCGCCAGCGTGGCCGCCGCCGCCTCTGGTGAGGCCGCGACCACGGCGTGCTCGGCGGAGAGCCCGGCGTCGCGCGCCCCGGCGACGACGGCGCCGGCGAAGTTGCCCACCACCGCCAGGCCGGCCAGGCGCGCGCCCGCCTCGCGCCCGAGGGCGCGGTGCAGGGCCTCGGCGTCGGGTCCGAGCTCGAGCATGTCGCCCAGGATTGCGAAGGCGTGCCCGTCGGGTGCCGCGGCCGCCAGGCTGGCCAGCGCCGCGCTCATCGAGGCGGGGTTGGCGTTGTAGCAATCGTCGAGGATCGTGCGGCCACCGGCCGGCAACGCCGCCGAGCGGTGCGGGGGCAGCGCGACGGTCTCGAGCTCGATCGCCGCCGCGCGGGGCGAGACCCCGGCCGCGTACGCCGCCGCCAGCGCCGCCGCGCCGTTCCTGGCGTTGTGCGCGCCTCCGAGGGGCAGCCGCACCACGACGGGGGTCCCGTATACGGCATACCGAACTACCCCGCCGGCCGCGCCGGCCGGGACGACGTCGAGGACGCGCACGTCGCCGCTCGCCCGCGCGCCGAAGGTGATCCGGCGCTCCGGCGCCACCGGCGCGGCCTGCGCCGTGACCAGCGGATCGTCCGCCGGCAGCACCGCGAACCCTTCGGGGCCGAGGCCGGCGAAGAGCTCGCCCTTGGCGCGCGCCACCTCTTCCAGCGAGCCCAGCGTCTCGAGATGCGCCGCCGCGACGTTGGTGATGACACCGATGTGCGGACGCGCGATGTCGGTCAGCGTGGCGATCTCGCCGCGCGCGCGCATGGCCATCTCGAGCACCCAGACGGCCTCCTGGCCGGTCGCGGAGAGAATTGTGAGGGGGAGGCCGACGTCGGTGTTGAAGTTGCCCGGCGTCCGCAGCGCGGCGCCGAGCGGCCGCAGCGCCGCCGCGCAGAGCTCCTTGGTGGTGGTCTTGCCGTTCGATCCGGTGACCGCCACCACCTTGCCGCGGAAGGCGGCGCGCACGGCCCGCGCCAGATCGCCCAGCGCGCGACGCGGATCCTCGACGGCGATGACCGTCAGGTCGCCGCAACCCGCCGGCAGGCCACGCGCCGCCGCGACGACCACGCCCGCCGCTCCCACCGCTCCGGCCTGCGCCACGAAATCGAAGCCGTCGACGCGCTCACCCGGCAGAGCGAAGAAGAGCTGCTCCGCCGAGACCGCGCGGCTGTCCGCGGCGGCGCCCGCAAACGTGGCGACGCGCGCGCCGGCCCGCACGATCGTTCCGTGCATGGCGCTGGCGGCGAATTCCAGGCTCTGGCGGGCCGCGCTCATGCCTGGCCCTCCGGCACTGCCGCCGCGACCGCCGTGGCCGTCGCAACCAGCGCGGCCCTGGCCTCCTCGCGGTCGTCGAAGTGCG
Source organism: uncultured Myxococcales bacterium (assembly GCA_937889515.1). Classification (GTDB taxonomy): domain Bacteria; phylum Myxococcota_A; class Polyangia; order Fen-1088; family Fen-1088; genus JADGRB01. The sequence continues at coordinate 9,539 of CALAOV010000250.1, read as the reverse complement.
ACCGCGTCGTCCCGACGATCTGATAGTCCTCGTGCCCCTTGCCGGCGATGAGCAGGACGTCGCCCGACTCGGCCGCGGCGGCGGCGATCCGGATCGCGGCCCGACGATCGATCTCGACGTGATATCCGCGGGCCGCATTTCGCATTTCGTCCGCGGGGAGCTCGGGGATGCCGGCCGCCCGCACCCCCTCCAGGATCATGGCGACGATGCTGGCCGGGTCCTCGGTGCGCGGGTTGTCGGAGGTGACGATCGCCAGGTCGGCGTCGCGCGCCGCGATCGCGCCCATGAGCGGGCGTTTGCCCCGATCGCGGTCGCCGCCGCAGCCAAAGACCACGATCAACCGGCGATGCGCCAGCGGGCGCATCGCGGCGATGGCCCGCTCGAGCGCGTCCGGCGTGTGCGCATAGTCGACCACGCAGAGGACGCCGCGCGTGTTATCGACCCGTTCGAGCCGTCCGGGGACGCCCGCCAGCCGCGCGGCGCCCGCGACGATCGCGTCGGCCGGCAACCCGCGCGCGATCGCCATCCCGACCGCCAGCGCCAGGTTGGAGAGGTTGTATTCGCCGACCAGCGGCGATGCGAGGTCGAAGCGCCCGATCGGCGTCGCGAACGTCGCGCGCGTTCCGTCGGCACCGAGCGCCCGGCGTTCGACGACGATCTCGGCCCCCCGGGCCTCCGGTCCGGGCTCGCGCGCGATGCCGAGCTTGGCGCCCACCCGCGCCCGAGCGCGCATGCGCCGGCCGGCCTCGTCGTCGACGAACGTCACCGCGGTGCCCTGCGTCGGGTCGACCAGACGCTCGAACAGGATCGCCTTGGCGTCTTCGTATGCGGCCATCGTGCCGTGATAGTCGAGATGGTCCTGCGTCAGGTTCGTCATCGCCGCCACGCGAAACCGGCACCCGTCGAGGCGCCCCTGCTCGAGCGCGTGCGAGGTCGCTTCTAGCACGACGTCCGTGGTGCCGACCGCGCGCATCTCGGCCAGGAGACCGTGCAGCAGGAGCGCGCCCGGCGTCGTGAGCGGCGCCGGCCGCCCGCCGTTCGGAAGACCCGGCGCGCGATAGGCGATGGTACCGAAGACGCCCGCCGCGCACCCCGCGGCGCGCAGCATCTCGTCGACGATGTAGCTGGTGGTGGTTTTGCCGTTGGTGCCGGTCACGGCCAGCAACGTCAGCGCCGCGGCGGCGCCAAACCGGTTGGCCGCGATGACGCCCAGCGCCCGCCGCGCGCTGGCAACGGTGACCACCACGCCGGGGAACTGGGGTGGCGGCCCGCCTTCGACGACGATCGCGACCGCGCCGCGCGCCGCGGCATCGGCGATGAACCGCCGGCCGTCGGTGGCCACGCCCGGGACCGCGACGAAGAGATCGCCCGGACCCACTTGTCGCGAATCGTCGCGGACCTCCGTGACGGCCAGGGCGCCCGCAGCTCCCGCGATGCGGGCCCCGTCGACTCCCCGCAGCAGCCCTTCCAGCGTCAGCGCCGCCGGGTGGGTCGTCGAGGGGATCATTCTTGGCGTCCGAACGCCACGCGACAGACCACCCCGCGCGGCGCCGGGCCGGGCGCCGGATGCTGCCGCAGCGCCACGCCCGTCGCTCGCCCTTCGGGATCGTCGAACGCCAGCTCGATCCCGTTCTTGTGCGCGGCGTGGATCGCCTGGCCCAGGCTCATCCCGGCGAAATCGGGGATGACCACCCGCTCGATCGGCTGGCCCGCCGCCCGTCCCCCTTCCGTGCCCGCGACCTCGTCCCACTTCTCGGCCAGCGCCGGATCCTCGCCCAGCGCATCGTCGTCGAGCGGCAGGTCGGTCGCGGGCGCGTCGTTGGCGGCCGCCTCGTCCGCATCGGTCGCGGGCGGCGGGGCCTTGGCGGCGAGCGCCTCCTTGCCGGCCGCGGGCGCGCCCTTGCCGCTGGCCACGCCCTCGGTGGTCGGTGCGACGTGCAGATAGCGCAGCGCCTGCTCGGCGATCTCCTTGAAGATCGGCGCCGCTACCGCCCCACCCAGGTGTCCGCCTTGCGGCTCGTCGAGGATGACGATGATGGCCAGGCGCGGATCCTCGGCCGGGACCACGCCCAGGAACGACGACACCCACTTTGAAGGATCGTAGTGTCCGTTCGAAACCTTCTGCGCCGTCCCGGTCTTGCCGGCGACGTTGTAGCCGTCGATGGCCGCCTGGCGGGCGGTCCCGCCCACTTCGGTGACCCCCCGCATGATCCCGAGCATCGTCCGGGCCGCCGACGCCGACATGACCCGCCGGTCGGGCGCCACCGGCAAGGTCTCGATCGTGCCGTCGGCGCCGACGGCGCGCGCGATGATCCGCGGCTGCCGGTAGATGCCGCCGCCCGCGATGGCGCTGACCCCCGCGATCATCTGCAGCGGCGTCACCGAGATGCCCTGGCCGAACGAGATGTTCGCCAGGCCGATGTCGCCCCATTTATCGACGGGCCGCACGACGCCCGCCCGCTCGCCCGGCAGGCCGATCCCCGTCGGATGGCCGAAGCCGAAGCGGTTGAGCGCGTCGGCGAAGGCGTCCCGTCCGAGGCGGCGCGCGATCTTGGTGGCGCCGATGTTGCTGGAGAACTTGAACACCTCGGCCACCGTCAGCACGCCGTGCGGGTGGGTGTCGTGGATGGAATAGCGGCCCACCATCATCCGCCCCATCAGGCAGTCGAAGCGGTCGTCGGCCTTGACCACGCCGGCGTCCAGCGCCGACGCGATCGTGAACGTCTTCATGGTCGAGCCGGGCTCGTAGACGTCGGTGATGGCGCGATCGCGCGCGCCCGCCTCTTCGGCGCCGCCCGGATCGTTCGGGTTGTAGGTGGGGACCGACGCCATGGCCAGGATCTCGCCGGTGCGCGGATCCATCATGATCGCCACCGCCCCTTTGGCGCTGTGCGCGGCCGCGCCGTCGGCCAGCGCCCGTTCGGTGATGAACGTCAGGTACCGATCGATGGTCAGCACCACGTCGCTGCCGGCCGAGCTGGGCGCCTCCACCGACCCTTCGACGGCGATGTCGCGCCCGAGCGCGTCCCGGATCCCCTGCACCGACGAGGTGGTGCCGCGCAGCTGGTGATCGAGCGCCAGCTCGACCCCGTCCAGGCCGCCGCCGTCCGAGCCCGCGTGCCCCATGATGGTCGCGGCCAGGCTGCGGTTCGGGTAAAAGCGGCGCGGCTCGCGGGTGAACGCCATGCCCGGCAGCCCCAGGGCTTTGACCGCCACCACCTCCTCGGGCGTGACCTTGCGCTTGACCCAGGCGAAGAACCGGCGCTGCTCCAGCTTCCGCTCCAGGTCGGTGCGGTCGACGCCCAGGATGCGCGACAATTTTCGCGCCGCGTCCCGCGGGTCGGGAAGCTGGCGCGGGTTGCAATATATAGAATCGACATCCGCGGTCGACGCCAGGTCGGCCCCGTTGCGATCCAGGATCCGCCCCCGGCGCGGTGGCAGCTCGATCTCCCGCAGGTATTGTTCTTCGGCCATGGCGCGCAGACGGTCCGCGTCGTTGACTTGCAAATGAAAGGCCCGCCGGCCGACCGCGAAGAACAGCGACGCGAAGACCACCCCGCAGACGGCGATCCGGACCCGCGTCCAGCGCCCGCTGATGGTCACGGGCGACCGCCGCTGGCCAGGACCACGCCGGGATCGAGCCGCACCACATTCCCGGGTGCCGGCGGCCCCATCTGCAGCTTGTCGCGCGCCAGGCCGACGACCCGGCCGGGATCCTTGAGCATCCCGATCTCGATGTTGAGGCGCCGGCGCCGTTCCTCGAGCTCGGTGTTGGTCCGGCGTTCCCGTCCCAGCTCGTAGGCGATCTGAATTCCGTGCATCCGCACGGCGACGTGCGCCAGCGCGCCGGCCGTCAGCAGCGCCAGCGCGAAGGCCCAGACCCCGACCCCCTTCTTGTGGCCCACGTCGGTCCGGATCACCGGGGTCATCAGAGACGCTCCGCGGCGCGCAGGCGGGCCGACCGCGACCGACGGTTCCGGACTCGCTCGTCGTTGTGCGGGACCACCACGTGCTTGGTCAGGATCCGCAGCCGCGCCGGCCCGCCGCCGTCGCGCCCCGCCAGCGTCCGAAGCCGCCGCTTGACGATCCGATCCTCCAGCGAGTGGAACGCGATGATGCACAGCCGGCCACCGGGCCGAAGGCAGTCGGTCGCCGCCGCCAGAAACTGCTCCAGCTCGTCCAGCTCCTGGTTGACCGCGATGCGCAGCGCCTGGAATGTCCGCGTCGCCGGGTTCTTGCCGCGCTCGTGCCGGGGCAACGCCCGCGCCACCAGCGCCGCCAACTTGCCGGTGGTGTCGACCGGCCCGCTGCGCTGCGCCTCGACGATCGCCCGCGCCACCCGCGCGGCATGCCGCTCCTCGCCGTAGTCGCGGATGACCTGCTCCAGCTCCTCCTCGTCCATCCGCGCCAGCAGCTGGGCGGCCGTCTCGCCGGCGGTGGGGTCCATCCGCATGTCCAGCGGCCCGTCGTTCCGGAAAGAAAATCCGCGCTCCGGCCGATCGAGCTGCGGGGACGAGACGCCCAGGTCGACCAGAAAGCCGTCCACCGGAACCATCCCCAGCCGGTCCAGTACCTCGCGTGCCTGCGAGAACCTGGTGTGGACCAGGGTCACCCGGTCGCCAAACGGCTCCAGCAAGGTGCGCGCCATTTCCAGTGCCGCCGGGTCGCGGTCCATTCCAATCAGCTTGCCGTCCGGCGCCGACCGTTCGAGCACCAAACGGGCGTGTCCGCCCATGCCGACTGTTAGGTCGCAATATCGGCCGCCCGGCTTCGGGTCGAGCCACTCGAGGACTTCCTCGGCCAAAACAGGTAGGTGCCCCGGCGTATTTTGCTGCGAAGCATCATCGGCTTCGGGCGGCGGGGTGTCCATGAGCCGTCCCATTGTTAATCCTGCCGACCCTGTGTCAAGTTTTGTAACGAAATATCCTGCATAATTTCAATTAGATAGACCGAAACACCGGCGCGTTGTTTCCAGCCTTTCATGGACCCGCGTGGGAACGACCGGAACCCACGCCGCGGGCCCGGTAACCGGCCCAACCAGGCTAACCCCGCTTGACTAAAGGGTTCTTTTCGATATAGTTTCCGACTCGAAACGCGGGCGGGGCATGTTCCAAGGATCAACTCAGGAGACGGGGATGGACGCGAAGTTTTTCGAGATCGATACCAAGATGGAGGCGCTCCGGATCCGGACCGCGAGCTTCCCGGCGAAGATCCTGAAGGACTACCGTGACCGACTGGACGTGTCGTGGATTTTTCACGACAACGCGCTGGAGGGGGTGGTCCTGTCGTACTCGGAGCTGAAGGCGGCGATCGATCAGCGGATCATCAGCGACGTCACCCTCATCCCGATGTACGAGGAGGTCCGGAATCACAAGGCGGCGGTCGACTTCGTGCGCGAGGCCAGCGTGGCCAAGAAGCCGCCGGCCGTCGACCTGGAGCTGATTCGCAAGCTCTACGCGATCCTGACGCCCGAAGAGGCCGCCAAAGGGTACCCCTACCGACGGGAGAACCCCCTTCACCGCCTCTACTATCACGAGATCACGCCCCCCGAGAAAATCACCTACAAGATGCGGAAGCTGGGGGAGTGGATGGAGTCGGACGAGTTCACCGAGCTTCACCCGATCACCCGGGCGACCAAGGTGCACTTCCGGCTGCTCTCGACCTACCCGTGGACCAAGAACTCGGGCAAGGTCGCGCGCCTGCTCATGAACTTCATCCTCATCAAGCACGGCTACCTGCCGGCGGTCATCCACTCGATCGAGCGCCAGCGCTACTACGAAGTGCTCCGGATGGAGAACGACGGCCTCCTGAATCTGGTCGTCGAATCGCTCGAGAACAGCATCGAGACGACCTCCAAGTTCCTCGACGAGCTCAACGGCCTGCGGGTCAAACGGGCCAGCTAGCCCAGGGCCCCAGCGCGCGGCGCTTCGCGACCCTTGCGATCAGATCCGGAATAGAGCGCTCCGCAGGAGCGCAAACGCGCGACCGAGGCGCCGCCGCCGGGACGATGGTCTCAAATCGCGCGTAACCGTGCTCGCCTGCTTCTTGAGCGACTGAGGCCGAACGGAGCGGCGGCTGCGCTACACAAAGAAACGCGCCGGCGACCTTGCCGCCGGCGCGCTCTGGTCCGCTAGTTGACTGGTCAGGGGCTGGCGCCGCGGGGCGCCGCCCAGGTGTGGAGTCGGCGCGAGCCACGCCGAAGATCCGGGTTCACGTCCCTATGGGCTCGGGACGTCGTTCGCGAGAGAGAGAGCGAAACCTTCGAGGAGGGGCTTACCTCCGGTCGGCCTCCTTGGTTCCGAGCCGGTGAAGATGGCGTAGAGATTGCGTACCGTTCTGGTGGGTGCGTTTACTCATGCGTCCTTCGCCTCCTTTGTTGGGCCAGTCGATCGCGGACCCTCCATGATGTTAGCGTGGGCGCGCCGATTTCGCCAGTCGTGTGGCGTGATATGAAAGTAAATTAGATGACAGGCAAGCCGAGCGGCGGGCGCGGCGCGCGTTTCGCGGGGGCCATGGATCCGGCGGCGGCCACCCTCAACGCGTCGGTGCACTTCGACCACCGGCTGCTCCGCGATGACGTCCGGGGGAGCCAGGCGCACGCGCGAATGCTGGCGGCGGCGGGGTTGATCGCCGCCGCAGACGCCGACGCGATCGTGAGCGGCCTCGAGCGGGTGGCGGTGGAGTTCGAGTCGGGCGCGCGCGTCCTGGATCCGGCGCTCGAAGACGTACACATGAACGTCGAGAGCCGCCTCATCGAGCTCATCGGCGAGGCCGGGCGCCGGCTGCACACCGCTCGCAGCCGAAACGATCAGGTGGCGACCGATCTGAAGCTCTACGCCCGGCGCGGGGCGCTGGAGATCGTGGCCGCGATCGATCTGGCGCGGGTCGCGCTCTGCCGTCAGGCGCGCGCGCACGCCGCCACCCTGCTGCCGGGGTACACGCACCTGCAGCGCGCGCAGGTCGTCACCCTCGGCCACCACTTGCTGGCCTACGCCGAGATGCTGGGGCGGGATCGCGGTCGCTTCGTCGACGCCGAGCGACGGGCGGCCGAGTCGCCGCTCGGTTCGGGCGCGCTGGCGGGCACCGGGCTGCCGATCGATCGGGCGCACACGGCGGCGACCCTGGGTTTCCTGCGCGGACCCACCCACAACAGTCTGGACGCCGTATCCGATCGCGACTTCGCCGCGGAGATCGCCTTCGCCTCGGCGCTGCTGGCGGTGCACCTGTCTCGCCTCGGCGAGGAGCTGGTGCTCTGGTCGACCACGGAGTTCGGGTTCGTGCGCCTCGGCGAGGGGTACTGTTCGGGCAGCTCGCTGATGCCGCAGAAGCGCAACCCCGACATCGCCGAGCTGCTGCGCGGCAAGTCGGGGCGGGCGATCGGCGATCTGGTCGCGCTGCTCACGATCAGCAAGGGCCTCACGCTGGCCTACAACAAGGACCTGCAAGAGTCGCAGGAGCCGCTCTACGACGCGATCGAAACCGCGCAGCGATCGCTGGCGGTCCTGCCGGGCCTGGTGGCGGCGTTGGAGTTCGACGTCGCGCGAATGCGCGCGGCCGCCGACGACCCGGCGCTGGGCGCGACCGATCTGGCCGAGGAGCTGGTCCGTCGCGGCATGCCGTTCCGCGGCGCGCACGAGGTGATCGGCAAGCTGGTGCGGCGGGCGGAGGAGAAGCAGGTCACGCTGCGCGACCTGAGCGCCGAGGACTTGCGCGCGATCGACGTGGCGCTGTCGCCCGACGTCATGCAGGCGCTCGATCCGAGCCGCGCCGTGGCCGCGCGCGGCGTTCCGGGCGGCCCGTCGCCGGCGATGGTCCTGCTCGAGGTCGCGCGGCTGGAAGCCGAGCTCGCGGCGCTCGGGCTCGCGCCGTAGGTAGCTCGCGCGGGTGACCGCGGTGGCCAGCCGGAAGCGTAACCGTGGCGGCGAGATCTTGACTTCGCCGGTACGCAACCGGAGCATGCCGCCATGGGGAAACTTCGGGCGGCGGCGCTGACCGCCGCGGTCCTGATCGCTGGGGCGGGCGTGGCGCGGGCCGAGCGTCCGCGGGTGGTGGTCGTGCCGATCGGGGGCGAGCAGGTCGAGGCCGCGCTCCGCGGGCGCGTGACGCAGGCCTTGAGTCAGGGATTGAAAGACTCGGGCGTGGAGGTCGTGCCGTCGCCGGCCGATACCTCGCCAACCGCGACCGCGACGGAGATCGCTGGTGCGGCCGGCGCGACGTTCCTGCTGCGCGGAACGGTAGAGGCGGAAGGTCGCAGCTACACGTTCCGGCTGGAGATGGTCGACGGAAAATCAGGGTCGGTTGTCGCCAGCCGCGAGGATCGCTGCGAGATCTGCACCGAAGCCGAAGCGCTGGAGACCGCCAACACCTCGGCCTCGACACTGAAGTCGCAGGCGTTCAGCCGGACCATCGCGAGCAACGGCGCTCCGGTGAGCGGGGGCGGCTCGGTCGCGGTCCCCGGCGCGGGTGGCGCGGGCAATCCGCGCGTCCGCGTGGTCATCGCCGAAGCTCTGGACCTGCCGCCGACGCTTGATGAGTTTCACGGCAAGGTCCGTGCGGCCATCGAGACGCTGGTCCACGACGCAGGGCTCGGGCTGGCGGTCCCGCCGCCGGGCTCGGCCGCACGCTGCACGACGCGCGACTGCCTGAAAGAGCTGGCGCTGACCGTCGGCGCGACGGACGTTCTGGCCGTGTCGGGAAGTCGCAACGACGTGCAGGGTTTCGCTTTGGCGCTCGAGCTCTGGAACGCCGCGCGAGACGAGGGCGCCAAATCCCAGGGCTGGTGCAACTTCTGCACGGGACCGCAGATGGTCACGGCCGCGCAGGATCTCGGACGGCCGTTGCTGGCGCAGCTCGCGGCCAAGGCGGGCGCGACGCCGGTGGTGGTAACGGGGGCGGGGGCGCCGGCGGCGAATGACGAAGGCGCGGGAGGGTCCAAGGGACGGGTGTTGCTCGGGACAGGCCTATTTGCGGCAGGCGCCGCGGCGATCGTCGTCGGTGGGATCACCTGGCACCGCGCCGGCGGCGTTACGGATTGCATGGGGAGTGGCGCGAGCCAGATCTGCACCGGCGAGTACGGCGGCAAGACCGAAGGGATTTCGCTCGTCGTGGGGGGCGCAGTGGCGGCCGTCGTCGGCGGGTGGCTTTTCGCGACGGGTGTCACGTCGCACGGCGCGCAGGTTGCGGTCGGCCCCAACAGCGTGGCCATCATGGGGAGCTTCTAGATGCGGATTCGAGCTTTGATTCTGGGCGTCCTAGTGGCCGTCGCGGGCCTGACGATGTCGTGCAACTCCAAGAACCTCCGTCCGGGGTATTGCAAGACCCAAGCAGACTGTATGAGTGGGACGACCTGCGATACCAGAGACGGCGGCGGAACCTTCATGTGCGTTGGCGATGGTGGGACCGGCGGAATGGGCGGTAAGACCGACGGCGGGGGCGGTAGCGGGGGACATCCATTTCGTTGCGACGCTTCCGTGCAGTGCGGAGACCACGACGCGGCGGCACCCGTCTGCGAGGTCGATGCGGCGAGATGTGTCGAGTGC
>CALAOV010000249.1 GCA_937889515.1 uncultured Myxococcales bacterium | reverse complement strand
CCCTTGGCGCCGCGGTCGGCGGTCTGGGTCGGGAAGGCCACCAAGGCGTCCGCGCGGGCGGAGAGCCCGGTCCAATCGAGCCGGAGATCCTCCAGCTTCAAGGTGGCGTCCGCCAGGCCCACCCGGCCGATCGCGGCGTAGAGCGTGTCGTTGGTTCCGGCGACCCGCCGCCCGTGGCCGATGCGCAGCTCGAAGTGCCGGGGCCCCGACGGCGCGCGCCGCCGATCGAGGCGCAGATCCGCGTCCGCGATCTCCGCCCGCATGCCCGCCAGCGTCGGTGCCAGGTGGGCGGTCGCGCTGAAATGCCCGTGCAAGAAACCGCCGAAGAGCGGCGCCAGCGCGGGATCGAGCATCCAGCGCGTGTCGACGCCGGCGAGCGCCAGCGTGAGATCGGCGGAGCCGCGCGTGAGGTGCGCCGCCAGGTGCGTCCCGCCGCCGTCGGCCTCGAAAGTGACGGCGAGCTCGGTGAACGGACCCTTCACGCCGACCGCCAGATCGCCGTCGAGATGCGCGGCCCAGGCGCCGTGCGGACGCCAGTCGGCCTCGAGGCTCGCCAGCGCCGCGCCGAAGCCGGTCCAGCGGACGGCGGCGTCCAGGCCGGGCGGCGCGGCGGGCGGGGCGCCGATCCGGGTCGGGAAGATATTCTGGAACAGCGCACGACCGGAGAGACGCGCACGTCCGGTCCGGCCGCCCGCGACCAGCAACAGCAGATCGGTGGGCGCCTCGGGCGCCACGGCGACGCGCTCGATCGCGACAGCGTCGAATGGAACCCGGGTGGTCCAGGTGTCGCCGGGACGACCGATGCGAAGGATGCCAGACGCCGCCACGACGTCGCGCGCGTCGAAGAGGATCGGCGGCCCCTCTCCACCGGCGGAGAGGGTTCCGGCCGCGTTGGCGCGCACCAGCGACAGCCCCCAGGTCGGAAACTCCAGCTCGGCGTCCACGTCCTGGAGTTCGAGGCTGCGAATCGACACCGACCCGCCGCCCGCGCCGGGGGGTCGGCGCACCCGCGCGGCGTGGAGATCGAGGCAGGCCGCCCGCCCAGCCTCGGGCACCGTCCGGAAGGCGTCGGCGGTCCCGATCGCGTCGGGCCCAAGCGCCAGCCGCCAGCGACCGCGCGCCATGAGCGCGTCGTCGATCACGATGCGCCAGGGCGCCGCGTGCACTTCGATCTTGGCTTCGAAATGCGCGGCCGCGAACACCACCTGGCCATCCGGCCCGGCGATCCACACGTCCTCGAGCACGATCGCGACCGGCCTCCCGAACGCCAGCTGGAAGACGGCCGCCCAGTCGAGGTGGCCGGTTCCGATCGCGAACGATCCGCAGCTCGAGGCCGTCGCGCGCGCGAGCGCCCAGCGCGCGACCGGTCCGCGCAGACAGAACGGCAACGCCAGGGCCAGCGCCAGTACGCCGAACACAGCTGCAGCCACGACCCGTCCGACGACCCGGCCCCGGCGCCCGCGACCACCCCCGGGACCGCCGACCGGGCTAGCCGTCGTTTCGGCCATGGCCTCCGGTCGCCCGACCCATCACCGTCAGGGTAGCAGCTCCGATGCGGCAGGAGTGGTAGAACCCCCGGCAATCGGTCATGGCGCGCATCCTGGTGGTCGAAGACGAAAAGGATCTGCAGGAGGTGCTGGCTTACAACCTGCGCCAGGCCGGCCACACCGCGATCGTCGTCGGCGGCGGCAAGGACGCGCTGACGGCCGTCACCGAGCACCGGCCCGATCTGTTGCTCCTGGATCTGATGTTGCCGGATGTCTCGGGGGTCGAGATCTGCCGCCGGCTCAAGAGCGATCCCGAGACCCGCGATCTGCCCATCGTGATGGTCACCGCCAAGGGGGACGAGGTCGATCGGGTGGTCGGGTTCGAGCTGGGCGCCGACGATTACGTCGTCAAACCGTATAGCCTGCGCGAGCTGCTGCTGCGCGTGGAGGCGGTGCTGCGCCGGACCACGCCCGCCGTCTCGGGTGGCGAGCACGGCGTGATGGTGTTCGCGAAGCTCCGCGTCGATCGCGACGCCCACCGCGTGTGGGTCGACGAGGAGGAGGTGACGCTGACCGCGCTCGAGCTGCGCCTGCTGTCGACGCTGCTCGAGCGACGCGGGCGGGTGCAGTCGCGCCCGGCGCTGCTCGACGACGTCTGGGGCATGAGCGGCGAGGTCACCACCCGCACCGTCGACACCCACGTCAAGCGCCTGCGCGAAAAGCTGGGCAGCGCGGGCCCGTACATCGAGACGGTGCGCGGCGTCGGCTATCGGTTTACGCCCGCCGCCGATCACGCGGCCGCGATCGGCGCCGGCACCCACGACGACGAGCCATGAAGCTGAACATCCGCGGCAAGCTGTTCGCGGTATCGCTGGCGCTCATCGCGGCGTCGGTCTTGACGGGGGAGCTCACGCTGCGTCCCGCCGTCGAGGCGAACCTGCTCGATCGGATCCGTGGCGATCTCTACGTGCGGCTGGCCCTGGTGGAGCTGGCCGCCCACGGCCAGCCCGATCTGGATCGCGCGCGCTGGGACGCGCTGGCCGATCGGCTGGGGCCGCAAGCGCACGGGCGCGTCACCTTCATCGACGCCGCGGGGACGGTCATCGGAGACTCCGAGGTGTCGCTGGCCGGCCTCGACCACGTCGAGAACCACCGCGATCGTCCGGAGGTGGCCGCGGCGCTGGCGGGCGGCGCGCAGTCGTCGACCCGCTACAGCGCCACCATCCACCAGCGGCTCATGTACGCGGCCATCCCGCTCACGCTGCCGGACGGCGCGCGGGGCGCCGCCCGCCTGGCGGTCCCGCTCGACGAGGTCGACGCCGCCATCGCGCGCCTGCGCCACATCCTGTGGGCCTCGCTGGCGCTGGCGTTGCTCGTCGCGGTGGTGCTCTCCAGCGCCGCCGCGCAGATGCTCTCGCGCGCGCTGCGGCTCATGACCGATGCGGCCCGCCGGATGGCGGCTGGCGATCTGGACGTCCGCATGCGCCCGGCCGGCACCGACGAGATCGCGGAGCTCGGGCGCGCGCTCGACGCGATGGCGAGCAGCCTCGCCACGACGCTGACGGCGCTGCGCACCGAGCGCGACCTTCTGGGCGTGATCCTGGAATCGATGCAGGAGGGCGTGCTGGTCCTCGACGAGAAGAGTCGGATGATCCTGGTCAATCCGGCGCTGCGGGCCACCCTCTCGCTGGGGGCCAACGCCGAGGGTCGGGCCGCGCTGGAGCTGATCCGCAACGCCGATCTGCAGTCGATCCTGGAGCGCGCGCAGGCCGGCCAGGGTTCGGTCTCGGGCGAGATCGAGACCACCGGACCGAAGTCCCGGCGCCTGCTGGTCCACGCGGCCTCTTTGCCCAGCCTGAACCGCAAGCCGCAGGGCCTGCTGGCGGTGTTCGTCGACGTGAGCGAGATCCGGCGGCTCGAGACCCTGCGCAAGGACTTCGTCGCCAACGTGTCGCACGAGCTGCGCACGCCGATCACGGCCGTCCGCTCGGCGGTCGACACGCTCCGCCACACGCTGGCGCGCGATCCCACCGCCTCCGAGCGCTTTATCGACATCATCGATCGCAACGCGCAGCGCCTGGGAGCGCTGGTCGAGGATCTCCTGGATCTGTCGCGCATCGAGTCCAAGGAATACCGTCCCGAGGCGGCGCCGGTCTCGCTGCGCGTGGTCTCGGAGCAGGTGCTGGCGCTCCTGCGCCCGCGCGTCGAAGAGAAGGGGATCGAGATCGCCAACGACATCCCGGGCGACCTGCCGGCCGCGCGCGCGGATCGCAAGGGGCTCGAACAGATCTTCACCAATCTGCTCGACAACGCGGTCAAGTATTGCGGCTCCGGCACGCGCGTGCGGGTGCGCGCCGCGCACGAAGACGGCACGCTGCGGGTGGAGATCGCCGACTCCGGTCCTGGCATCGAACCGCGCCACCTGCCGCGCCTGTTCGAGCGCTTCTACCGGGTCGACAGCGGCCGCTCGCGCGACATGGGGGGCACGGGGCTCGGCCTCTCGATCGTCAAGCACCTGGTCGAGGCGATGACCGGCACGATCGGCGTCGATAGCACGCCCGGCCGGGGCGCCACCTTCTGGTTCACGCTGCCGGTGGCCGAACCATCGGGGGCAGCCCGTCCGAGCGCAGAGGCCCAAACACGCCCAGCCTCTAAGGAAAGCTCCCGCTGAGCTTTGTAACATATTTGTCACACGCCCGTATCGCGTTTGTGGCATGTTGCATCCCCTACGGTCACATGTCGGCAGCCAAGCGAACGCTCCACAGGGTGATCAAGGCTTGGCTCGACGGCCAGGCTCAGGCGCCCCAGTTGCTGCGCCACTGCGAGACCTGCGGCGAGAAGTCCTGGCGGCCCCTGGAGGCCTCGATCAAGCGGGTAGAGATCGACGCCCGCCTACCGAACGGCACCCGGGCGGACGTGCTCCTCACCGATGAGAACGGCGGCATCCAGCTGGTCATCCAACTGGACGGCGGGAGTCGGCTGACCAACCGCATCGAGCCCCGCACCGGCCTCCCCCTGGCGGTGCTGCGCGGGGCCACGCTCTCCGACGAGCCCGAGCGCTGGCGGACGTTGCGCGAGTTCGGTCTGCCCGCCTGGCGCTGCCGCTGCGCGGGCACCCGCTCGCTGCCGGTCGACGACGATTTCTCGTTGCGCGTGATCGGCTGCCCGATTCATCTGCGCACCGACGGGACGCAGCACTACGCCCGGGTGATCGAAGACTGCGGACGCTGTGCCTTCTTCGTCGGCATCGGGTACGTGGGCGCCGACCGTCGCCGCATCCAGCTCCGCTGTGGTTTCGGCGCCCCGCCGAGCGAGCGCCGGCCCCCGCTCCCCGCGCCCGCCGCCGAGCCC
>CALAOV010000248.1 GCA_937889515.1 uncultured Myxococcales bacterium | reverse complement strand
CGCGACCGTCGGCGCCTGGGTGGAGCGCGACGCGCCGCGCGGCGCGCCTTCGCCGACGCGCGACGCCCCGGAGGCGCCGCCGGGCTTGGCCGCCGAACACGAGCATCTGCTGACCGTGGAGGCCGGCGTACCCTACACCCCGGATCTGGGTGAGCGCGCCACCCGTTGCTTCCTGGTCGATCCCCGCCGTGCGGGAGCCACGGCGATCACCGGGGTGACGGTCTTGGCAGAGCCGGCGGCGGCGGTCCGGCAAGCGACGCTCTACGAGCTCGACGATCCCGGCGCCGTTCGACGGGCGCGGCAGCTCGACGCCGCCGACCCGGGGCCGGGCTGGGCCTGCTATAGCGCGCCGGCCGTCGCTGGTTCGGGCGCGGGCGCGAAGCTGCTGGCGAGCTGGTCGCGCAACACGCCCGTGCAGCGACTGCCGGCCGGCACCGGCGTTCCGCTGGGGCGCGAGGCCCCGCTCGTCTTGCAGCTGCGCTACGACCTCATCGCCTCGGCGCCGGGCATCCCCGTGCGCGCGCGCATGCTCCTGGCCACGGGCGAGGTGGCACGCGCCGCGCGCTTCGTCACCCTCCGCCCGCCCCCCTTCGCGCTGGCGCCTGGCCAGACGCAGGCGCAGGTGCGCGCGACCTGGACGGCCGATCGCGCCGCGACGCTGCTCGGCCTGGTGCCGCGCATGCACACCCTCGGACGGGTGCTCGATCTCGAACGGACGCACGCCGGCGAGCGCCGGTGCCTGGCGCACTTCGGCCACTGGGACGTCTACGACCAGCAGCTCTTCCGAGACGCCGCGCCGGTCGCGCTGGCCCCCGGGGACCAGCTGGCGCTCACCTGCGAATTTTCGACCACCAGCCGAACCACGGCGGTGAAGATGGGCGAGGCGCCCGACGACGAGCAATGCCTCGCACACCTCTACCTGGTGGATGCGCCCTAAGCGCTACTTCTTGGCCGGCGCGGGTGTTGCGGCGGGCGCTGGTGCCGCGGCCGGGGGAGCCGGCGGCGCCTTGTGGTTGATGACGATGTCCACGATCGCGGCGTTGTTCTTCAGGAACTGATCGAGCACCGGCGGCGGAACCTTCGGATCCGGCACGGTGTTCTTGATCGGCTTGATCGTGCGCAGATACGCCCAGATCGCCTTGAGATCGTCGTCGGGCATGCCGCCGTAGTTGTACCAAGGCATCGGCGGCAGAAGCGCGCGCCCTTCCCCCTGGTGCCGGCCGGTGCGCAGGGTCTTGATGAACTGCGCCTCGGTCCACTCGCCGAGGCCCGTCTTGTCGGGCGTCAGGTTGCGCGTGTAGTTGATGCCGAACGGAAACTTCCACGCCGTGAGGTCCGGTCCCGTGGTCGTGAGATCGATCTTGCCCAGCGTGCCGGACGGATCGGGCTGACCCTCCGGGTGCCCGCTCAGCATGCGCTCCATGTCAGGCAGCGGGCCGATCGGCGTCATCTTGAACGGCGTGTGGCAATCGTTGCAGCCGCCCACCATCACCAGGTACTCGCCGCGCTTGGCCGGATCTTCCTTGGCCGCCTTGGACTTGGCCGCCACGGGCGCCACCGCCAGCAGCAACACCGCACTCACCGCACACAACGACATGGTCATTCTTCTGATCATCGTGAACCCCCTCTGTTTGCGCAAAGAAGGCCGGAAAAAACACCATTGGTCAACAGCATTCAGATTCCAGTACGTGATTTCTGCTACCGTGGCGTTCGTGCTCGGAGGTCCCGCCTGATCACCCGCCGCCAGCTCCTCGAAGGGGGTTTGGCCGCCACCGGTGGCCTGGCGGTGCTCGGAGCGGGGCATCTGCGCGCCGAAGCCGAAGACCAGAACCCCTGGGCGCGCCTGGCCGACAAAACCGCCAGCTACGGCGCCGTGCGACCGCCCTCGTTCGCGCGCGCGCTGCCGATCCCGCCCGTCAAGCGGCCGACCCGCACAGGTCCGCAGGGGGACGAGATCGATCTGGTGCTCTGTCCGGGCTCGGGTCAGCCGCTGCCCGGCGCCGCCACGCCGATCCTCGGCTTCGACGGTATCTGGCCCGGGCCCACCATCCTCGCAACGCGCGGTCGACCGACGCTGGTCACGGTGAAAAACGGGCTCGGCGAGTCGGCGAACGTGCACAACCATGGGCACCATGCCCCCGCCACCAGCGACGGGCACCCGCTCCACACGATCAAGCCTGGCGAGAGCCGCCTTTACACCTACCCGAACAACCAGACCGGCGGCACCTACTGGTATCACGACCACACCTTCGGTCTGACGGGCGCGCACCTGTTTCGGGGACTGGGCGCCCTCTACATCATTCGCGATCCCGCGGAAGACGCGCTCGGGTTGCCCACCGGCGAGCACGACGTGCCGATCCTGATCCAGGATCGGCTCTTCGATGCCAACAACGGCCTCGAGTACACGGTCGATGCGGGCACCACGTTCACGGGCGTCCTCGGCAACACGCTGTGCGCCAACGGCGTGCACACCCCGTTCTTCCAGGTCGCCGCCCGCCGGTACCGCTTTCGTTTCGTCAACGGCGCCAACTCGCGAAACTTGCGCCTGGCGCTCGGCAACGGCGATCCGATCGTGCAGATCGCCTCCGACGGCTCGCTGCTCTCCGCGCCACTGATCCAGACCAGCGTCGAGCTGGCGGCCTCCGAGCGCGCCGACTGCATCATCGATTTCGGGCGCCTCAAAACCGGCAGCTCGGTCGTGCTGCGCAACCTCGACCCCACCTGGCCCGAGCTACCCGACGTGCTGCGGTTCGATGTGGTGCGCCGGGAGAACGACGAAAGCCGCGTGCCCGAGCGGCTGGCCGACGTGCCGCGCATCCCGGAGCACGAGGCCGTCAAGAAGCACCGGCGCCTCCGCTTCCAGCTCGCCGACGGCAAGTGGACCATCAATGGTCTGCGCTACGATCCGGCGCGCATCGACTTTCGGGTCAAGCTGGGGACCACCGAGATCTGGGAGATCGAAAACGGCGAGCAGACGCAGATGCACCCGTTTCACCAGCACATGGTCCCTTTTCAGGTGCTCGACATCAACGGCGCACCGCCGCCGCCCGCGCACCGGGGCTGGAAGGACAGCGTCGCGATCCCGCCGGCCGGCCGCGCGCGCCTCATCATGCGTTTTTACGACTACACCGGCACGTACGTCTTTCACTGCCACAAGCTAGAGCACGAGGACCACGCGATGATGTTGCAGCAAGAGGTCGTGGCCTAGCGACGCTGCCGGTCGAGCGTCGACGCTCAACCTCCGCCCGACGATTGCCGACGAACGGCTTCCAGCAGCAACGCGTCCGGCTCTGGCGGGTGACTCCAGCTTTCGGAGAAGGCGCCCCAGCGCACGATGCCCTTGGCGTCGATGAGCAGCTCGCAATGGGCGAGGCCTCCGCAGAGCGCGTTCACCGCTTGCTCGTCGCGGTCGGAGAGGAGACGCATCGGCAGATCGAGCTCCCGCCGCAGCTTGGCCAGGGCGTCGGGCATATCCGGGCTCGCCGCGACGACGGCGACGCCGGCCGCGTGGAAACGCGCCGCCACCTTGGCGAACGCGGCGAGCTGCTTGCGGCAGATGGGACAGCTGGTGGCGCGGAAAAACAGCAGCACGGTTGGTCCGCGCAACGACCCGAGCGACACCCGCTCGCCCCGATCGTCGGCGAGCACCAGCGGCGGAAGCGGCGTCCCCACCGGGATCTCGCGGGGGGAAGCGGGTAGCTCCGAGGCGGCGTTCGACGGGTGGGCGCGCAGCAGATAGCCCGCGGCGACGGTCAGCGACGCGAGCGCGACGACCGTCAATCCGAGATGCTTGCCCCCCATCGACAATACGGTGCCATCTCGGGGCGACCGCCACAAGTGGCCCGGCCCGACGCGTGCCATACTACGCGCCGTGAGCAGCCCCGACAGCGACGGGCTCGAGTCCTTGCCGGGTCTCCTGACGCGCGCCAAGTCCCGGCGCATCTTGCTCATCACCGGCGAGAGCCAGCGCCACGTCGATCGCGTCCGATCCCTGCTGGCCGGGTTCGAGGTCGAGGTCTACTCGGGCGCCCGGCGCCACGTCCCCGAGGCGGTGCGGGGCGAGGCCCGGCAAAAGCTCGACGCGTTCGGCGCCGACACGATCGTGGCGCTGGGCGGCGGGTCGGCGATCGGCCTCGGCAAGGCGCTGCGACTGGAACGCGAGGTGCGCTTCGTCGCCATCCCGACCACCTACGCGGGATCCGAGATGACCAACATGTACGGCACCACCGCCGGCGGCACCAAGACCACCGGGCGCGATCCCAAGGTGCGCCCCGACGCGGTCATCCACGACGTCGAGCTGACGTTGGGCATGCCGAAGACGCTGACGGTGACCAGCCTGATGAACGCGCTGGCCCACCCGATCGGCGCGCTCGGCACCGCGTCGCTCCAGGGCGACGCGCGGGAGCGGGCCTTCGACGCCATCGGGATCCTGTACACCGCCATCGAGGCCCTGGTGCGCGCGCCCAACGATCGCCGCGCCCGCGCCGGCGCGTTGCGGGGCGCGGCGCTGGCCGCGGGGGCGCTGGAATCGGGAACGCCGGGCCTGCACCACAAGCTGGCCCATCGTCTGGGCGGGCGATTCGATCTGGACCACAGCGGCCTGCACAGCGTCCTGCTGCCGCATTCGATCCACCGCCTGCGGACGGAAACGCCCGACCTCGTGGCGGAGATCGAACGGAGGCTGGCGCTTGCCGATCTGGAAGCCAGCCTGTTCGACTTCCTGGTGCGCGCGGGTGCCGGCGTGTCGTTGCGGGCGCTCGGCGTGACGTTCGACGGCCTGCGGGGCCTGCTGGAAGAGGCGTCGTCCTCCGATCTGCCGCGCGATTTGTTGAGCGCGGCGTTTCACGGCCGCCGCCCTTCGGCCGCCACGCGCTCCGAGGACTGGGGCTTGCCGGAGCTGGTGTCCGTGACCGGGGCGCGCCCGGAAGAGGCGCGGCGGGTAATCGTCTGCGTTCACGGGCGGGGCGGCGCCGCCGACGGGATCTTGAGCCGCGCCGTGGAGATCGTCGGCAACGATCCAACGGTTTGTGTGGTGGCGCCCCAGGCGCCCGACAACGTCTGGTACGCCGCGAAGTACACCGCCCCGCGGGCGGAGATCGGCCCGCAGCTCGTCGCGGCGTTGGAGCAAGTCGCCACGGTGCTGCGGATCGCCGCTGAGCGCAGCGCCCCGGAGCGGGTGGTGATGTTCGGGTTCTCCCAGGGTGGCTGTCTGGCGATCGAATTGTTCATCCGAAGCTCGCTCGAGGACTCGCCGCGGGGCAGCCGCCCGGCCGCGCTGGTCGCGCTGTCGGGCGCGATCATCGGTCCGCCCGACGAGCGCCCACAGCCCGGACCGGGCCTGGCCGGCACGCCGGTTCTACTGGGCGCGCAGGAGGAGGATCCCTGGAACACGCGCGCGAGGATCATCGAGACGGCGCAGCTACTGGCCGGCGCCGGCTGCGCCGTCACCGTCGAGATGCTCCCGGGCAACGCCCACGCGCTGCACGGGCGGCATCGGATCCTGGCGCGCCAGATCCTGTCGGGGAGACCGGCGCCGCCGCCGATGGCGGGCTACGGAAACGTGCACGAGAGCGAGACGCTGCCGGGCGCGTTGCCGCGCGATCAGAACTCCCCGCGCCACGGCGCGTACGGCCTTTATCCCGAGCAGATCAACGGCACCGGTTTCGTGGCCCCCCGGGGGAGCAACCGGCGCACCTGGATGTATCGAATTCGTCCCTCGGCCCAGCAGGGGGCGTTCGTTCCCGCCGCACACGCGACGTTGAAGAGCGACTTCGCGACCGAGCCGCCCGAGCCGAATCTGGTGGGATGGAATCCGCTCCCCCTCCCCGCCGCCGGCACGCCGACCGACTTCGTCGACGGCCTGGCGACCGTCGGCGGTGCCGGCTCGCCGCGGCTGCGGCGCGGGTTCGCGGTCCACGTCTACGCGGCCAACCGCGGCATGGAGGACCGCTGCTTCACGGACGCCGATGGCGACCTGCTGCTCTTGCCCGAAGAGGGCGGTCTCACCTTGATGACCGAGCTCGGCGTGCTCGAGGTCGCGCCGGGACAGGTCGCCGTCATCCCTCGGGGCCTGCGGTTCAGCGTGCTCCTGCGGGGACCGACGGCGCGCGGCTATGTCGCGGAGGCCTTCGGGCGACACTTCGAGCTGCCCGAACGTGGACCCCTCGGGGCCAACGGCCTGGCCGAAGCCCGTCACTTCCGCGCGCCCGCGGCCTGGCACGAGGATCGTCTATCTCTCGGATACCGGATCACGGCCAAGCTCGGCGGCGAGATTTTCGAGGCGGTGCAGGACTACTCGCCTTTCGACGTGGTCGCCTGGCACGGCAATCACTGTCCGTACGTCTACGATCTGGCGATGTTTTCGCCGGCGGGCAACACCCGCGTCGATCACGTGGACCCGTCGGTTCACACCGTGCTGTCGGCGCCGCTCGACGAGGCGGGGGCCCACACGCTCGATCTGGTCATCTTCCCGCCCCGCTGGGACGTCACCGAGGGAACCTTTCGCCCGCCCTACTTTCATCGCAACGTGACCACCGAGATCAACGGCATCATCCGCGACACGGTGAGTGCCGGCTCGCCGTTCGTTCCAGGTGGTCTGTTCGTCACCCCCAGCCTCACGCCGCACGGGGTGATGGCCTCTTCGGTCGAGCGCCACCTCGCGCTCGACGACGCGCACGCGAATCGACCGCAACGCTCGCCGGACGCTTCGTTGTGGTTTCAGTTCGAGACCGCGCTGCCCTTGTCGCTGAGCGCCTGGGCGCGCGGCGCCGATCACCGCATCGCCGACTGGCCCCTCATCTGGGGCGCCTACCGGAAGCACTTCCGGACTATTTGAGGGTCTACTTGGGCGACTGCTTGGCCGATTGCCACGCGTCCAGCTTGGCGCGGGCCCGGTTGGTTGCCGGGTTGGTGACCTCGTCGTGGTTCGGCATCCGGGCGGTCAGCTCGATGTTGTAGCCGTTGGGATCGCGGAAATAGATCGAATGGATGAAGTGGTGGTCCGAGATGCCGCGCGATTCTATCCCCGCCTGCCGGCCCTTCTCCAGCATCGGCTGCAGCTGGTCGTAATCGACCTCCAGCGCGATGTGCAGATCGTAGTCGTGCTGGGTCTTGAACTCGAACGGCAGGTCCGGCGCCTCGAAGAAGGCCAGGTACCCGTTGTCCATTTGATAGAAGGTGTGGAGCGTCTGGGTCTTGCGTCCGCTCTTGGTTTCGTTGATCTCGAGCGTGGTGGCCAGGGGCAAGCCCAGGAATCCCTCGTAGAACTGGCGGGTCTCTTCCGAGTCGCGGCAGCGGTACGCATTGTGGTGCAGCCCTTTGATCATGGCGTCGGGGCGATCAGATGGCCGCGAACTGCAGATCCTTGACGGCGGCCGCCAGTCCGTAGAGCGCTTCGTTGATCTCGCTCCACTTCTTGAGCTTCTTCATGTTGCCGAGCCAGCGGGTGACGTTGGGGTACTTCGAAAAATCGCAGCGGAGGACTTCACCGAGCGTCACCAGACAGGAGCCGAAGTAGTCGGCGATGGTGATCTCGTTTCCGCAGACGTAGCCGTTCTTCGGGCCGATCCAGTAGTCGTTGAGAAGCTGGAGCCAGCCCTTGGCCCGCTCCTGTCCCCAGGTGATCGTGGCGCTCTGCACGTCGTCGGTGGGCCGCTTGTGGTGCGGGAAGATCTGCGGGTAGGCCATCCCGTAACCGAAGTCGCGATAGAAGTTGGTGTTGAACCAATCCATCATCTCGTTGACCTTGGCCCGCTGCTTGAGGTCCTTGGGGTAGGTCGGCGAGTCGGTCTTGTCGGCGAGGTACTTGAGGATCGCTGAGCTCTCGGTGAGCCGCAGATCTCCGTCCTGCAACACGGGGACCAGCTTGTTGGGGTTGATCGCCGTGTAGGGCTCTTGCAGGTGCTCGCCCTTCATGAGGTCGACGACCTGCTCTTCACAGGGGATCGCGTTCTCGGCGATGAACAGACGAACGGGGCGACTCGTCATCGACACGGGGTGCATGTAGAGCTTCATGGTCTTTTCTCCAGTCGGGGAAATCGGATGGTCGGGAAAGCCGGTTAACCGGCGCAAGGCTAGCACTACTTTTTCGGGTGTCCGGCGCTGGGTGGCGGGCCATCGTACGGGATGGCCTGGTCGGCCGTTTCCCAGATGGCCCGCATGGCCGGCTTCTGCTGTTCCTCGTGCACGTGGCCCACGAGGCCGGCGGCGCGGGCGATGATCGAGAACCCGCGCAGAATCTCGCGCGGGACGCCGCAATCGCCCAGCAACGCCGCGATGGCGCCCGTCACGTTGAGGGTGATGTGCTTTCCGTAGACCTCGTCGACCGCGCGCGACAGCGCCCGCACGGCCGCCACGTGGGCGCCCGCCACCCCTTCCTGGCCGCCGATCTCGAGCAGGCGCAGCGCGCGCGGATCGTCGGGCTTGTGCAGGGGATGGCCGAACCCGGGGACGGCCCGCTTGCCGCTGTGGTGCTCGCGCGCGATCTCGCGCGCTTGACCGTCGAGGTCGCCGCCGGCTGCCAGCAGGCGCTCGAGCAACCGGCCGCAGTCGTCGGTGGTCCCGACGAAGCGGCTCCCCACCGCCAGCAACCCGGCAGCCACGGCCGCCTGCATCGCCTCGGTGGCGCTGGAATAGACCAGGCGCGTGGCGAGCGCGCTCGGCGTCAGGCCGTGCTCCATGAGCGCCACCAGGCAGGCGTCGATGACGCGCGTCTCGGGAGCGCTGGGCCTGCGTCCCAGGATCTGGAACACGATCATCTCGGTGAAGGTGAGGTGACCGATGAGCTCGCGGGTCAGGCTCCGGCCGCGGACGAACACGTCCTCGGCCGTCGAGAAGGCGATTCCGGTGGTCTGGGTTCTGGGAAGAGAGCTCATCGCGTCACCTCGTTGAAATCAGCTTTTCCAGCTCGTGGCGCTGGATCTTTCCGGAGGCGCTGCGGGGAAAATCCTCGACGGAGATGAAGCGGATCTCCTTGGGCTGCTTGTAGCCGGCCAGCCCGGCGCGACACAGGCGCAAGAGATCCCCCTCGGTGAGCGCCGGATCTCGGCGCGCCACGAAGGCGATCGGGACCTCGCCCCACTTGGGGTCGGGGGCGCGCACCACCGCGGCCTCCGCAACCCGCGCGTCGCGCAGCATCAAGCGCTCGATCTCGGCGGGGTAGATGTTCTCACCGCCCGACTTGATGAGGTATTTGACGCGATCGACGAAATCCAGCGTGCCGTCCGGGTTGCGCACGAACACGTCGCCCAGATGGAACCACCCGCCCCTAAATTCCTGCGCGTTGATCGCGTCGGCTCGAAAGTAACCGCTGAACAGGGTGGGCCCGCGCATGCACAGCTCGCCGGGCTGCCCGTCGGGGACCTCGGCGTCGTCCGGGTCGACCAGCTTCACCTCGCAGAAAGGGCTTTGTTCCTTGGGCAGGCGCTTGGGGGCGACGCCGACCGGGATGTTGTTCGACGAGGCGGGCGGCCAGCCCGTCTCCGTCGCGCCGAAGGTGTTGCCGTAGGGCGCGCCGAGTAGCCGCGTGATCCGGGCGATCTCGGCGGCGGGCACCAGGTCGGCCATCACGCCGCAGATCTTGACACCCTTGGGGCGCACCGCGCGCGCCTCGAGCTCGGCGGCGAAGGCGCTCACCATGCCCGGCATCAGCAGCAGCAGGCCGAGCGCCTCCGTGCCCACGATCTGCGCCAGGGCAACCCGATCGAACCCGTCGATGGTGATCACCTTGCCCCCCGCCATGAGGGTACCGAGGGAGCAGTCGGCCGCGCCCATGTGATAGAGCGGCGACCAGGCGACGAAGGTGTCGCTGGCCGCCAGGCCGTACTCCGCCCGCAGGACCAGGTTGCGCGCGATCTCCGCCCGGTGGCTGAGGACGGCGCCCTTCGGCAGCCCGGTGGTGCCGCTCGTGTAGAGGATGAGCAGCGGATCTTCGGGATCTACGGGATCCCCCGACGCGGGTGCGGCGCTTTCGCGCCGGGGCGACTGCGCGGCCAGAATTTCTTCGTAGGGCCCGCCGAAAAGCAGAGGGGGCTGCCGAGCGCCCGCAGCCGCCAGCTTCGGGGCGTGGCGGGGAGAGGCGAGCACCGCCTCGGGCTCGACCAGATCCAGACATTGCGCGAGCTCGGGCGGCGCGAGCCGGCAGTTCGGACAGGCGACCACGGCGCCGACCGTGGCGGCGGCTAGAAACAGCTCGAGGTACTCGGCGCGGTTCTCGGAGAGAATCGCGAGACGAGCGCCCCGCCCCAGCCCGCGCGCGTCCAGGACGCCGGCCAGGCGACGGACGCGATCGGCGAGCGCGGCGTACGTCAGCAGGCGCGGCCCGTCGACGATGGCCGCGCGCTCCGGGTGAAGGCGGGCTTGCCCGAAGAACAGGCTCGCCACCGTGCTGCCGGCGGCGCGCCTCACCAGCGGGCCGCCGTCGTGGACACCCCGAGACGACACGCGTCGAGCCTGACACAGCGGACCCGCACTGCCAATCGTCCGGCGCTTCGTGCGATAGTCGACCCAGCCATGCTCGCCAAGACCGAAACGCTTGCTGTGCTCGGGTGCGGAACGATGGGAGAGGCCATCGTCCGCGGGCTCCTGCGTTCGGGGCGGCTGGAGCCGTCGCAGATCCTCGCGACCGATCGGCGCGCGGAGGTCACGGCGGCGCTCCACGACAAGCACGGCATCCGGACCACCGGCGACAACCGCGAGGCCTGCAAGGCCGCGACCGTGGTGCTGGTCTGCGTGAAGCCACACGAGGTAGGACCGCTGCTCAGCAATCCGGAGCTGGCGGCCCTCCTGGCGGGAAAATTGGTCGTCAGCATCGCGGCCGGCGTCCGCCTCGATCAACTGGCGGGCTGGCTGCCCAAGAGCGCCGTCGTGCGCGCGATGCCCAACACCCCCTGTCTGATCGGCGAGGGCATGACCGTGATCGCGCGCGGGCCTGGCGTCACCGACGCGCAGGCGCAAACCGCGCTCGAGATCTTCAAGTGCGTGGGCGGCTGCCTGGAAGCCGAGGACAAGGTGATGGACGCGGTCACCAGCTTGAACGGCAGCGGACCGGCCTTCGCCTACATCATCCTAGAAGCGCTCACCGACGGGGGCGTGCGGATGGGTCTGCGGCGCGACATCGCGATGCAGATCGCGGCGCAGATGTTTCAGGGCGCGGCGCGCATGGTCCTGCAGACGGGGATGCACCCGGCCGCGCTCAAGGATCAGGTCACCACGCCGGCCGGCAGCACCATCGCCGGTCTACTGATCATGGAGGACGGTCGCATCCGATCGGTCATCGCGCGCGCGGTCGAGGAGGCGGCGCGCGTCGCCGCCAAGCTGGGGCAGAGCCCGGCGGCCAAAGACCCGCCTCCCTGAGTGGGGGCTGCTGTTTGATCGCTTCATTTGATCGCTTCGTGGCGACGTGGTACCGGCATCGCATGAAGCCTTCGATGCTCCGGATCTCGCCGCTGGCGTTCACCCTGTTGGCACTGGGCGCCTCCACGGCGCGCGCGCAGGATTCGTTCTCTACGTCCCCGCCCGGCGAAGCGACCCCGGCTCCGTTCGCGCCCCTGGCGGCGCCAGGCGGCGGGTTCGGCGCCATCGGCGAATGGGTGCTGTCGATGCAGACCACCGCCTTCGGCGGGAGCTCGGGGGGGTTCCTCTTCCTTCACAAGGCCAGCGGGGGCGACTACCAGATCGCCGTGCACCCGGCGATCGACTACTTCCTCACCCACGCCGTCACCGTCGGGGGGATGGTCGGCATCGACTACAGCTCCGGCGGCTCGACCACCGTGGGCCTCGGCGCACGCGCCGGTTTCAACATGAACATCAACGACCGGATCACCTTCTGGCCAACGGCGGGCGTGTTCGGCGGCCACACCTCCAACAGCGACCACACCTCCAGCAGCTCGGCCGGGTTGCTGGTCTTCGCGCCCTTTCTGTACCATCTGGCGCCGCACTTTTTCGCGGGCCTGGGCCCGTCGTTCGACCTGTCGTTCAACAACAATCAGCAGAAGGACTTCGGGATCGACTTCGTCATCGGCGGCTGGTTCTGAGCCGCGCCGCCAGGCCCGACGCCCGCGCCGCGACGTCGGCGTTGCGCACGGCCAGCGCCAGCGCCTTGCGCGTCCCGACCAGCACCACCAGCCGCTTGCCGCGCGTGATGGCCGTGTAGAGCAGGTTGCGCTGCAACATCACGTAGTGCTGCGTGTGCAGCGGTACCACCACGGCGGGATATTCCGAGCCCTGTGACTTGTGGACTGTGGCCGCGTAGGCCAGGACCAGCGCGTCCAGCTCGTCGATCGCGTAGGAAACCAGGCGGTCGTCGAAGCGCACCGCCAGCGCCTCGGCGGAGGCGCTCTCGACGATGCCGCTGTCGCCGTTCCAGACCTCCTTGTCGTAGTCGTTGCGCACCTGCATGACCTTGTCGCCAACGCGCAGCACCCGCGCGCCGCGCTCGATGCCGGCCGCGCCCGCCGTGAGCGCCTCTTGCAAGAGCTGGTTCAGGTTTCCCGCCCCCAGCTCCCCGCGGTGCATCGGCGACAGCACCTGGATCTCCTGCGGCGAAAATCCATACCGGCGCGGCAGACGGACGGCGACCAGATCGCGGACCAGCGCGGCGGCCTTGGCCGGGTCGTCTTCCTCGAGAAAGAAAAAATCGCGCCGGTCCGGCTCCCCTCCGCGACTCCGCTCCGCGCCCGGCGGCACGCCGAGGTCCGGCATCTCGCCCTCCTGGATCCGGTGGGCGTTGACCACGATCAGGCTCTGCGCCGCCTGGCGAAAGATCTCCGTCAAGCGGACGGTGGGCACGGCGCCGCTGGCGATCACGTCGGCCAGGACCGTCCCCGGCCCGACGGAGGGGAGCTGGTCGATATCGCCCACCAGGATGAGACGCGCGGCCGACGCGAGCGCGGCGACCAGATCGGCCGCCAGACGCACGTCGAGCATCGAGGCCTCGTCGACGATCAAGACGTCGCTGCCGAGCGGGCGAGTGGCGCAGCGCCCGAAGGTGGCGTCGGCCGGACGCCATTCGAGCAGCCGGTGGAGCGTCGAGGCCGACTCGGAGGTGGCGTCGGCCAGGCGCTTGGCGGCGCGCCCCGTCGGCGCCGCCAGCCCGACCGTCAACCCGGCCCGCTTCAAGATCGACACGATCCCCCGCACGATGGTGGTCTTGCCGACGCCCGGCCCACCGGTCACGACCGCGACCTTCGCGTGCAAGGCCAGCTTGACGGCTTCGACCTGCTGGCGCGCCAGCGCGATCCCGGCCTCCCGTTCGTAGCGGGCGATCGCCCGGTCGGGCTTTTCCACCGGCACCGGCGCGGGGGCGGCGAGCAGGCGCCGTAGTCCGGCGGCGAGCGCGGTCTCGGCACGATAGAGCTCGGCCTCGTACACCGCCGGATCGCTGGGGGCGTCGACCACGGAGACGTCGATGGCGACCTCCCCGGTGCGGGCCAGACGATCGATCGCCTCGCCCGCCAGCTCCTCGGGGACCTCCAGGAGCGCGGCCGCCTTCTGCACCAGCCGCGCCCGCGAGACGAAGACGTTGCCATTGCCGGCCTCGTCGTCGAGCGTGTGCCGCACGCCGGCTTCGATCCGCCCCGGGGCGTCGCGCGCCACCCCCAGCGCCGCCGCCAGCTTGTCCGCCGACAGGAATCCAATTCCCCATATGTCGAAAGCCAGGCGATACGGATTCTCGCGCACGCGCGCGATCGACGCCGCGCCGTAGCGCTTGTAGATGCGGGCGGCGAAGGCCGGCGAGACGCCGTAGCCCTGCAGGAAGACCATCACCTCGCGGACCTGCCGCTGCGCGCTCCAGGCGTCGCGAACGGCGCGCGCGCGCGACGGCCCGATGCCGGGGACCTCGCCGATGCGCCCGGGATCGCGATCGAGCACCTCGAGCGTCTCGATTCCGAACCGCGCCACGATGCGCGTCGCGAACTCGGGCCCGATCCCCTTGATGAGGCCCGAGCCGAGATAGCGGCGCAGCCCTTCCAGCGTGGCGGGCGCGACCTCGGTGTAGCTGGCGACGCGGAACTGCTCGCCGAAGCGCGCGGTGGTCTCGAACTTGCCCACCACGCGCAGCGCCGCGCCGGCCGGCACGCCGACCAGGCTGCCGACCACGGTGACCACCCGCTCGCCCGGGTCGAGCCGGAGACGCGCGACCGTGAAAGCGCCGTCGCCACCCGAATAGACCACCCGCTCGACGGTCCCCACCAAGGTTTCGTCTTGGCCGGCGCGCGGCGTCGTCCCGCCGCGATCGAACAGGTCCACCTGGGCAATGGGAGCACGACCGGATGACGGCTTCAACGCCGCCCGTGCTAATTTTGGCGGCCCATGGCGTCGCCGCCGCCTCTGCCGCCCGACGCCCGCAAGCGCCCACCGCCCCCGCCGGCGCCGCCGGGTCCACCCAGGTTTGTGGCCGGTCCACCACCGCCGCCGGATCCGCCGCAACCGCCACCACCGCCCGACGAACCCGGGTCCTTGCGCGTCGAGGTGACGAACCCCTCGGATGGCGGCTTCTTCTACTGGCTCTTCAAGCTCTATGCCTTCGGCCTCTGTTGCGGCCTCGGCCTCGTCGTCCTGGGCGGCCTGGGCGCCTACCTCTACTTCGCGGCCACCATGCCCCCGCTACCCGACCTGGCCACCTACCACCAGGTCGCCGCCACCACCACGATGATGCGCGGGTGGGACGGCACCCCGCTGGCCGAGCTGGCGACCGAGCGCCGCGAGATCCTGCCGTTCGAAGCCTTCCCGCCGCAGCTGGTGCACGCCTTCCTGGCCGCCGAAGACCGCCGGTTCTACGAGCACCACGGCCTCGATTACCGCGGCATCGCGCGCGCGGTCGGCGCCAACTTCCGCGCCGGCGAGGTCGCGCAGGGCGGCTCGACCATCACGCAGCAGGTGGCCAAGTCGTTCCTGTCGTCGGAGCGAACCATCCAGCGCAAGATCCGGGAGGCGATCCTGGCGCGCCGCCTCGAGACCCGCTTCGCCAAGCGCGAGATCCTGACGCTCTATCTGAACCAGGTCTTTCTCGGCCACAGCGCCTACGGCGTGGCCGCGGCGGCGCGCCGGTACTTCGACAAGGCGGTCGGCGATCTGGATCTCGGCGAGATGGCGCTCCTGGCGGGCCTGGTCCGCGCGCCCTCACGCTTCTCGCCCCTCACCAGCCTGGACGCCGCGCGCGCCCGCCGCGATCAGGTGCTCGCCGCCATGGTGGCCGCCGGCTACCTCACCGACGTCGAGGCGAACCGCTGGCGCGCCCGGCCGGTGATCGTCCGCCAGCGGCCCGACTTTTTCCGGACCGTCTCGCCCTACTTCGCCGAGCACGTCCGCCGCGACGTCGCGCGCCGCTACGGCGACAAGCAGCTCTACGAGGGCGGCCTCGAGATCGAGACCGCCGCCCTCCCCTGGATCGATCTCGCGGCGCAGGAGAACGTCGATTTCTCGCTGCGCAAGCTGGACAAGCGCCAGGGGTGGCGGGGACCGGTGACCCACCTGCCGGGCGCGGCGGCCGTCGAGTTTCGACGGCGGCTCGCCGCCCGCTATGGCAGCGATCCGCCGATCGAAGGTCGGCTTTTTCTCGGCCTGGTCGAAGGCACCACCGCCGACGGCACGGCGCGGGTCCGGGTCGGCACCGGGATCTACCCGTTGCCCGCGGCGAGCCTGCTGTGGGCCAGCCCGTTCACCGCAAAGGATGCGGTCAACGACAAGAAGCTCGACTCGGCGGTGGGCGTCCTGCGCGCCGGCGACGTGGTGTGGGTCAAGAACGCCCACCAGTCGAAGCGCGGCCGCTTCGCCGACTGGATCTACGACAACAAGAGCGAGGTGAATTGGCTGCCGGCCTACGATGAAACCGCCCCCGGCAAGGCCCCAAAGCGCGCGCGCCCCGTCGAGCTGGCGCTGGAGCAGACGCCACGCACGCAGGGAACGGTCTTCAGCTACGATCACGGCTCGGGCTACGTGCTCGCGATGGTGGGCGGCGACGACTACGACCGCTCCGAGTTCAACCGCGTCTCGCAGGCCTGCCGGCAGCCGGGATCGGTCTACAAGCCGATCTACTACTCGCTGGCGCTCGACCGCGGGTACGGGTTCCCGTCGCTGCTCAACGACGTGCCGCGCGCCGAGGTCGATCCGGTGACCGGCGAAGTCTGGACGCCCACCAACCTCAACAACACCATCGACTATCAAGTGACGCTGGAGTACGCGCTCATCTGGTCGAAGAACGTGCCCTCGGTACAGCTCTTCAAGCTGATGGGCGGCAAGGACGTCGAGGCCTGGGCGCGCCGCCTCGGCATCACGACGCCGATCATCCCCGATCAGGCGCTGGCGCTGGGCGCCTCTTGCACCCGCATCGACGAGCTGACCCGCGCCTTTTCGGCGTTCGCCAAGAACGGAGTCCTGGCCGATCCGGTCTACGTTCGCCGCATCCGCGATCGCACCGGTCGAGTCGTCGAAGACCACACGGCGGCGGGCGATCCGTTCGGCGCCCCCTCGGAGCGGCTTGACCGGCTGGTGGCGCTGGCCGCGGCGGCGCCGCCCGCGCCGGTGATCCCGCCGCGCACCGCCTGGCTCACCTCGACGCTGCTTCGCCACGTGGTCACGCGCGGCCACGCCCCGGCGATCCGGACCGCCGGCCTCTTCGCGGCCGGCAAGACCGGCACCTCGAGCGCGACCATGGACACCTGGTTCATCGGCTACACCTCGCGCTGGATGACCTCCACCTGGATCGGCGACGATCAGCACGAGAGGCCGCTGGGGCAGAAGGACGCCGCCTTCATGCTGACCGTGCCGATGTTCGCGCGCTACATGACCCAGGTGACGGCGGGGCTGCCGCTGGTCGACGTCCCCTGGGAGCGACCGGCCGGCGTCAAACCCGACGACACCGGCGGCAAGCTGCGCACCACGATGGATGAGGTGCTGGCCGACGGTCAGGCCGAGACCGCCCCGCCCCACAAGACGCCGCGCAAATCCCCGACCGCTCCGGGGACCGCGCCCGGGCAAACGCCCGCGCCGAAACCGCCGACCGCGCCCAAGCTGCAAACCGCGCCCAAGCCGCCGGCCGCGCCCAAGCCGCAGACCGCGCCGAAACCGTCGGTCGCACCGAAGGCGCCGACCGCTTCCGCCCCGTCGCGGACCTGAAGTCGCGGGCGATCAGCCGCCCAGCATGTGCAGCGCGAAGTCGAGCAGGCGCAACGTCTCGTCGCGCGTGGCGGTCACGTGTACCCGGACGGTGCGCCCCTGCCGGATGAGCGTCGCCCGGGCCAGCAGCGGCGAGAAGCCGCTCAGCAGCACGATCGGGTTCGCCCGCAGCCGGCCGAGGATGGTCGGCCAGGCCGATTCCCAATGCCGAGCCGGCTCTTCGGTCTGGAACTCGCCTTCGACGTCGACGAACGGGCTGTCCTCGACGCCCACCACGCCGCTGACCGCCGGGGGCACCTCCATCCCGTAGAGCAGGTGCGGCCCCTCGCCCGAGGCGCCGGTGGTCTTGAAGATGTCGACCGCGCTCACCATCAGGTCGCCGTCCGGGGGCATGAGGCCCTCTTCGGCGTCGATACGCGAGAGCAAGGGGGCCCATCCGAGGACGTCGGCGCCGCGCGCGCCCCCATCGGCGACGCCGGCATCCGGCCCGGTACCTGCGTCGGCGCCGGTCGGCGACGGCGGCGCGGCCAGCAGCATCGCGCGATAGGCGGGCGGCGTCACCACCGCCAGCCCCGGCGCGGCGAGCACGATGATCCGATCGTCCCGCATCGGTGGCGCGCCCGGCGGCGCGGCGTGGCGCGCCCGACGCTCGCCCACGGGACGGCCATCTTCGGTGTGCCAGCTCAGGACCCGATCGGTGGCCCGCGCGCCGCGCCCGAGCGCAGCCCGCAGCGCGCCCTCGTCGAGGTGGTGGCGTGCGGCCAGGAACGTCACGCTGGGATCCAGCGGATGGGGCGTGGCGATCAGCAGCGCATCGAACGCGTCGAACAGGTCGAGCCCGGTCCCTTCCAGGAGATCGCGCCGGTCGGGCAGGCGGGTCAGCAGCGCATCGACCGGCGCCGCGTAGTCGGTCCCCCGCAGGCGGTCGAGCCGCAAGAGCGCCGTCAGGCGCGACCCGCGCGGGCCGTACGCATTCAGATCGTTGGTCGGCGCCGGCGCGTTCTCGTCGTCGGTGGCCGAGGGACCGCCGCTCTTATCGTGGTCGTCGGCGTGGGTGGCCAGCGTGCCGTCGGCGGGTGGCGGCGCGACGCGGTTGCGCGCTCGACGGCGCGCGTGCCCCTTGGCGCCGTCGGCGCCCATCGGGCCACCGAGCGGGAGATCCTTGACCTCGTCGAGGCGCATGCCGGTGATCTCGATGTCGACCCGACCGCCCAGACCTCCCCGCGCCCCCAGGCCGAGGCCGATCCCGACCAGCGCGAAGTGCGCCAGCACCGAGAGAGCGAGCGCCCAGCTCCACCGCCGCCACATGCCGAGTCATTATGTCTGAAACCGGCTCTCACACAGGTTTCCTGTGTGGGTGCAGAAAGCCGCGCTACGCTGGCTTGGTGCGCAGCGGTCAGCGGAAGTCGAAGCGGGCGGCGACGATCGGCGCGGCCGGGGCGACACCGACGGTGAGGAGCGCGCCGTCGCGGGGCCACTCCTGGACGATCTCGACCAGCGCCGCCGAGAGGAAGGCGCCGGCGACCCGGGCGGCCGCGACGTCGCTGGAGGTGGCGTCGGCGGCGATCAGGCGGCCGCCGGGACGCAGGCAAGGCACCAGCGCCGCGATCCAGCGGACCGCTTCGTCGTCGGTGAGACCGGCCACGTTCTCGACGACCAGCGCGAAGAGGGAGCCGCGGCGCAGCGGCAGCTCGGCGGCCGCCAGCGTGACCTCGAGCGGACGTCCCTCCTTCTGTGCGCGCTTGCGGGCGCGCAAGGCCTGGGGCCGCAGCTCGGTCTCGACCAGGAGCAGCGTTCGTCCGCCGCGCGACACGGCATCGCCCAGCCAGGGCGGGCCGAGCACGATCACCGGCGCGCGATCGGCCGTCCAGCGCAACAGCGCCTCCAGCGTTGGCTGGCTTCCGAGAGGACCTGAAAGCAACGGACCGCGCATGCGCCGGCGCAAATTATCACGACGGCGCGCGCGATCATGAGCTTCTGCGTGCGGCTCGGGTTGGGGGCCGATCCCGGCAAGCTGGGGGGCAAGGCGCGCTCGCTGCTCCGACTCCGGGCGGCGGGACTGCGGGTGCCGGAGGCGGTCGTGGTCACCTCGGATCTCTTCGCCTGGCTGCGGGCCGGCGGGCCCGCGCTGCCCAGCGCGCCAGGTGCGTGGGCCGGACCCGCCGTCCTGGAGGCGATCGCGCGGGCGTCCGAGGCGCTGGCCGGGCGACCCTGGCCCGAAGGGCTCACCGGGACGCTCGCGACGATGCTGCGCGCGCTGGCGCCCCAGCCCGGCGCGCGGTTCGCGGTCCGCTCGTCGACATCGATCGAGGACGACGCCGGTGCGCTCGCCGCCGGGCTGTTTCTTTCGCGGCTCGATTTGCCGGCGGGCGCGGTCCCCGACGCCCTGCGCGCCGTGCTCCTGTCCGCGCTCGCGCCGGGCGTCTTCGCCTATCTTTGCCGACGCGACCTCAGCACCGACACCCTCGGTGTCGCGGTGCTCATTCACCCCTTCGTCACCGGCGACGCGGCGGGGACGGCTGCGATCGATCCGTCCGATCCGTCCGATCCGCCGGCGATCGAAGTCCATTCGGGCGACGCGGGCAACGCCGGCGCCGCACGCGCGGGCCTGGTCGACGCGCTCACCAAGTTGGCGGATCTGCACGGTCCGGTCGAGGTCGAGTGGGTCGCGACCGGTTCCGAGGTGACCTTCCTGCAGCTTCGCCCGTATCAAAGGCCGCGGGCCGCGCGGACCAGCGGTGCGCCCGACCCCGGGGGCGACTGGCGCTGGGACGCAGCCCACAACCCGCTTCCACTTTCGTCGGCGCAGGCGGGGTTGGTCGCGCTGGTCGACCGGACCTGCCAGACGGGCTTTCGGCAGCGGGTCGCGGGCGGATACCTCTTTTATCGCGCCGACGACGCGACCAACGAAACGTCGGAGGGCACCCCGCCGAGCTCGGCGACCGAGGCCCTGCGTGCGCTGCGTGCCGTGGCCGATCCCCGCCTGGCCGCGCCCGCGCCGACCCTGGAGGCGGCGCTGGCGACCTTCACCGCCATCTACCAGCCGCTCTTCGGCGTCGTGCAACCGGCGGCCCGCGCCGGACGCTCCGCGCTGGCGGCGTTCCTGCGGCGCCACGCGATCGATCCCGCGCCACACCTGCCCGCGCTCCTCACCGCGATCCCGTCGGCGGCCAGCGAGCGGCGGCGGCGGGCGCGCGTCTTCATCGACGCCCCCGACGCGGCAGCCCGGGCCACCGCGCGCGACGCCTATCTCGAATCGTTCGGCGACGAGTCGAGCGACTGGGACGTCGTCGTGCCGACCTGGCGCGAAGCGCCCGAGGCGCTGGAACGGCGATTGCTCGCCGCCGGGCGCGAGGGACATCCGGAAGCGGAGAGCGGCGCCTTTGCAGCGGCAGCCTCGACCATCCGCAACGCGCTGCCACCGGTGGCGCGGGACGACTGGGAGATCCACCTCGCGGCGGCGCGGGCGGGCGCGGCTGTGGGCGAGGACGACGACGCCCTTTACGCGCGCGCCGCCGCCCAGGTTCGACTGGCGCTCCTCCGCGAGGGGGGCAGGTTGGTCGCGGGCGGCGTGCTCGAGCGCGCCGGCGACATTTTTTGGCTGCCGCTCGGGGTCGTGCGCGACGACGCGCGCGGCGTCGTCAACCTCTCGCGCGCGGACGCAATGAAGTGTCTCGCCGACGCCCGAGCCGCCGACGCCGAGGCGCGCACGAATCCACCCGGGCTGGCGGTCGCCGGCGCGGCCTTGGCGGAGACACCTGGCCTCGTGCGCGGAAAATCGGGCGCCGGCGGCACCTACATCGGACGGGTCCGGATCGGGGAGGTGCTGGTGGCCCGGACGATCCTTCCGACGGAGTTGCCGCTCATTGCGGCGGCGGCGCTGGTGATCGAAACGGGCGGGCCGCTCGATCACGTGGCCGCGCAGGCGCGCGAGCGCGGGATCCCGGCCGTGGTCGGCGCGGTGGGCGCCTGCGATCGCCTGCGCGACGGCGATCGGGTCCTGGTCGACGGCGACGCCGGGCTGGTCGTGAAGCTCGGCTCCGACGATTGAACCGCGGCCTTCTCGGACATTCGGACATTCCGACCGCGGCGGCCTCAGATTCCGTGTGCGGCGACCAGGCGCACCAGATCCTCGTAGCCGCCGATGACCCGCCCGTCGACGAAGATGACCGGAACCGTCCGCCGGCCGCCGGCCGCCTCGACCAGCGCGGCGCGCGCGTGGTCGTCGCCGGTCACGTCGATCTTCTCGAACGGGATGCCTTCCCGCTCGAGCAGGGCTTCGGCCCGTCGGCAGGAACCGCAACGGGTGGTGCCGAACACCCGCACGCGGGCCCCGCTGTCGGCTGGTGTGCTCACGCTCTTTTGATGCCGGTCAGCGCTCGTCGGTGTCGCCGTCGTCTGCGAGGTACTCGAGGATGACTTCGTCGAGGCTCTTGTCGGAGACCAGGTCGCCGGCGAACGCTTCGGGCGCCCCGGCCGCCGGCGGATCCCAGGGCATGCGGATCTTGCCGGTGGTGCTCACGGTCGAGCCATCGGGGGCGGCGGTCTGCACGACGGACTGAGTGGCCGGCGCGATGCGGGTCGGCGCGGGCGTCTCCCAGGGCATGCGGATGTCACGCGCCGAGGCCAGCGGTTGCGATTGAGCATCCGGCGCGGCCGCGCGGCTGCGGTTGCCGGTGACGTAACCGGCACCGTCGCGCACGGCGTAGTGCCCGCCGGCGTGTGCGCGGGCCGGCCAGGCAGGGGGCGGATTCGGCTTGCCGATCGTGCCGTGGACGGGAGGTTGACCCGCCCCGACGTTGATCACGACGTTGCGCCGCACGACCACCCCGTCGGCGGCATTGGAGAGCACCACCGACGGTCGTCTCGCGGCGACCGGCTGGACGACCACCACCGGCTTCGGTGTCACTTTGGGCCGCGCGGCCGGCGCGGGCGCCGGGGTGATCGTGACTACCGCGGGCGCGGCGGCGACGGGCGCGGCGGCAACGGCAACGGCGGCGGGTGCGGCGGCGACGGCAATCGCGGCGGGCGCAGGAGGCGCTTCCAC
>CALAOV010000247.1 GCA_937889515.1 uncultured Myxococcales bacterium | reverse complement strand
TGGTGAGCGGATAGAGGCGAGTGCCTTTTCCGCCAGCCAGAATGATTCCGCGCATCCGAGATACCATTGCTCAGAAGCGCCGCGACGGCAATCTGGACGCTTATTTTCGGCGATTTCTCAGCCGAAGAAATCCACGATGGCGGAGACGATTCGGTCCATCGACCTCAGGCTCAGACTCGGAAAGATCGGCAAGGCCAGCGCCTCCTTCGCCGCTTGTTCCGCTATGGGGAATTCTCCGGGCCGATGCCCCAGCGCCACCAGCGGAGGCTGCAGGTGAAATGGAATCGGATAGTAAACGCCGGAAGCGATCCCGCGGTCGGCGAGGTGACGAACGAGTGCCCCGCGGCGCGCTGCCTCGACGCGAATGACAAATTGATTCCAAACGCATCCCTCCCCCGGCGGGGGAGCCTTCAACGGCAGACCGGCCAGACGCTGGCGGTACGCCTCCGCGATTCCCCGACGCTCCGCAGACCAACGTGCCAGATGCGGAAGCTTGACCCGCAGCAATGCCGCCTGGATCTCGTCGAGTCGGAAGTTTCCCCCCACCACCTCGTGTCGCACCTTGTCGGACGTCCCATGACTTCGAAGCCGTTTGATCTGAGCCGCGAGCTCAGGGTCGTTCGTGATCACCATGCCACCATCACCGAATCCACCCAGATTCTTCGAAGGAAAGAACGAGAGCGCGGCGCCGCGCCCCAGGCCCCCCACCGACACCCGGTGGCCCCCCTCGAAGTCCCAGGCGCCGATTGCTTGCGCGGCGTCTTCGAGCAGCGGAATCCCCGCCGCCGAGCAAGCCTGACGAAGACGCGCGGTGCGCGCCAATCTCCCGAACAGATGAACGGTGACGACCGCTCTCGTCCGGGGGCCGATTCGCTCGGAAGCGAGCCCGGGATCGAGGTTCAGCGTGTCGGCATCTACATCGGCAAAAATGGGTGTGGCACCGAGGCGCAGGATCGCCTCCACGGTTGCAAAGAACGAGTAGGGCGTCGTGACCACCTCGTCCCCAGAACGTACTCCGCAGGCCATCAGCATCGACAACAGCGCATCGGAGCCCGACGAGACCCCGACCGCATGCGCGATACGCAGGTCCGAGGCCAGCTCCCGCTCGAGCGCGGCGACCTCTTCTCCGAGGATGAACCAGTTTGACTCCAGGACGCGGGCCAAGGCCCGCTGCAACCCGTCGTGAAGCGGGGCATGCTCCGCCGCCAGGTCGAGCATCGGGATCCCTGTCACGGGCTCGACCATACTCCGCAGCGCTGCTCCGAGACAGTCACCGACCGCGTTGACCCTCTCGGTCGAGCATGGTCTGCTGGTTGGGCGGGTGGCGACGATATTGAGCGAACGTGAGCACCTGGTCGCGCTCCTCGCCGCGCTGGAGGATCCGCCCCGTGCCGCGGGGCTGGCGCCCGAGGATCCCCTGCTGGTCACCGTCGCCCGACACCACCGGCTGACGCCGCTGCTGTCGGCAACCTGTGGCGAGACGCTGCCCGTGCGGCTCGCCGAGACCTTCCGGCGTGATCGCTTGGTCACCGCCGCCCGAAACATGGTCCTCGGGCAGGTCGCGGAGGCGTGCCTCCGTGCGCTGACGGATGCCGGGGTTCGGACCATCGTGCTCAAGGGGCTGGACTACGAGACGCGCCTGTATCGGGTGGCCGGCGCGCGCCCCACCTCGGACGTCGACCTCCTGGTCCCCGCCGAAAAGCGGCGCGCCGCCTTTGCGGCGCTGGATCGCTTGGGTTTCGAGCCGCGCGCCGCCGCGCCGGGGTTCGACGATCCCGATTATCACGAGGTGGCGTGGACCCGGCAGGGCGTGGAGATCGATCTTCACATGGCCTTGGCCCCACTTGCGCGCTGCCGCATCGACTACAGCGCAGTCTGGGCCGAGGCGCAGTCTTCGCGGGTGGGCCAGACGGACATCCTCGTGCTCGCGCCGACGCACGCGGCGATCTTTCATTCCCTGCACATGGCGATCGACCACTTCGACGTCCCGGCGATCTATCTGGTCGATCTGGCGCGGCTGTTGCCGTCCGCGGAAGACGCAACGAGAGCCGACGCGCTGGCCGGTACCTGGC
Source organism: uncultured Myxococcales bacterium (assembly GCA_937889515.1). GTDB lineage: Bacteria > Myxococcota_A > Polyangia > Fen-1088 > Fen-1088 > JADGRB01. Next base: position 2,527 of record CALAOV010000247.1, on the reverse strand, counting down.
ATTGTCGCCGCCCGCTGCGAACGGCGATCTTGCTCGCGGCGTCGTTTCTCACCCGCTGGGGCGCCGCGAGATCTGCGGCGACCCCGTATCTGTTTTCGCGACGGGTCGTGCGATCGTACGGATCGACCACGCCCTTGCCGCGCGCCGAGCAGCTGTTTCGCAAGCTGGTGCATTTCGACACGGAGGCAGACGCCCTTCGTTACTTCATCGTGCAATCGCGCCGAAATCTTCGAGAGATCGTGGAACGCCGGGTCCGCAAGCGCTCGGCCCGAGAACGCCTGGCGCTCAACGATCGGCGATCGAGTCGTCAAGATGTCCCACCAGGGCGGACGCCATGACATCGATGCTGAACTGTGTCCGGACCAGCTCTCGCCCGCGGACGCCCAGTGCTCGTCGTCGCTCGGGATCATCGACGAGAGCCAGCATGGAACGGGTGAGCGCTCCCGGGTCCTCGGGCGGAACCAGTATCCCGTCGGAATCGGAGGCAATGATCTCACTCGGCCCACCGCCAGCGGTCGCGATGACCGGGCGACCGACCGCCATGGCTTCCACGATGACCAGCCCGAAGGGCTCCGGTACGCGCGAGGTATGACAGACGACATCGCAGGCCGCCATCAGCCGAGGAACATCCGTCCGAAAGCCAGTGAACATCAGCCGGTCCGCCAGGCCTTCCGCCACCACCTGACTCTTGAGCTCCTCCAGGTATTCGGGCTCCAACCCGAACACCGAACCACCCACGATGGCGAACTTGACATGGGGACGTGCCCGGGCGACCTCGCCGGCCGCTTTCACGAAAACGTCCTGGCCCTTCCACCGCTGCAAGCGACCAAAGACGCCGATCAACACCTCGTCATTGCCGGCGCCAAGCTCACCCCTCGCCGCCTGGGCGTCGGCAGCTGCCACATCCCGGGTGGGCGTTCCGTTGTACAAAAGACGATTCCTCACAGTCGGGCGCAACTGGGACAACGTCGCTTGTGCCGCCTTGGAGACGGCCAGCGCCAGATCCAGCGGTCCTGCCAACGCCAAGAAGTCGCGCGGATCGTTCTTCCAGAGCGGATAGGGGTAGATCATGTGCGCCATGAAAACGGACCGGGCGTTCGCGAGCCTGGCAACGACACCCCCGACCACCTGTGGGTGCCCGCCGTTTCCGATCACGGCGCGGGCGCCAGAGGCGCGGGCGACCGATCGGAGAGCGCGGAAGGTATGGACCACCTTCCAGGGGTGTCGGAAGCGCGCCCTCGGCAGCTCCACCACTTCGGCTCCCAACATGCGGAGGCGATTCGGTAGGTCGCCCTCTCCAAACCCCAAGGTCGCGATCAGACTGCGTCGTCGGAGCTCCTCGCTGGCTCCGAAAAGGTTCAGAAGAACCGTCTCGGCGCCTCCCACTTCCGTGGTCGACTGAACGAAGAGAAAGTCGCGGCGAGGAAGTCGACCGCCTCCGTTTATCATGACGATTTCTTATAACGTATATACTCCGTCGGTTCGACCATGACTCACCATCCGACGCTCAGCGTGGTGATCCCGACGTATCAACGCCCGGTCTGGATCCGTCGCGCGGTTCGCTCGCTCATCCAGCAGCCGCGACCGCCCGCCGAGGTCGTGGCGGTCGCGCGGGACACGGATATCCCCACCCACGAGGCCATCGCGGAGCTCCAGCGGGAATCTCTGCCCTTCGAGCTCCGACGTGAGCTGGTGTCCGAACCGGGGTTCATGCCGCCGGTCAAGGTCGGTCTCGCGGCGGCGACCGGAGAGATTATTGCCGTCATGGACGACGACGCCGAGGCCCAGGAGGGGTGGACAGAGCGTCTGGTTGGTCACTACGCCGACGCGACGATCGGCGCGGTCGGTGGGCGATGCATCAACGTGCACGCCGATGACGGACCGGTGGACGTTCCGACGACCGACCGCGTGGGCTACGTCAGCCCCCTCGGTCGTTTCGTGGGGAAGATGTACTGCCGGCCGACCTTCAGCCAGCCCGTCGATGTCGACTTCATGCTGGGCGGCAACATGAGCTTCAGGCGCGAGGTGGCCCACCGCATCGAGTTCGACATGCAGCTCAACCGAAACGTCGCGCAGGGGTACGAAGTGGACATCGGGCTACAGGTGCGAGGCATGGGCTGGAGGGTGATCTTCGATCCTCTGCTCGCGATCAGGCACTATTCGGCACCGCGGGAAACGATTGGTCTGCGCGTGTCAGACTTTGAGAGCATCAAGTGGTATTCGTACAACCATACGCGGGTCGCCTTGCGTAGGTTGTCGTTCCTTCGGAAGTCTGTCTCGTTCGTGTATCAAATCGCGATCGGGGAACGACGTGCGCCGGGCGTGCTCCCCTTCGCGCTCGCGCCGATCGCGCGCAGGCTCGGCTTCGACGTCGCCTTCGCAGGAGCCGCGCTCGAGGGTCGCGTCCTGGCGGCCCGCAGCGTTATTGGTCACAATTGACCGCCGTCCTCGTTAGTCACCCCCACGTCGCTGCCTTCGCTCTGAGATTGGCTGAGTCCCTCGCCCGGGAAGGGAGGCTGGCGGCCTT
>CALAOV010000246.1 GCA_937889515.1 uncultured Myxococcales bacterium | reverse complement strand
AGATTGGTCAGTGACTGGAGTTCAGACGTGTGCTCTTCCGATCTGAAGGCCCGCCAGGCCAGCGCTTCGGCCAGACGAAGCCGAACCCTCCCCGCCAGCGAAGCGGGGATGGCGTTCGCCGCGGCGAAGTCGATCGATTCGAGCGCGCGCAGACGGCGATCGTTCCACAGACGCGCCTCGGTCGGGGGTTGGGCGGGGTCGCGGCAGGGGTCGGCCGCCAGGAAGAGCGCGGCGCGGACCCGCTCGGTGGGGGACGCCGCCGGCAGCGCCAGCAGCTGCTCCCAGGCTTCGCCGTCGTAGCAGAGCCGGGCGCGGCCGCCCAGCGCCTCGGGCTCCAGCACGCGGAACTTCACGCCGTAGCTCTGCGCGACGTCGACGTGCGCGGCCAGCGTCGTGTCTTTCGAGTCGGCCCGTCGCGCCGAGGCCCGCCGCGCCAACCGATCGGCCAGGCTGCCGATCGAGGCCAGGATCTCGCTGGTGTCGCTGCCGGCCGGCGCCGCCCGCAGCGCCAGCGCCGCATACCCGATCCCCATCGACTCGTATCCGGTGCTATCGCGCAGGAACCGGACCACCGCCGCCAGCTCGGGCGCCGTCTCGGCGTCGATCCGGTAGACCCGCACCTGCGACGGACGGATGTACCCGGGCCGCTCGTGCCGGTGGTCGTAGACCTTGAGGAAGCCGGCGCTCTCGCCCCGCACCTCCAGCCAGTCCCCGCGGTAGAGTGTGGCCTGCGCGGGGGCGTTGTCGCGCGGGGCGTTGCGGAGGACCGCCGGATCCTCGGCCACCAGAGCGACCAGCAAGACGACCGCGGCGGTCATGTTACTCCCCCTCCGCGCTGGCGTTGTCGTTGGCGGGGGCCGAGGTGGAGGTCCGCGCGGCGGCCGGTCCGCCGCCGGCGGCCTGCGCGCGCTGCATCCCGAGGAGACCGCCCGCGAAGAACCCGCCCGCCGACGGCGGCGCGACGATGACCTGGATCTTGTCGGAGAGCTTGTCGGCCAGCGTCTTCTGAATGAGCAGCGGGTTCTTGGCGATGAGCGCCGAATCGCGCGCCATCTGCTCGGAGCTGGCCTTGCCGGTGACCTCGATGCGATAGGCGTCGGCGTCGGAGAGCTTGCGCCGCGAATCCGCCTCGGCGACGGTTTCGATCTTGCGCGCATCGGCCTCGCCCTCGGCATCCTTGATGCGCTGGACCTTGCGCGCCTCGGCCTCCAGGCGTCGCTGCTCGATCTCCTTCTCCTTGAGGGGCAGCACGTGCTTCATGGCCTCCTCGCGCGCCTTGGCGGCGATGATCTCCTCGGAGGCCGCGGCCTCGGCCGCCTTCTCGCGCTGCACTTTGGAGGCGTCGCCCTCCAGCTCCGACTCCTTCACCTTCTTCTCCTTGAGCTGCAGCGTGTAGCGCATCTTCTCGGTCGCCAGCTCTTCGGAGAGCATCCCTTCGAGGCCGGCCCGGTATTGCGCCGGCAGATCGACGTGGCCCAGGTAGAGCGAACGCACCGCGATGCCGTCCTTGCCCAGCAGGGTCCGCAGCTCCGTCTCGATATCGTCCTGGATCTCGACCCGTTTGTCGCTGAAGATCTCGCGCACCGTGTGCCGCGCCAGCGCCCGGTGCAGGACACCGTCGACCACCGGCTCGATGAGATCGCTGCCGACGTTGGTGGGCAGGCGCCTGGCGACCTCCCCGACGCGCGCGGGATCGAGCGCGTAGCGAACGGTGACCGCCACGCCCACCGAGAGACCTTCGACCGTCTGGAAGGGGGCCGCGTCGGTGGCGCTGGCGCTGGCGGCCGGCCGGTAGACCTGGTCGCGGAGCGGGTAGCGGCGCAGCTCGTGGACGAGCGGCATCATGAAGGTCGGCCCCTCGGGGACCACCCGGGTGCCGCCGGTCAGTCGATTGATGCGGACGCCGACCTCGCCGGCCGGCACCACCTGCACGGGCGGGCGAAAGAACAGCAGGAGCAGGGTGCCGGCCAGCACCACGCCGGCGATGGTGCGGCGACCGCGGGGGCTGCCGAAGACCTCGATGCAGCCGAGCACGACGGCCGCGGCAGCCGCGCGCAGAAAGACGTAGATCCTGAAGATGGTTTTTTTGAAGCGATCTTTGAGCGTGTCCATGGGATCTCCTGGCAGGTGGCGGGGTGGGCGAACGTCAAAAGGCGGTGAAGCTTTTCCAGGCCAGGCGGCGGCCGTCGGGCGCGAAGGCCTCGACCGTGTAGTCGCCCGCCTCCAGGCGGTGGCGCGACCAGGTCCGCCAGCGGCGATCGTCGCCCACCGGCATGTAGTGGCGAGACACCTCGACGCCGTCGCGGGTCCAGACGTGCTCGATGAAGCCGGCGCCGTGGCCCGAGATGGCGGTGTGGGCGTAGACGTTTTCGCCGGCCACAAACGGCGAATCCGGCGATTCGCCGTCGACGGCCTCGCGGTTGACGATGCGGCGCCCGAGATCGAGGGTCGCCGCGCGGGAGGTGAAGCGCTCGCCCGCGAAGGCGCGCGCCGACATCAGGAATTCGAGTCCGGTCATGCCGCTCGACTTCTGCAGCCGCCATGCCGACCGCTGCTGGGCGCGCTCCGCCGCGAAATCCCGACCGATCTCGCCATATCTATCTTTTACATATCCATTTCTATAGAATCTATCGCATGAACGCGGAGGGGTGGCTGGCGCGTTTGCAGCACGATCTGGTCAAGCGCCTGCTCTGGCCGGCGCGCGATCGGCGCGACCTGGGCGGTACGCCCGCGCCCGGCGAGCTGGTGCCGCAGCTCATCGACGGGGAGGGGAAGCCCACCACGGCCGCGGCCCTCTGGGCGGATCTGACCGCCGAAGCGCCGGCCGGAACGGCGAGCGCCGTGGCCCTGGAGCGGTTCGGCCAGGCGCTGACGCGGGCGATCGCGGCCGGCGAGGCGGACGACGTCGAGGGCGTGCTGGCGCTGGAACCGGCGTTCGCCGACCTGGCCCGATCCTTGGATGACCCCGGCAGATAAATGCCGCGCCTCCTGGTCATAGACGATCGCGATCAGACGGTGGAGATGGTCCACCGCCAGCTGCCCCAGTTCGATACGGTCACCCGCTGCGAGCGGCGCATCCCCTGTCAGGTGTGCGAAGAGCGGACGCGCGGCTGCCCGCTGCGTTGCGCGCACGACTTCGCCGAGGCGGCGGAGGCGCTGGGCCGGCTCCCCGCGCTCCCCGATCTGGTGGTGCTGGATCTCCACTTCGCGCTGCCGGAGGACCGCCTCCTGCCCGAGGACAAGTCGGATCTGCCGACGGAGCCCAAGCCACGGCGCACGGCCGTCGAGGGTCTGCGGCGGCGACAAGGCCTCCTGATTCTCGAGAAGCTGCGCGCGAGCTACCCGACCTTGCCGGTCGTCATGCTGACCACCACCGGATCCGACCTGGGCGCCGATCGGCCCGAGGATCCGCTGGTCTACCTGTGCGAGAACGAGGTGGTCGACAGCCGCAGCCTGGCGGCCGAGATCTCGCGCGCGCTCGCGCTCTCGCACAGCGTTCAGGAAGGGCCGATCTTCTGGGGACGGGCCCCGGGCATGGCGGAGCTGCGGCGGCAGCTCGAGATGCTGGCGCGCTCGCCGCTGCCGCTGCTGCTGGAAGGCGAGACCGGAACCGGCAAGAGCTTCCTGGCCGAGCACGTGATCCACCCGCGCTCCGGCGCCAAGGGGCCGCTGGTGGTGACCGATCTGTCGACCATGCCGCCGGCGCTCCTGGCGGCCCATCTGTTCGGCACGCGACGGGGCGCCTACACGGGTGCCGTCGAAGATCATGCCGGCGTATTCGAGCAGGCCCACGGCGGCACGCTGTTCCTCGACGAGATCGCCAACCTGGATCTCGAGCTGCAACGGCAGCTCCTGCTGGTCCTCGAGCGCGGGACGGTCACCCGGCTCGGCGACACGCGGCCGCGACCCGCGATGCCCAAGCTGGTCGCCGCGACCCACGAGGACGTGGAGGCGCTGGTGCAGGCCGGGCGCTTCCGCGCCGACCTCTTCATGCGGCTCAACCCGGCCACCCGGCTGCGCGTCCCGCCGCTGCGGGAGCGGCGGCCGGATCTGCCCGACCTGGTTCGCTTCGCGTTTCTCGAAGCGCTTCGCTCGGAATCGCTGCAGCCGCTGGTCCGTGCCTACCTGGCGCGCTTTCCGACCCCCGACGACTTCGTGGAGGCGGAAAATACCATCGTGTTCGGCCGGCCCCGCGCGGCCGCCGCGCGGCGGGACGCCTTCTCGCTTTTCTTGAGCCGCGAAGCGCTGGCCCGTCTGGACGCGCACGACTGGCCCGGGAACCACCGTGAGCTGAAGCTGCTGGCCGCCAATGCGCTGGTCTTCGGCCTGACCCAGCACCTGGACACCGCGGCCGTCGCCGACGCAAGACAGGCCGGCACCTCGGCGCGCGCCCCCGCCATCCTGGACGTTCCCGATCCCTTGATCGCGCGCCTGCTCGGCGCGGTGACGACGAAGCGCGGGCGCCCGGGCGCCGCGCCGCCGCGCGGGGGCACGCGCCGGGTCGAGATCGAGCTTTCCGCCGCCGGCAGCTTCGCGCGCGTCTCGGCCGCGGTCGAGCGGCAGTATCTGCAGGCCCTTTACGAGGCCTGCGGCGGAGACCTGGAGAAGATGGCGCGCGAGCTGCTGGGGCCGCGTGGTTCCGCCCGCCAGGTGCACCTGCGCCTCAACCAGCTCGGCCTGCGGCTGCGCGATCTACGGGGAGCGACCGCGTCGTGATCTCCGCCGGCGGCCTCCTCGTCCTGTGGCTCGCCAGCGCCGACGGCGGCGTCGATGCGACGCCCGTCGCGGCGACCGAGACGCCCACGGCCACGGCCGAACCGGTCGGCGCCCGTGCCAAGGCCCGGGTCGAGCACGCGCAGGCGATGACCCGGCTCAAGACCGGACGCTTCGACGACGCGGCCGCGCTGTTCGCGCGCGCCGCCGCGCACGATCCGGCCAACGTGGCCTACGCGACCGACTGGGGCTTTGCGCTCGGCAAGGTCGGCCAGCGGGCCGAGGCGGAGGCGGTGCTGCGAGCCGCGATCGACCAGGAACCGAAGCGCTTTTACGCCTACGTGAACCTGGCCGATCTGCTGGCGGAGGATCCCGGGCGCTGGGAACGGCGCGACGCGATCGTGGCCTTTCTCGACAAGGGGCTCGAATCTCTCAAGGACGACCGCAAGGGGCGCTTCAACCTGCTGGTCGCGCTGGCGGGCTTCGAACGCGCCGTCGGACGTGGCTCCGCGGCGCGCGCCCGGCTCGATCCGCTGCTGGCGGCCGACGCCCCTCCGCTGCTGCGCGTGCAGCGCAAGCGGGTGCTCGATCTCCTCGACGCGATCGCGCTCGACGATCGGGCGCACGCGCTGGAGGACTGGCCCGCACCGGCGCCGGCGCTGGCCCGCGCCGGGGTCGCGCAGGGGCAGGCGCTCGAAGCCGCCGGACGGGTCGACGAGGCGATCCGCGCGCTCGAGATCGCCGTCAACCTCGCCCCCTCGGACGCGGAGGCCTGGCGGGCGCTCGGGCGCCTCCTGGCGGCACACGGCGGCGCGCTGGAGCTCGATCGCGCCGATGAGGCGCTCCGGCAGGCGCTGGCGCTGGAGCCGGCCTGGTCCGATCTGCGCGACCTGCGGGCGCAGATCGCGCGGCGCCGAAACTCGCTGACCACCGCCGCGCCCGCCACGCACGCGACCGCGCCGTCGGAGAAGGCGCGGGCGCTTTATCAGGAGGCCGAGGAGTGGATCGACGTCGGCGATCCGATCGGGATGGGGCGCGATCTCCTGGAACAGGCGCTGGCCGATTCGCCGGCGTTCGTGCCGGCCGCGGTGTCGCTCTACGCGCTCACCGGGAACGTGCCCGGCGCGACGGTGGAGGCGCTGCACGGCGATGGTCCCGGGCTGTGGGCCCTGGCCGCCGGCGTGCGCAAGCTCGGCAAGGCCAACGCGGGCGCCCCCGATGTCACCGAGCCGCTGGTCGGTCCCTGGATCGATCGCGCGGTCGATCTCGACGTGCAAGACGCGCGCTTCGCGCGGGCGGTGGCGCGCGCCGCAGCGGGCGATCGCGCCGGTGCGCTCGGCGACCTGGTGGCCTACATCGCGCGCGAGCCAAACCCCGAGCATCTGGCCGAAGCCCGCGCGCTGCGCGCCGGCCTGGCCGACGGATCGGGCGCGCACCGCGACCGACGGCTGTCGCCGCAATTGATGGCGCGCATCCGCTTGCTCGAGGATCGGCCGGACGCGGCGTTGCGCGCGCTGGGCGGAACCTGCGCGCCCGAGCTGCCGCCCGATCGCCTGCTCGCGATCGGCCTCATCCACGAGTACGCCGACCAGCGCGCCGCCGCCCGCAGCTGCTACGAGCTGGCGAGCGCGACCGGCGACGGCACCGCCCTGCTGCGTCTGGCGCGCCTCGACGCCCGGCTCGACGATCTGGAGCTGCGGCAGGCCGATCGCCGCCCGCTCGAGCGCGCCGCGGAGCGCGACCTTCCCCCGGCGCTCTGGGCGCTGGCGCGGCTGGCCGCGGCCGACGGCGACCAGCCCCTGGCGCTGGCCCGGACCGAGCGGGCACT
>CALAOV010000245.1 GCA_937889515.1 uncultured Myxococcales bacterium | reverse complement strand
GCTTGCCGCCTCCACCCGAGCCGCCGCCCGCCGCGCCACCTGACCCGCCCGCGTTTACGCAGAAATGCGACAGACAGACGAGCCCGGTGTCGCAGGTGCCGTTCCCGTAGCAGGTCCCGCCCTCCGACCCGATCGCCTTCGCCTTGCCGGCGCTGCAGCCGATCGTCGCTCCGGCGCCGACGATCAAGACCCACGTCAGGGCACCCAGACCCGCTCTCCAAGATCGCATCCTCGACCTCCCCCTTCGAAGAGGCACGGTAGCACGCGGCGCATCCCCGAGGCGCAGTGTTGTTTCGGACAACGAGTCCAGCGCGACGACGTCAGCAAGAACGTCGAATGGATCGAGAGCGTCTGACGCAATCGGGTCGACGAGCAGCCGATCGAGGTCGCCGCACCGTCGCGCGGAGAGTCAGCGCTTGGGCGTCCAGCCGGCGACGCTCGAGCCATTGGCGGGCGCGGCCGCCGGCGCCTCCGCGGGCCGCTCGACCACCTTGGGCGGTGGCGCCGGACGGGGGTGGTGGACGTCGAAGGCGGGTTTCTGATTGGGGTCGCAGTTGGGACCGAAGCCGTTCGCATTGAATCGATAGCTCAGCCGGCCGCTGGAGCCGGCCCCGATCGCCTCGACCTCCACCTCGTGCTCGCCCGCCCGGGACGGCGAGCAGTAGGACAGCAGGTAGAAACGGCGCGAGGCGGCCTCGATGCGCGCGCCGATCTCGTCGAACCCTCGCTGCACGTCGGCGCGATTTTGCGAGGTGAAGGTCCCCGAGCGCCCGATGCGCGCGAGCTGGGTCCGGTCGACCTCCTGACCGGCGCCGATCACGTAGGTCTCGAAGCCCGCGCCGTCGAGCGCCCGGTCCACGTCGTCGGCGCTGGCGCGGTGGGCGCGATCGGTGCCGTCGGTGAAGACCACCAGCGTCCCGAAGCGCAGCGGCACGGGCGCGTGCTCCATCTGCTGGGTCAAAAGCCGCATCCCTTCGATGACCGCGCCGTTCAGATTGGTCGAGGGATCGCGCGGCCGGCGGGACGCCAGCGCGTTCACCCCCGCGCGCACGTTGCCGCCGAAGCCGACCACCGGGGTCAGGTGCGGGCTGCCGTCGAAGGTGTAGACGGCCACCTTCTGGTAGGGCCCGACCCGCTCGCCGAAGGAACCGGCCGCCTGGATCAGCGCCGGCATGTCGCCGGAATCGACCACGCTGCCGCTCATGTCGATCAGCAGAAGGGTGTAGTGGATGGCGGCCACCTCCGGCTGGAGGATGGTCTGCTTGCTCTCGAGGCTGGAGACCGGCTGCTTGTCCTCGTAGATCTTGAAGTCCTGCGGTGTAAGGTTAGCGACCGGTTGCCCGCCGTGCGTGTCGACCGTGAAATAGACGGCCACGTTGGAGGGCTTCCGGACCGAGGCGTCCACCAGCTTGAGATTCAGCCCCATACACCCGGCCGACAGCCCGGCCAGGAGCGAGCAGGACATCGCGAGGGTCCAAATGTGGAGCGGTCGGGAAGCGGGGCGGGTGGAGGTCGGGCAAGTTCGGATCGCGCGCATGCGCCCCGCATACCACGAAACCCCAAAAGGAATTAAGCTTCTCCGCCCACAGCCGATGGGAACCATCTCCGCACTATGAACCGATCGAGAACCCTCTGGTGCGCGCCGCTCGCGCTGATTCTGACGAGCCTGGGCCCGCGCGGGGCCGTGGCAGCGACGATCCCCGCGGACAAGCTCCCCGAAGGGGCCGGGCCACCGCCGGCGTCTCCCCTGGAGGCGGCCTACCTCCGGGACCTACACGCGGGCGTTCACCGGCGCTGGGCCGACAACTTCCTGCGCCTCGTCGGCGAAAAACTGGAGGCCAAGGACCCGCTCAACGCGCCCGATCGGAGCGCGGAGGTCGATCTGGCGATCGGCGCGAACGGACAGCTCGTCTCGACCAAGGTCTTCCGCCCGTCTGGCTTTCCCGGCTTCGACGACGCGATCATCGAGATCCTCAAAGACGCGGTCCCTTTCCCGAAGCCGCCGCTGGCGATTCGATCGGACGACGACAACGTGCACGTGCACTGGCTGTTCGCGCGCGATCAGCGGCGCTGCGGGAGCCTCGAGGTGACCCGCATCTACGACCCGATCGAGCTGGCGATGCCGAAGCTCCTGCGCGCCGGGCGCCTGGACGAAGGGGTGCTCCGCGTGGCGCTGGCCCGCGCCAGCGGCCAGCACGTCGAGCCCCAGTTCACCCTGCTCGCCAACGCCTGGATCAAGGCGGCTCTCAAAGAAAAGTGGGCGACGGTGCCGATGGCGCGACCGGCCGCTGGGCGCGGCGATGCGGACGCGCTGGCCTGGCTCAAGGCCGCACTGAAACGCCCGGAGCTGACGGCGGATGCCGGCGCCGCGCTGACGGCGCTCAAGGCGCCGGTCTGCCCCCTCGTCAAGGCGAGCCTCGAGAGCCAGAACCCAGCCGACCAGCAGACGGCGGCGCTGGCGCTCGCCTCGGCCGGTGATGCGGCCTGCGCCCCGGGACTCATCAAGCTGCTCGACACACCCAAGGCGCGCCCCGAGGCGCGCGCTGCCGCCGCGACCGCGCTGGGCGCCATCGACGACGAGGCGGCCAAGAAGGCGGTCGCGGAGATCGTCAAGAACGAGAGCGACAACGTGACCGTCCGGGCCGCGGCCGTGCTGGCCCAGGTCCGCTCCGGCGCCGGCCGCGTGAAGGTGATCGCGATGGAACGGACCCTGCGCGATCCGTCGCCCGAGCTCCGCGCCGCCTCGGCGGCCGGGGTGGTCCGCGCGGGTGGCGACACCAACCTGGCCGACCTCTACGTCCTCTTCAAGGACAGCGATCCGCGGCCGTCGCTGGCGTCGCTGCGCGAGCTCGAGCACCTCAAGACCGACGAATCGACCAAGCTGGTGGCGCGCCTGGTTCGCCGCCCCCAGCCCGAGGTGGAGAAACTGGCCGCGGACATCTTGATCCGCCGCGCTGCCCACGACTATTTCTCCGCCCTCAAGCCCTACCTCGATCCCAAGACCGATCCGGGCGTGCGCGGGCGCGCGCTGATCGTGGCCGACGACGCCACCCTGCGTTCGCTGGCCCCCGACCCCCAACTGGGAATCTGGGTCTACCGCGCGCGCCTGGTCCGCGGCGAGCCCGATCTGGCGGCGGACTGGTTCGTCGGCTACGGAACCAAGCTGCCGCCCGCCGCACAGGCAGAGGCGATGGCGGATTGGGCGGCGACGATCGCGCTCCCCGCCGCGGCCGGACCGGCGCCCGCCCCGAGCGCGCACGCCGCCCACTAGTCGCGCGCGGCGGACGTTCAGACGTTCGGACGTTCGGACGTCGCGCGCCGCGGGCTTCGGGCTTCGCGCCGCCTCCCTTCGGCGGCTACGGCGTCAGCTGGGCCACCGGAACCGCCGACTTGCCGAGCAGGCTCTTGCCGCCGGTGGCGATGACCTTCTTGTACCAGTCGAAGGAGTCCTTGGGGACGCGCTTCTGGTTCTGATAGTCGACGTAAACCAGGCCGAAGCGCTGCTTGTACCCGTCGGCCCATTCGAAGTTGTCGAGCAGCGACCAGGCGTGGTAGCCGGTGACCGGGACGCCGTCCTGGATCGCGCGCGCCAGCTCCGAGAGATAGCGGTGCATAAAGTCGATCCGCTGGGGATCGTGAATCTTGCCGTCGAGAAAGACCTGATCCCGGGTCGCCAGGCCATTCTCGGTGATCGATAGCGGCAACTTGTAGCGATCGAAGAAGTACCGCGGGCCCCAGTACATGCAGCCGGGCGTGATCGGCTGCCAGTCGGCGCCCGAGCGCGGGTACCCCGGCGGCACCGGAATCTGCTCGGGCTCGCCATCGACGCCGCGCTTGTACGTGTCGGCCTTGTAGATGTTGAGGCCCAGGTAGTCGAGCGGCTGCTTCATCTCGTCCAGGTCGGACGGCTTGAACTTCGGCATGTCCTTGCCGTAGTTCTTCACCCCGTCCTCGGGGTACTTCCCGAACAGCACCGGATCCGTCCACCAGGCGTTGTTCCATTCGTGGCGTCCGGTGACCGAGAAGATCGCCGTGCGCGCCGCCTCGACGTCCTCGGGCTTGTCGCTCGCCGGCTGCGCGATCTGCGCGGCCAGGGCATACCCGACCTTGGTTCCCTTGGCGTCCTTGCAGCGCGCGCGCAAGACCTGCACCGCCTTGGCGTGCGCGCGCATGCCGTTGTGCGCCGCGGTCAGGTAGTCGGGGAACTTGAGCTTGTCGCCGGGCGCGTGCACGCCGTCGAGCAGCGCCAGACCGATGAAGCACTGGGGCTCGTTCTGCGTGGCCCAGATCTTGATTCGATCGGAGAGCTTGTCCGCCAGCAAGGTGGTGTACTCGGCGAACCACTCGGCCGAGTCGCGGTTGAGCCAACCCCCCTTCTTGTAGAGCGCCTGGGGATAGTCCCAGTGGAAGATGGTGCAGAGCGGCTCGATGCCGTTCTTGAGCAGCTCGTCGACGAGGCGGCTGTAAAAATCCAGCCCCTTCGGGTTCGACGCGCCGACGCCGGCCGGCAGGACCCGAGGCCACGAGACGCTGAAGCGGTACGACCTGACGCCCAGCGACTTCATGAGCGCGATGTCTTCCTTGAAGCGGTGGTAGTGGTCGCAGGCGACGTCACCGGTATTGCCGTCGAAGATCGCGCCTTTCTTCTTGCAGAAGACGTCCCACACCGACGGTCCCTTGCCGTCTTCGGCGGCGGCGCCCTCGACCTGGTAGGCCGCCGTCGCCACGCCCCAGGCGAAGTCCTTGGGGAAGGGGGCCCCGCCCGCCTTGGAAGCGCCCGCCTTGCTGGCCGCACCCGCCACGCGCGCCAGGGCCATGGTTCCAGCCGATGCGCCCAGGAACATCCGCCTGCTCACACTGTGATTGGCCATGGGCTCGATCGTGTATCACAAGGTGCCTCCCGCGCGGGCGCCCGACCGAAAGGCCCTCCGAGAGCCTTGACAGTCACGACCCGCCTGAGCATCATTCCGCGTCTTTCCCGCGCCCGTAGCTCAACTGGATAGAGCATCGGCCTTCGAAGCCGAGGGTTAGGTGTTCGACTCACCTCGGGCGCACGGCGCTGGAAGGACAGCGACTGAAAACTGAATAGCGGGCGCATAGCTCAACTGGCAGAGCAGCGGACTCTTAATCCGTTTGTTGAAAGTTCGATTCTTTCTGCGCCCACCCGAACGACGAAGAGCCCTCCGCCGCGCTGGTGGACTGAAGAAAGCAGTGACCTCAGGGGGACGGCGCCACGGTCAGCGTGTAGGTCCCGGTTGCCCACATCGGCAACGTCGCGCCGCCGCCGCTGGCCGGCGGCAGGCTGTACGGCGTCGTGCTCACGAAATAGGTGCCGGCGGTGGCGATGGCAGGGGTGGTGATGATCAAGTCGGCGCCCGGCGTCCCCGAGAGGTTGAGCGAGAGCTCGGCGCCCTGCGGGTCGTAGAAGTACATCTCGGAAGTGATGTCGGCCGGCGCGTTGGTCAGCTTGATCGTGAAGGTCCCCGGCGTGAGCGCCACGCTGAACCAGTCCGCCCAGTCGACCGCGGTCGGCGCGACGCCGCTCGAGTAGCCGGCGAAGAACTTCCCGTTGAACGAGGTGCCGACCGTCAGCGGCGTCGCTTGTGACCGGATGTTGTTGGGCTCTCCCGTCTCGGAATCGTCCTGAAAAGAGGCGGTGAGCGTGTAGGCGCCGGAACCCGAGTCCAGATTGAGGCTCTGGATCTGAACCAGAAACTGAACCCCCGGCTTGCCGGCCGCGTATACCGCCGCGTTTGCTCCAGGATTGAGGCCACTCTGGTTGACGATCAAGGCGTTGTCGGACGCGGTCGCCAGCGCGTTCGTCACCCTCAAACCGCCGGCCACCTGGCTGGCGACGATCGTCAGCCACCCGCCCTGAACGCTGGAGGTGGGAACAGAAAACTGAAAGTAGTCCACGTCGGTGGCGGTCTGAAGGCAGCCCCGGTAGGGCGTCCCCAGCGGCAGCGCCGTGGCGTGCTGCGGATCGTTGTTGGGGGTCGATTCGGGGGCGAACCCTCCGTCGACGGCGACGCAGGGATCGCCGTTGATCGGCGTGGTCGAAGCGTCCGTACCCGCTCCGCCGGCACCCGCGTCGTGGTTGCCACCGCCGCCGCCCTTGCCCGCGCCGCCGCCCGCCCCTCCCTGCGCACCTCCGGCCCCACCGTCGACGACGAAGTCGTTGATCGTCGAATTGTAGTCCTTGTCGATCGACGGATCGGCACACAGGTGCGTCACCGAGGTGCAGACCTGCGCCGTGGGACAGTCGACATTGACCAGGCATTGATCGCGACATTGATGGTCGTCGCCGCAGACGAGCGGCG
This sequence comes from uncultured Myxococcales bacterium, assembly GCA_937889515.1. Taxonomy (GTDB): domain Bacteria; phylum Myxococcota_A; class Polyangia; order Fen-1088; family Fen-1088; genus JADGRB01. Next base: position 2,440 of record CALAOV010000245.1, on the reverse strand, counting down.
TCGCGCACTGGTGGTTGTAGGCGCAGGAGACGGTCTCCGGGGCCTGGCAGGCGGTCCCCGTCCCCTGGGCGCCGCCACCGTCGGCGCCGGCCGTGCCCCCCGCGTCGCCGGCGTCGGCACCGGTGCTGGTCACGATCACGCAACGCTCGCTGTTCGGGCAGTCGCTCGAGACCTTGCAGGGGGTCACGCAATAGCCGAGCGCGCAGATCAGGCCGGGCGTGGAGAGCTTGGCGCAGTCGCTGTTGAGGACGCACTGAGGCGTCGTAGGTTTGGACCCGCCGCCACAGCCCACGCTCAACCCCACCACCAAGAAACCGACCACCAGCGCGCCTCCGAACCTCATGCGAAATGCCCTCTCGACCTCCAGCACTACCACGGCGAGCGGCCGACCGAACCGCAAAAATCGGCAACTTTCTGCGCCCGCCCCAGTCGCCGGACGTAAGCTAACGGCGTGGGTGAAATCCCCGAGCAGATCGCCGAAGACGAAAATGGCGTCGACCGGGCGCAGATCCGACAAATGCTGGACCTGGCGCCCGAAGAGAGGCTTCGACGGGTGCAAGAGTTCGTCGAGTCCGCACTGGAGATCCGTGAGCTGAATGAAGAGCGCCCGGTTCGCTGAGATCCTGCGTCTGCTGGCGACCAGCCAGGTCGAGTTCATCGTAGTGGGAATGACGGCCGGCGTCCTGGGCGGCGCGCCGGTAACGACCCTCGACATCGATATTGTCCATCGTCGGACCCCGGAGAACGCCACGCGGCTTCTGCAGGCACTCCAAGAGCTGGAGGCAACCTATCGACATGACCCACGGAAGCTGACGCCGACCGTGGCGCACCTGATGAGCCCCGGTCACCAGCTTCTCTCCACGACGTTCGGCGATCTCGACTGCCTGGGGACGATCGACGACGGGAAGTCCTACGAGGATCTCCTGTCCTTCACGCGGGAGCTCGCGCTATCGGACGGCCTCCGGATCCGGGTGCTCGACCTGCCGGCGCTGATCGAGATCAAGAGACGCGCCGGACGGCCCAAGGATCTGGCCGCTATCCCCGTGCTCGTCGCGACGCTCGACGAGCGAAACCGGCGGGGCTGAGCGGCGGCTCACTCGGGCGCGGGGGCCGCGGCCGGAACCTTGGCCGGCGGTTTTGCCTTCAGCTTTGGCCTGGCGAGAAAGGCCGGGTGGAGCTGCTGGAAGATCCGCTCCTTTGCCAGATAGGGCGTCTTCTTCATGTCGACATCGGCGACCGACGCGAGCGTGTGGTTCAGCAGCGTGAGGCGGCCCCGGACCGCCTCGTCGCAGGGGGGAACCCCCACCACCGGTGGCTGTCGCTCGCACAGCTCGAGCGCGGACTGGGCTGCCGCGTAGGCGGGCGCGCCCTCGAATCGGTCGGCGTAGGCGATCGCCCGCACGTGGTAGAGACGATAGTCGTTGCGGTGCAGCGGGAGCGTGGCGGCGATGGTCGCCACCGCCCAGTCCGGGCGGTGGCCGTCGAGGAAGATGTTGGCCAGCTCGATGCTGGCGTCGGCGTCGTCGGGGTGGCCGATCAAGATCGACTGCAGCTCGGCGACCCGCTCGCGGCGCTCGGGGTCGACCGTCAGCGCCGGCTTCACAGTGGCGTCCGGTCGCGGCATCAGAATAATCGTCGCCAGCAGAATGATGACGATCAGATCGAGGATGCGCGTGAGGCCCATGGCGCCGTCTCATTATCTAGCGTGACGACCCGGCGAAAGCGAGATCTCCGCGCGACGCCGCCGCGACCCACCCGCGGCGCCTCCCGGAGCCCGATCGGGGCCTAACACCCCGATCGGGGCAGAAAGCCACATCCGCCTGGAATGAAACTTAGATGAAACATGGGTGAAACCAGATGGCACCACAAGTGCTACTGTCCCTTCCGAAATCTTTGGGGCCGGGGCGGTTTGCGACAGCGGTCTACGTACCACCGAATTCTCTCGACTTGCCGAATTGACCCAGCAAGCGACGCCCGCCGGATGATGAGTGGTTGAACTCAGAAGGACTGAAGGAGGAGCCTGATGATCGTTCTCAAGATGTTGGCCGATGCATTCCACGAAGGCGGCTGGGGAATGTGGCCGATCCTGTTCCTGCTCATGATCACCATCTCGATCGTGATCGAGCGCGCCGTGTTCTTGCGCCGCTCGGTCATCGACAAGGAGAAGCTGGTCGCTCTTCTGCGCTCGCAGATCTCGGCCGGCAACATCCAGGGCGCGATCAAGGTCTGCTCGGGTAACTCGACCCCGCTGACGCGGATCGTGCAGTCGGGCTTGATGCGCGCCAACCGCAGCGACGAGGAGATCAACTCGGCGATGGAGGAGGCGGGACTTCGCGAGCTGCCCATGCTGGAGAAGCGGACCGGCTACCTGGCGATGCTCGGCAACCTGGCGACCCTCGCCGGCCTGCTGGGGACCATCACTGGTCTCATCAAGGCCTTC
>CALAOV010000244.1 GCA_937889515.1 uncultured Myxococcales bacterium | reverse complement strand
CCCTCAAAGGGTCCGCGCCCGCCCACGCGAATTAGGTCGCCGTCGGGGCTGGGAGCGGCCCGCCATCGCGGGTGGTCGCCGATCCGTGGCGCTCCTCCCAGATGGCATTCACTTCGCCGCCCATCAGGAAGATGAACCCGGAAATGTAGAACCAGGTCATGAGGACGATGACGCCGCCGATCGAGCCGTAGGTCGCGTTGTAGCTGCCGAAATGAGCGGCGTACTCCGCGAAGGCGATGGTCGCCAGCAGCCAGGCCGTCGTTCCAATCAGCGCGCCCGGGGTGATGAATTTGAACTTGTGGTCGACGTTGGGCAGGAAGGTATAAGCGAGCGCGGCACAGCTGAAGATGGCGGCCAAGGTGACCGGCCAGCGCAGCCAACCCCAGACGGCGAGGTAGGCGGTCGTGATGCCGAAATGCCGCGCCAGCCAGAGGCCGCCGCTGCCCCCCGCGATGAGAACCGAGACGCCGATCAGCACCAGCGACGCGCCACCGATGGTCACGCCGAAGGCGATCAGCTCCGTCTGCCAGAACGGGCGGGACTCCTTGACCCGATAGGCCAGGTTCAGCGCCTTGCGAACCGCGTCCACGCCGCGCGACGCGGAGTAGAGCGTGACGAACAAGCCGATCGTGAGCAGCCGCGGGCGCGTTTGATGGATCAACTTGCCCACGTGCTTGTCGATCAGCTCCATCGCCTCGGGCGGCATGATCTGCTGCGCCCGCGCCAGAACGGTCCCGATCGAATTGCGCACGTAGGGGATGTAGGCGGTCAGTGTCGCCAGAAAGAACAGGAACGGAAACAGGGAGAAGACGAAGTAGTAACTGACCGCGGCGGCGTTGTCGGCGACGCAGTCGTGGTCGTAGGCGCGGTAGATCTGCCCGAGAAACGCCGTCGCCTTCGGAAATCTGTTCCTCAGGGCCGCCAGATACATGGCCGCTGAAAAGGTAGCGACGAATCGCCCCCAGACAAGCGACGGCTCACTCCGGCAGGAAGCGATACCCGCTGCCGCGGACGGTGAGGAGGTGTTTCGGTCGATCGGGATCCAGCTCCAGCTTGGCGCGGAGCTGGGCCATGAAATTGTCGACGGTTCTGGCCTGACCCGCGTGCCGCACCCCCCACACCTCGTGCAGCAGCTCCTCCCGTGAATAGACGCGATGGCTGTGGTGGCAGAAAAAGCTGAGCAGCTCGAACTCCAGGTGGGTCAACCGGACGTCCTGGCTGGCGCGGGTCACCGTGCGGGTCTGGAGATCGACGACCACGTCGCCGAATTGGAAGCCGCCTTCTTGCTGGCCGCTCGCCGGCTGCAGCCGCGTTTCCGCGGCCGAATTGCTGAGCTGCGCGCGGCGCAGGACAGCGGCCACCCGGGCCAGCAGCTCGGCCAACGCGAACGGCTTGGTGACGTAGTCGTCGGCCCCCAGCTGGAGCGCCGCCACTTTGTCGAACTCGTTCTGGCGCGCCGAGAGAACGATGACCGGGACCTGGTTGCCGTCTTCGCGCAAGCGCTCGAGGACCCAGATACCACTCCGCTTGGGCAGCGTGATGTCCAGCAGCACCAGATCGGGCTGGGTCTCCTGGATGTGCGGGTAGGCGGTCTCTCCATCCCCCACCACCGCCGAACGGTAGCCCTGCAGATTCAGGTTCAGCGCCAGTCCTTCGGCGATCGCCGCGTCGTCCTCGACCACGACGACCAGCGGATCGCGCTTCGCTTCCGATTCGGTCACGGCGTCTCCGCACAGCGCGGAAGGACGATGCGCAGGCGCGCGCCCCGATCGGGTTCCGACCGGACGTCCACCTTGCCGTGGTGGGCTTCGACGACGGCCCTCACCAGGGCGAGGCCGAGGCCGCTGCCCGGGCTGCCGCCATTGAGCCCCGCCGAGCCGCGCTGAAATTTCTCGAAGATGGCGGCCTGTTCGGAGCGTGGGATCCCGACGCCATTGTCGGTGACCGTGATGGTGACGTGCTTGGCGTCCGCGGTGGCGCGAACCTCGATCTTCTTGTCTTGCGGCCGGGTGTATTTCCAGGCATTGCCCAGGAGGTTTCCCACCGCTTGCGCGAGCGCGGCCCGGTCGCCGTGCACCATCAGCCCCGCGTCGATCTGCACCTGCAGGTCGACGTCGCCACTGAACCGGATCGCCTCGAAGGAGGCCAGCGCGTCCTCGACGATGTCCGAAACGAGGAGTGGGCCGCGATCGAACACCGCGTGGCTCGACTCGATCTTGGAGAGCTCGATCAGCTTTCCCACCAGACCGTCGAGGCGGGTCAGCTCCTGATTGATCACGGTCAGGCAGCGCTGCCGCTCGGCGGGATCCTGGACCCGTCCCTCGCGGAGCATGTCGATGAACATCCGGATCGAAGTGAGCGGCGTCCGCACCTCGTGGGAGACCGAGGAGAGAAACTCGTTCTGTACGGCGGCCAGGCTGGCGCCGCGGGTCACGAAGATCGTCCCCAGGACGTATCCGGTCAGCGCCGTGGCGCAGAAGGCCAGCACCAGGATTCCGCCCACCACCCCGATCGACTTGGCGCCGCCGGTGGCGACCAAGATGATGCCGATGGCGGTCATCAGCACGGTCGGGATGAGCGCCGCCAACATGAAGATGAGGCGTGCCCGGTAGAGAAAGATCGTGGTGGGGGAGCGGATGATCACATCTCTATTGTGCCACCACCTCGGGCGGCGGTCGCCGCAAGTCCCAGACCAGGCCGAAGACCTCCAGGACGCGCAAGAGATAGTAGGTGACGTCGATCTGCCACCAGTGGAAGCCTTGATTGGCCGAGCTCTGGTAGTGGTGGTGGTTGTTGTGCCATCCCTCGCCGTTGGTCAGGATCGCGAGGAGCCAGTTGTTGCGTGAGTCGTCGGCGGTGGCATACCGCCGCTTACCGAAGAGGTGGGCCAGCGAATTGATGGAGAACGAACCGTGCCACAGCAGCACCGTCGGCACGAAAAAGCCCCAGACCAGCCCCTGCGCCCCGCCGATGAACAGAAAGGCCAGGGCCAGGGCCACGGTGGGGAGGATCTCGATGCTGGAGCGATCGAGGAAGCGAAGCTCGGGGTATTTGGCGAGGTCGGAGACCATCGCCGGATCGGTTTCGGTCCAGTCCTCGCGCGCGATCCAGCCGATGTGCGAGTACCAGAACCCGCGCAGCTTGGCCGAGTGCACGTCCTTGGGCGTGTCGGAATACTTGTGGTGCCAGCGGTGGTGGCTGGCCCACCAGAGCACCCCCTTCTGGGCCGCGCTCTGCGCGCCGAGCGCGAGGACGAACTGGAAGAGCCGCGAGGTCTTGAACGCCCGGTGCGAGAAATAGCGGTGGTACGCCGCCGTCACCACGAACATGCGCACGAAGTAGGATCCCAGCGCCAGCGCCAAGCCGTGCCAGGAGAGGCCGCAGTACAGAATGCCGACCAGCGCCGCGACGTGAACCGCCCAGAAAAGAACCGTGGTGACCCGCACGTAGCGGGTCCACGAGGGGGGCGGCACGGCGGGGAAGGGGGCAGCGGCATCCACTTACCGATCGTGAATCTGGCCCTGTCACCGAGGGGTAACACCTCCGTCACAACGGCGTCAGGCGCCGGTCGTCAGCAGCTGGCGGCATCTGCGACATGTGGCGCAACAGACCCCGAGGTACGACACGGGAATCTGACAACGACGGGAGACGCCGCGGGCTCGTTCTACAGTCGGGCGAGGTAGACGATCATCTCGCCGCCGCCGTCGTAGAGCTCGAGGCTGGTCACCACGCCATCCGGCGTGGCCTTTCGGACGACCCAGGCGCTCGCGATCCCCGACTCGTCGAGGTGGAGGTTGAAGGTGGGTTCTTGGATGGTCAGCCAGCCGTCGACCTGCTGCGCGCCACCCACCGGACCGTTGTGGATCTGAAGAGCGCCATGATTCCCCACCATGATCAGCAAGGGGACGCTCGAAACCATCGCGGCCTCGAGGACGTGGCGAACGCTGACCTTGGCCACGCGCCTCGACCACATCGGGCCCGTGAACAGACGAGCCTGCGCAATGTCGATGTCGTGCACCACGGGCAGGGAGTCCTCCTGGGCCCCGGTTTCGAGCGGCGGGCGCGACAGACGCTCGGGTGGTCCCGCCTCGATCGACTGCCCGGTGCTCTGGTTGCGACTGGTCTGGCTGACCACCAGCTCATCGAACGCGCCTGGATCGCTGCTGGTCAGCAGGAACACCTTGTGAACCGCCCCCCCCCGCGCGTCGAAGAACTGCAGACTTCGTCGGGGTCCCCGGTCGCCGTCGTCCCGGACTGCGAAACCCGCGTGCCACTCCGAGAAGAAGAGACAGAGGTCGGTATCGGCGTCGGCTACCTGCGCCGCCTGTCCGCGGGTCGCGATGTTGCGATACCGCGCCACGCTCTCGATCGTGGCGTGGTCGTTGGCGGTCAGACACAGCACCGGGCCCACGGCACCGAGACGGTGAAGCGTCAGCTGCCACTCCGGACGTAGCCGGACGGCGCTCCTGCCAACCTGCGTGGCCACCAGCTCGGCTTCGGTGATCCCGCGGCTGGCCGCGAGCGCTCTCTGGTCGATCGATCGCTGGTGCTCGCATGGGGCGCCGGATCCGTTCGCGCCGGATTTCCGACTCTCGACCGTCGTCTGCTCGGTCATCTGTTTCGCACCTTCTACTAAACGAAATTCTAGCCCCGAAATTCATACCAAACGGTTTTGATTCGACGCGCCGTCGGCCGAAAAACGCTGGCCGGATCGATGGCGGGGGCAAATATTTGCCTGGACGGTCAACCCCCCGAAATCCGTGGTGGTGACCAGCATCACCAAAGAGGGGAATCGCCTCTACCCGGTTGCCCGCGGGCGCGTTCCGGTCGGGCTAGGGGCCACCGGAGTACGGCCAGCCGTTGGCGTCCCAGGCGAGCTCGGAGATGCGCAAGGTCGCGGCGCCGCTCGAGCTCCCCTTGAGCGCGTGATACATGTTGTAGGTCTTGTTGTTGTAGACGATCACGGCGTTGTGTCCGGGCGCGACCCAGCTCGCGTTTCCCGTCACCAGCAGCGTGCCGCCGCCCGACATCAGCGACGTGCCCGCCATGTCGACATAAGGCCCGGTCACCGTCGTCGAGCGACCAACCCGGATGTTGTAGTCGTAGGCGCCGCTGCAGCAGGAGCCCCAGGACGAAAACAGGTAGTAGTACCCGCAGCGCTTGAACACCCAGCCGCCCTCGAGGCTGCCCTTCGAGTTTGCCCCGTTGGCGAGCGAGTAGAGCATAGTGTCCGCGCGCAGGCCGGTCGAAGCGTCCAGCTTGACCATCTTGAGGCCGCTCCAGAAGCTGCCGAACTCGAGCCAGGGCGTCCCCGCGTCGTCGACGACGATGTTCGGGTCGATGGCGTTCCAGTTGTCGGTCTCTCCCATGTTCGAGCAGAGGACCATTCCCTGGTCGGCCCAGCTCCCGCTGTCGAGCGCCGCGCGCGTGGCCTGGCCGATGCACGACTTGTTGCTGCCGAACGTCGAGGCCGCGTAATAGAGGTGGTAGATGCCGCCGAAGTACGAGATGTCCGGCGCCCACAGACCGGTCGCCCCGGTGGCCGTGGCGGCCCAGGCGGGCAATGCCAGCGGGGTCGGGGCGTTGTTCCAGGTCGTGAGGTTGGTGGAGGTCTTGCCGATGAGCCCGGTGGCCGCGAGATAGATGGTGCTTCCGAGGACGTACGCCGCCGGATCGTGCGCGCCCAGGCTCCCCGTCAGCGTCAGCGTCGCCGGCGGCGAGGCGGGGTCGTAGACGTCGCCCGGGCAGCTCATTTGCCCGCCCGCGCCGGCGGCGCTCCCTCCAGCTGCCGCTCCCCCTGCCGTTCCGGCGCGACCACCGCCTCCCGCCCCAGCGCCACCGCTGGTTCCCGCCGTTCCGCTGGTCCCGGCCCGACCGGCCGCGCCGCTCCCGCCGCGTCCGGCCATGCTGCCCGCAGCGCCGGCGAAGCCTCCACTGGTTCCGGCGGTGCCGCCGCTGGTGCCGGCCGTTCCGCTGGTTCCGGCGGTGCCGCTGGTTCCGGCGGTGCCACCGCTGGTTCCGGCCACGCCCGGTCCGCCATTGCCGGCACTGCCTTGGGTTCCCGCCGATCCGTTGCCCCCGGAACCAGCCGCGCCGATGCCTCCCGCATCGCCGCTGGCGCAGCCGGCGATCCCGCAGGCCGCGCAGAGCGCGAAGCCGATCGCCGCAAACCGGCCAAAGAGGTTGGCAGGCATTCGCTTCGGTGTTGGCGTCATATGGTCATCCTGCGTGTCTATGTGCCAATTCTGGAAATCCTTCATCGAATGCGGTGGGTCATGGATTCGCTCGGATGCACCAATCGGTGCAGGTTAAACCCTTATGGTACTGGGTTCTGCGCGAAGCCAGAAACCAAACCCCGGAGAAACACCCGATGAACCGACCTAGCCTGGTCCTCAAGTGTGTCCTGTCGCTGGCCTGCAGCGCGCTCGTCGCTTGCGCCAACAGTGGTTCCGTCGACACCGACGCCGGTGGGGGCGATGCGGGTGGCGGATCGGCGGGGAAGAGCGGCGCGGCCGGGAATGCGGGGACCGCGGGGTCGACGGGCTCGGGCGGCACGACCGGGGCGGCGGGTCAGACGGGAGCTGGCGGGACCACCGGTAGCGCCGGCACCTCTGGGAGCGCCGGCACGACGGGCAGCGCCGGGACGACCGGTAGCGCCGGGACGACCGGTAGCGCGGGCACCAGCGGAACCGCGGGAAGTGGCGCCGGGGGTCACGCCGGCGCTGCGGGTTCCGGCGCCGCGGGCTCGGGAGGCCATGGCGGCGCAGCGGCCGGAACCAGCGGGGGGCCGGGCCACGCCGGGCCCGGCGGTAGCGGAACCGCGGGCGTGGCGGCCGGCCACGCGGGGACCACGGGTGCGGCGGGCGCTGCGAGCTGCACCGTCGCCCCCGGATCCGAGGTGGGGGTACTCACCGATCCGGTCACGGCGACGACGATCTCGCCGCCCGATCCACCGGGCATCGGGTTCAAGGACACGGACGGCAACCTGGTCAACGCCCACGGCGGCGGGATCATCAAGGTCTGCGACACGTTCTACATGCACGGCGAGTACTTCCTCAGCACCACCACCGACAACGACTTCAACGGCTTTTCGATGTACTCGTCCAAGAACATGGCGACCTGGAAGAACGAGGGGATCATCCTGCCGCAGCAGGCGAGCGGACAGCTTGGGCCCAACCGGAAGGGTGAAAGGCCGCACATCATCCAGTGCCCCAGCACCGGCGAGTTCGTTCTTTACGCCCACTCCGCCGACACGACCTACCAGGTCGACAAGGAGGTGGTCTACGCCACCTCGGCCACCGTCAATGGCCAGTATTCGTTCAAGGGATCGCTGACCAACGCCAGCGGAACGATCGCCGCCCACAGCGACATGAGCGCGCTCACCGACAACGGCACCGGCTACGTCATCACCGAGAGCGGCGTGGTCTACACGCTGGCCGCCGATTGTCACAGCTGGACGTCGACCAAGTCGTTCGGGGCCGTCAATGGAACCACCGGCGGGATCGAGGCGCCCACCGTGTTCAGGGCCGGCAACACGCTGTATTGGATCGGCTCCGACAAGACCGGCTGGCGCGCCAACGATGATTTCTACTCGACGGCCACCTCCATGAACGGTCCCTGGACCTATCAGGGATATCTGGCGCCACAGGGGAAGCTGACCTGGATGACCCAGAGCACCTGGGTCATGCCGATCGTCGGCAGCGCCGGAACGACCTACGTCTACTGGGGTGACCACTGGTACGGCAACCAGGACACCAGCCACCCGGGGCAGCACAACAACCTGGCGACCTACGTCTTTCAACCCCTGGTCTTCAGCTCGGCCTCGACCCCCCTCATCTCCCTGCCGACCTATCAGGTCAGCTGGAAGCTGGATGTCGGCGCCGGCACCTGGACGACCAACTAGCGATGTCTTTCAACGTGATAAAAACGATGACGAAAACACCTTCCAATGAGTTTGTAGGGAGAACCCGCATGACCACGATACAACGATTGACGATCGGCAGCGCCAGCGCCCTGGTGGTTCTCCTAGGTTCGCTCTCCGCAAGGGCGGCGAACACCTACTACGTGGCGCCGACCGGCAGCGATTCGAATGCCGGCACAATGGCCGCGCCCTTCGCCACCCTTCAGAAGGCGAACGACACCGCCGCGGCGGGGGATACCATCTACCTGCGTGCGGGAACTTACAACTGCACGACTCAAATCACGCTTTCGAAGAGCGGAACCTCGGACACCAATCGCACCAAGATTTGGGCGTTTACGGGCGAGGTACCTGTTCTCGACTTTTCGAACTTCACACTGGCCAGCGAGACGTCGGACCATCCAGCGATCACCGTGACCGGGAACTGGATGCATCTGAGGGGGCTCGAAATCGCCAACGGTAAAGTCGGAACCAGCGGCTCCCACTCCTACTCCCTGTTACGCACCAAGAACGCGAGCAACAACACGTTCGAGCTGCTCAACATCCACAACGGCTTCGGGCCGGGGCTGTTCGTCGACACGGGCACCGGTGGTAACTTGATTCTGAATGTCGATTCGCACGACAACTACGACGTGAACGGCAGCCAGGGGGATGGCCAGAACGGCGATGGGTTCGGCGTTCACTATCAAACCACCGGCCCCAGCACCATCATCAGGGGATGCCGTTCATGGAACAATTCCGATGACGGGTACGATCTCATCTCGCAAGAGGTTCCCGTGACCGTCGAGAATAACTGGGCCTTCAGGATGGGCCGCGGCTCCGCCGGCAACGGCAACGGGTTCAAGATGGGGAGCAGCCAGACCGGCATCCGGCACCTGGTGCAGCAGAATGTGGCCTGGAGTAACAAGGACTCGGGCTTCTACGCGAATCACTCCACGGGCGGCAACACTTGGTACAACAACACGTCGTACAACAACGGCACTCAGTACAACATGCTCGCGAGCAGCTTTGATTCCTCCGGCAACGTGACGGGGACCATCGTCCTGACTGGCTCGAAGGTCCACATCATGCGAAACAACATCGGCTACCCCAACAAGAATGTCAGCATGGACGGGGTCGACACCTCTTTCAACACCTGGGACTTGGGGATTACCCCCGCGGCCAGCGATTTTGCCAGCATCTCCGACACCGGCTGCGACGGCCCCCGCGCAGCCGACGGCAGCATGCCGACCGCGTGCGCTTTCATGCATCTGTCTGCCGGCAGCAAAATGATCGACAAGGGGACGAACGTGGGTCTCCCCTACGTGGGGGCGGCTCCCGACCTGGGCGCTTACGAATACGGGGCGACGGGGGGAACCAGCGGCGCGGCGGGGACGAACGGCGCGGCCGGAACGAGCGGCGCGGCCGGAACCAGTGGCGCGGCGGGAACCACTGGAGCCGCCGGAAGCGGTAGCGCCGGCAGAGGTGGAGCTTCAGGCGGCCGCGGCGGAGCCGCGGGCGGCGTGACGGGGACTGGGACC
>CALAOV010000243.1 GCA_937889515.1 uncultured Myxococcales bacterium | reverse complement strand
CGGGCCGCCGCAGCCCCGCGAGGTCGAGCCGATTCCGCTGCTCTCGTTCGTGCTCTCGCGGCTCGGGCAATCGCCGGCGCCCACGCCCCCCGCGGGCGCCTTGCGGTTGACGATCTCCGATGAGGCGCACGCGCGCGCCGACGCGATCCTGGCGGGGGCGGGCGCGCTCAAGTGGGAGCCGGGTTTTCGGCGCGCGCAGGGGCGCTGCAGCACCGAGCCGCTCGGCGACGAGAAGAGGCCGTACTTTCGTCTCACGGGCGCCGGCGAGGTCTGGATCGCGGGCGCGCCCGGTCGCTGGCTGCCGCTGCGCCTGGCGGACGACGTGCTCTACGTCCGCGAGGACCGGGTGCTCGCGTTCGAGGGCTCGCTCACCTGGGAGGCCGGCACGGTCCCCAATGCCGGGCTGCGCATGCTGCAATTCCGCGGGCGGGGAACGGTCGCGCTCGATCTGCACGACGCCTCGATCGCGCTCAAGGTGACCGACGACAAACCGACGCTGCTGGCCGGTGCGCGGCTCATCGGGTGGGTGGGTCGCCTGGTCCCGCACGGCGAGCGTCTGCCGGGTGCCTCGCCGTTTCAGCTCGCCTGCCAGGGCGAGGGCGTCGTTCTTCTGGACGCGGCCGTCGACTAGGCCATGCCGAACCTCCGGCGCGAGCTCACCAACGTCCCGAACCTGGTGACCATGGGACGGGTGGCGTTCATCCCGTTCGTGCTGCTCTTCATCGACAACTTCAGCCCCCTGCGCAGCTTCATCGCCAGCCTGCTTTATCTTGGCGCGGCGGCGGGCGACGCGCTCGACGGCTACCTCGCGCGCAGCCGCGGCGAGGTGAGCATGCTGGGGAAGTTCCTGGACCCCCTGGCCGACAAGCTGATCGTGACCGCGGTGCTGGTCTTCATGGTGGCGCTGTCGCGGGTGCCGGCCTGGGTGGTGGTGGTGATCGTCGGGCGCGACCTGACGATCAATGGTCTGCGCAGCATCGCCTCGGCGCAGGGGCTGGTGATCTCGGCCAGCGCGGGCGGCAAGATCAAGACCGGTCTCCAGCTGGTCGCGATCATGATGCTGCTGATCTACTTTCGCTACCCGGTGCTGGGGACCGGGATCACCGTCGACTACCACCGCGCCGGCCTCATCGTTCTCTACGTCTCGATGGCGGTCTCGGTGATCTCCGCGGCGCAGTACCTGCGGCATTTCCTGTCGGCGGCGCTCGCGCAGCCGCGCGCGCCGGCGTGATCGCGGTCGGCGCGGAGCCGCTTGCACCCGCCGAGGCCGCGCGCCGTGCGGCGACCCTACCGCGCGCGTTCTGGCTCTCGGCGCCGGCCGAGGACGAGGTGGGGATCGCGCGCGATCTGGTGGGTGCGGCGCCCGTCGACTTAGTGCGCGGCCGGTCGGCGGCCGATCTCGAACACCTCGAACAGGCCTGGGCCGCCGCACGCGCGGCCTGGTCCGCCGGCGGCGCGGCGCCGATCGCGGCCGTTCCCGCCGGGGTCGGTTGGCTCTCCTACGAGCTCGGCCGGCGGTTGGTCGGTCTGGCGCCGCGCGCCGGAGCCGGCGCCGACGCTCTCTTCGAATTCGGTTTTCACGACGCGATCTGGTCGCGCGACGCGCGTGGTGAAGCGACCATCTTCGCGCGCGACGGCGCGGCGGCGGGGCGGCTGGCGGCGATCCTGGCGCGTCCGTCCACCGCTTCGCGGCCGGCGCTCGGTCCGCTCGAGCCGGTTCATCCCCAGACCGTCTTTCTGGACGGTGTTCGTCGCATTCTCGACTACCTGGTGGCCGGCGACGCGTACCAGGTCAACCTGTCGCGGCAGCTCGCGGCCACCTGCGGGGCGGGCGATCCCTCCTGGATCGCGGCGGCCCTGCGAGCGCGGGCGCCGGCGCCGCACGCGGCCTTCATCGCCGCCGCGGACGTCGCGGGCGCCCACGGATTTGGAGCCCTGATCGGCAATTCGCCGGAGCGGTTCCTGTCGCTCGACCGCCGCGGGGTGGTCGAGACGCGTCCGATCAAAGGCACCCGCCCGCGCGGCGGAACCCGGCCGAGCGATCTGGCCGCCGCCGCCGAGCTGGCCAGCTCCGCCAAGGATCGGGCCGAGCACGTCATGATCGTCGATCTGGAGCGCAACGATCTCGGCCGCGTCTGTGTCACCGGCAGCGTCGAGGTCGCTTCGCTCGCGCGCTCGGTGGCGCTGCCGACGGTGCACCATCTGATCAGCACCGTGCGCGGCCTCCTGCGCCCCGGCGTCGGTCTGGCCGCGCTCCTGGCGGCAACTTTTCCCGGCGGCTCGGTGACCGGTGCGCCCAAGCGCCGGGCCATGCAGATCATCGACGAGCTCGAGCCGACGGCGCGCGGCGTTTACACCGGCGCGACAGGCTGGTTGGGGGCAGCCGGCGATCTGGATCTGGCCATCGCGATTCGCACCGCGGTCGTCCGGGACGGCCGGCTGACGGTCTCCGTCGGCGGGGGCATCGTGGCCGACTCGACGCCCGAGACCGAGCTCGAGGAGACGGAGGTCAAGGCGCGAGCCTGGGGCGCGCTCTGCGACGCGGCGAGAGAGGACCCCGGCGAGGTCAGCTGACCGGGGTCAGTTGACGACCGGGCAAGGGCTGCCCTTGGTCCACAGGCCGGCCATGCAGACGCGCGAGACGTCGGGGCAGTAGCTGCAGATGAGACCTTCCATCCCGCACGAGGTTCCGAGGTTCGGCTCGGCGGCGGGGCAGCCGCTGGTCGTGTTGGTCCGGCAAGCCAGCGTGGGTGCCGTGCCGACGATGCAGACCGGCGCGGTCGGCGGGCAACTGGTGCACTCGCAATCGACCCCGTTCGACTGCGTGCAATACGTGCCGTCGCCGCTGCACGTCGAACCGGAGGTCCCCTGGCAGGTGGTGACGCCGATCGACGGACAGCCCGCGGGATCCGGCACGGAGACCGTCCAGTGTCCCGAGCTGCAAGTCGCCTGGTCGCGGCAAAGGTCGCCGCGCGGATCGGTGCCGTATTCGCAAGTGAGGCCGTTGTTCGGACAGGCGGTTCCGCCAGCCGGTTCCACCTTGGGACAGACCGGGTTGGTCGTCGAGCCGTCCCGGTTGCCGCCGTCGGTCTGGCCGCTGCCGCCCGTTCCGGCGCCGCCGTCGGCGCGGGCGCCCCCGCTGCCGGCATGGCCACCGGTGGCCCCGGCGCCCCCCGAGCCGGCTCCCCCGTCGCTGGTGCTGCTGATGCTGCCGCACCCGGCGGTGACGGCTGTGGTCAGACCGATCGCCAGAACACCGACTAGCCCGCGCATGGTCTGAGGACTACGCAAGATCGGCACCATCATACCCTCGACCTGCGCCCGCGGACGAGCACCACCGCGACGGCTGCCACGGCGATCAAGCTGCCGAGCTGGCCGGCGGATAGAAAGATCGGCTCCGCCGGCGGGAGTCCCAACCAACCGGCGAGCCGCGGGGTCTCGAACGCGATGAGGAATCCCCGCAGGACATCGCCCCGGTAGATCTCGACCACGAAGCGCAGGACGGCGTAGAGGCCCAGGTAGACGATCAGCAGCCGGCCGGGGTGGCGGCGAAGGCGCGGGCGCAGCGCGCAGAGCGCGACGAAGATCGCCAGCTCGCCGGTCGCTTCGTACAGCTGCGTCGGGTGCAGCGGCGGCGTCTCGCCCGAGCCCGCCGGAATGGCGCCCGCCGCCTCGAGCACGTCGAAGGCCACGCTCCCCCGTGGAAACGCCACGCCCAGGCGCGACGCGGTCTCTTTGCCGAAACAGCAGCCGGCCGCGAAGCAGCCCAGCCGCCCAAACGCATGACCGATAGCCAGCGCGGGCGCGAAGAGATCGCCGACGTCGCCGAACGACCATCCCTCGCGCCGGGCGAAGACGAACGCCACCAGCGCGGCCACGGCCACGCCGCCGTAGAAGACCAGGCCGCCCTCCCACACCTGGAAGACGCGCGTGCAGTCGTGCCACCAGGGACTGCCGCCGTCGACGCAGGCGTGGAAGAAGTCGCGCGCGTTCACCAGACCGTAGGCCAGCCGCGATCCGCACAGGCCCGACACCGTCAACCAGAACGCCAGGTCCAGCACGCGGCCGCCGTCGAGACCGCGCCGCCGCCCCTCGCGGTGCGCGACGAAGATGCCGATCGCGAGGCCGGCGGCGATCAGCAGACCATAGCTGTGGAGCGAGATCTCGCGCCGGCCGAGGGGAAAGGTGAGGAGGACCGGGTGCAACGCGAGCTTCCAGGCCGCCGCCTCAGGCCGGCTTGGGCGGCGCCTCCCGGCGGGTCAAGAACATGTCGATCACCATGAGGCCGACGCCCACGCACAGCGCCGCGTCGGCGACATTGAAGGCGGGCCACTCGTGCAGCCCGACTTTCCAGACGATGAAATCGGTGACCTTGCCGAAGAGCACCCGATCGACCAGGTTGCCGATCGCGCCCCCGCCCACCAGGCCCAGCGCGACGTGCAGGCGGGTGCTCTCCGCCGGCGTCTTGCGCAGGTAGTAGAGCACCAGCACGAAGGCCGCCACCGCCAGGAGGGTCAGGAAGATCCGGCCGCCCGGCATGTCCTGCAGCATGCTGAAGGCGACGCCCGGGTTCTCGGCGTAGCGGAGATCGAAGTAGCCGGCCACGATCACCTTCGGATTGAACGGACCGCGCGGTCGAAGATCCTGTCGGGCCAGGATCTTCGACCACTGGTCGAGGATCAGGCTCAGCGCCGTGAAGATAGAGAACAGCAAGTACTTGCGGCGCCCGGCGGTCACGACGCCACCTCCGCGCCCGCGGCGACCACGCCGGCGCAGCGCAGGCAGAGGTCCGGATCGGCCGCGCCGGCGCCGGCGCGCTCGCCGGTGCGTCGCCAGCAGCGCGGGCAGGTGGGGCCGGGCGCTTCGTCGACCTCGATCGTCGTGGTCGCGCCGTCGGTGTCGGCCAGCTCGACGCGGGAGATGACGCACAGCTCGGCCAGGTGGGCCAGGCTCCACTGCCAGTGCGGGCGCTCGGCGGCCGCGGGCGTCACGCGCACCCGCGCCTCGAGCGACTTGTGGCCGGCGGCGCGGAAACCTTCCAGCGGTTGCAAGATCGCCTCGCGCCGCGGTCGGATCTCGTCGGTCCAGCGACGATTGGGCTGCGCGGGCGCCTTGCCCGGCGGGTAGACCTCCTGCCGGACCGTCGCGTGGACGTCGAACGGCTCACCGGTCGTTCGCAAGAGCTCGTCGGCGACGTCCTGGGCGGTGAAGCAGAGGATCGGCGCCATCCAAGCTGCCACGGTCCGGGTCATTTCATGGAGCGCGGTCTGCACGCTGCGGCGGACCGGTGAAGCGGCCGCCTCGCAGTAGAGCGCGTCCTTGGCCGGATCGAGATATTCGGCCGACACGGTGATGACGTAATCGTTCATGAGCCGCACCACCTCGTGGAAAGCGTAACGCCGGTAGGCGTCGAAGATCTGATGGTCTCGCTCGCGCAGGACGCCGAGCGCCAGCAGATCCAGCTCGCGGAGCTGGTCGTCGTCGAGCCGGTCGCGTGAAGGCTTGAAGTCGTAGAGGTTCGAGAGCAGGTAGCGACAGGTGTTCCGGATCTTCCGGTACGACTCGGAGAGCTGGCTGAGGATCGTCTCCGAGAACACGATGTCGCCCTGATAATCCCCCGCCGCGGTCCACAGGCGCAGCATCTCCGCGCCGTTCTTCTCCATCCAGACGGCCGGATCGACGTAGCTCATCTTGGCCCCGGAGGCCTTCGCCTTCGCGATCTCGGACTTCGAGTAGACCTTGCCGCGCTCGTCGAGGACCCAGCCGTGCGTCAGCACCGCTTTGTAAGGCGCCTCGTCGCGCGTCGCCACGCTGGTCAGCAGCGAGGAGTGAAACCACCCGCGGTGCTGGTCGGCCCCTTCGAGGTAGAGATCGACCTTGTCGCCGGGCGGCACCAGCTTGCCGTCGGCCACCGCCGCCCAGGAGACGCCCGATTCGAACCAGACGTCGACGATGTCGTGCTGCTTTTGCCAGCTCCCCGTCCCGCAGCGACAGGCCAGCGCGCTCCGCGGAAGCAGATCTCGAGGCTCCCGCGAGAACCAGGTATTCGATCCTTCGCGCGCGAAGATTTCGGCCACGTGCTCGATAACCTCCGGGTCGAGGAGATCATTCCTGCAGCCCGAGCAGCGGAAGGCCGGAATCGGGACGCCCCACACGCGCTGCCGCGACAGACACCAATCGGGCCGCGCTTCGATCATCCCCCGGATGCGATTTTCGCCCCAGGCGGGGATCCACTGCGTCTTGGCGATCTCCGCCAGCGCGCGGTGCCGCAGCGAAGCCGGGTCGTCCGCCTCGCCGAGGCGCGCGAACCATTGCTCGGTCGCTCGAAAGATGATCGGGTTTCGGCAGCGCCAGCAACAGGGATACTGGTGGCGGACGAGCTCGCCGGGCTTGTTCAAGAGCAGCCCGCGCTCGGCAAGCGTCGCGACGATCGCCGGGTTGGCTTTGAAGACGGTCCCGGCGGCCCAGCTCTGCGCGGCGACCGCGCCCGTGAAGCGGCCGTTCTCGTCGACCGGCGCGAAGATCTCGAGCCGGTGCTCGCGCCCGACGAGGTAGTCCTCGGCGCCGTGTCCGGGCGCCGTGTGGACGAGGCCGGTGCCGGCCTCCAGGGTGGCGTGTCGCGCGAACCACAGGCGATAGTCGCGGGCCTCGTCGGGCGTCTCGCGGGGGAACGGCGGCGTGTAGCGCGTCCCTTCGAGCGCGCGCAGGCCGTCGCGTGAGATCCGGATCCAGCTCTCCGCGGGGGCCACGATCCCGGTCGCCGCCAGGAAGCTCTCGGCGAGCCCCGCCGCGACCAGCAGAAACTCACCGGCGTGCGGGAGCGCGACGTAGTCGAGCTCCGGGTTGGCCACCACCGCCAAATTTGCCGGCAGCGTCCAGGGCGTGGTGGTCCAGATGACGAGAGCGGCCTTCTGGTCGCGCAACCGGGCGTCCGCCTTCCCGAGATCGCCCAGCACCGGGAAGCGCACGTAGATCGACGGCGAGGCGTGCTCTTCGTACTCGACCTCGGCTTCGGCCAGCGCCGTCCGGTGGGTGAGGCACCAGTGGACGGGCTTCTTGTCCCGGTAGATGAGCCCCTTTCGCACAAAGCCCGCCAGCTGGCGCGCGATGGTCGCCTCGTACTCCTTCGACAGGGTGAGGTACGGATCGTCCCACAGCCCGAGGCAGCCGAGGCGCTTGAACTCGCCGCGCATGACGTCGACGAACTTGAGCGCGTGGATCTGGCAGCGCTCGCGGAAGGCCGCCGTGTCGAGCGCCTTGGCATCCTTCCCCAGCTCCTTTTCGACCTGCTGCTCGATCGGCAGCCCGTGACAGTCCCAGCCCGGCCGGAAGACCGCGCGCTTGCCCAGCATCAGCTGCGACCGGATCACGATGTCCTTGAGCACCTTGTTGAGCACGGTGCCGTAGTGGATGCCGCCGGTCGGGTAGGGTGGCCCGTCGTGAAGAACGAACGGTGCGGCCTCTTCTTGCTGTCGCGTCTCGAGGAGGCGCTCGTACTGCTTGTCCCGCGCCCAGCGCGCCAGCCAGGCCGGTTCCCGCCGCGCCAGATCGGCGCGCATCGGGAACTCTGTCTTCGGCAGGTTGAGGGTCGATTTCCAGTCCACGGCGCGCGGATACTACAACATGGACGGGCCGCAGGCGGACCGCCCGCCCGCTCCGTCATCTGGTAGAAATGTCCCATGGACGATCGGGTGCCGTGGGATCAGTACTTCATGAACATCGCGCAGGTGGTGGCGTCGCGGTCGACCTGCCCGCGGAAATTCGTGGGCGCCGTGATCGTGCGCGATCGGACCATCCTGTCGACCGGCTACAACGGATCGATCCGGGGGATGCCCCACTGCACCGATGCCGGACACATGATGGAGAACGACCATTGCGTGGCCACCATCCACGCCGAGGCCAACGCCATCATTCAATCCGCCAAGAACGGCGTCATGATCGACGGCGGGACGATCTACGTAACCGCCAGCCCCTGCTGGAACTGCTTCAAGGAGATCGCCAACGCCGGTCTGCGGCGCGTGGTCTACGGCGAGTTCTACCGGGATGAACGGATCTTCAGCGTCGCCGAGCGGCTGGCGGTCGACCTCATGCACCTGCCCAGCCAGGTCCCGGCCCCGCAGCGGGGGTGACACCTTTCTGACACCGTTTCGTTGCCCGATGGCTCGTGGTACGACTCGGACGCCGCTTGGGGCGCACTCGGGCGCACGTGTGTGGCAATCCGCACTACAATTTTTTCATTGACCGAGCCCAGGTGGGGGGTCACCCTCTAGGTCCATGCTTCGCCGATTGGCCCTGGGTACGGCCTTCGTGTTGCTCGTAGGCGTCGTTCCCCGCGTCGTGCGCGCGGAGGCCGACGAGGCGAGCGCCGATGCGCCGGGTCCCAACATCGAGGAACCGACGTCGCCCGCCGAGGCCGGCGGTGACTCGGACGACGCGCCGGCGCCGAAGGCGAGCCGAGCGCGCCACAAGCGGGGCAAGAGCCGTCACCATGGACGGTTCAGCGGCCGGGTCGTTCCCGAGGACAAGCTGCGCGTCGATCCGCTGCCGCGACCGTCGGGCAATCTCAAGATCGTCAGCGCCAACAACCCGGGCGACGTCGCGAGCGTCAACATCTACAACCCGGATGGATCCTACAACCTGGACGCGCTGGAAGACGTGAACCACGTGCTGCGCTGCCGCCGCACCGACGCCGAAAAGCCGATCGACCTGCAGCTACTGGCGCTGCTGTCGCACGTCTACGATCATTTCGGAGGCAAGCCGCTCGAGATCGTCTCCGGCTTCCGCAACCAGCGCAAGCAGAGCAGCAACCACTTCAAGGGCCGGGCGAGCGACATTCGAATCACGGGGGTGAGCCCCAAGAAGATCGAGGCCTTTGCGGAGACACTCGATCGCGGCGGGATGGGAATCGGTATCTACCCGCGCAGTGGCTTCGTCCATATCGACGTCCGCTCGCCGCCGAGCTACCGCTGGACCGACTACTCCCCGCCCAACTCGAACGCGGCGGAGAAACGCCCGCCGCGCGGGTGGAAGCGAAAGAAGCTCGAGTCGTAGCTTCGCCGGGCCAGCTCGAGCTGAGCTGACGCCAGGGGTCAAGTCCGGCCAGAAATCTGTCGAGTCCCGAGCCCGCGATGGTCAACCGTCCGACCAGGGGGCTCGCTCGTTGTTTCTGCGCCGTTTCGTTCGCGGCGCTTTGGGCTGTGGGTTGCGGTGACAACTTGCCGGGTCGGGCCGGCATCCAGAACGGCGGTTCCGGCGGATCCGGCGGCGCGCTCGCGGGCGACGCTGGAATGGACGGAGCCGGAGCGGCTGGGCAAGACGGAGGTGGCGGAGCCGGAGCGGCCGCGCAAGACGGAGGCGGCGGCGCCGGGGCGGCCGGGCAAGACGGAGGCGGCGGCGCCGGGGCGGCCGGGCAAGATGGAGGCGGCGGCGCCGCG
>CALAOV010000242.1 GCA_937889515.1 uncultured Myxococcales bacterium | reverse complement strand
ACCGTCGGACGAGCCGGCGCCGGTCGAGCCCGAGCCGGCCGCGCCGCGCGGGGCCACGCCGACCGCCGAGGCGGGACACCCGAAGAGCTATGAGCATCTGGTCGCCGACGCGAACCACGCGCTCGACTATGGCCAGACCGCCAAGGCCCAAAAGCTCTTCGACGAAGCGCTGAAGCTGCAGCCCAACGGGGTCGCCGCAGTCACCGGGGCGGCCTATCTGCTCCTCGATCGACAAAAGCCCCTGGCGGCGATCGACATGTTCAATCGCGCGCTCACCAATGCGCCGTCGTTCGCGCCCGCTCTCTTCGGCGTCGGCGAGGCATATCGGCAGGAAGGGCAGCCCGCCAAGGCGGTGGCCGCCTACAAGAGATACCTCGAGGCTTCCCCGACGGGATCGGATGCGCCCGCGGCGCGCCGTCAGATGCGGGAGCTCGAAAGTCAGGTGGCCGCCGCTCCTCCCCACCAAGACGCACCGCCGCCGGCGCCCGCCGCCGCGACCTCGCCGCCGCCGCAGCTCTGATCCGCGCCTCAGACCGCCGGGGGCTGCGACGCTTCGATGAGGTCGGCCATCGTGTCTATGATGGCGACCAGACTGTCGACGGGGGCCGCCCCCGCGACGGTCCCCGAGAAGGCGGGCGGCGCTTCGGCGATCGACGACGGGTGGACCAGCAGATAGCGGGCGGCGCTCCCGTGCCAGAGAGTGAGCACACCGTCGCCCTGTTGCCGGGCCACCCGGTGCCGCAGATCCACGTCGCCGAGGGGCGCGTCGCCGTGCACGCTGAACTTCTGATCGAAGGCCGCGTCGCCGGTCTTGACGCGAATGAGCTTGAGGCGATGTTCGGGGCTGCGCGCCAGCCAGCGACGGTGCCGCTCGATGCTGGCGCTCGGCAGGTCGTGACCCGCGCGTCCCACCGTCGTGTCGAATTCGACCAGCGTCCCCCGGCGGCGGAGGAGCTTGATGGCGATCGGATGGCCCCGCCGGTGGGTGTGGATCCGACTGACCTCCAGCTCCTCCTCTTCGACCACGATCGCCTCGGGTGGCGTGTCGTCGGGCTCGGTGCCGTCGCCCGCGGCGCCCGCCAGTCGGCCGACGAAATCCTTCCAGTCCCCGGACGAGACCCGCGGCCGGCTGCGGTCGGCGTAGGGCGCGGCGCGCAGCTCGCCGACCGCCAGGGCGACGAGGCCGAGCAGCGAGAGCGACAGCTCGACCGGCGACCCCGCGTCGTAGCCACCCAGCGCCAGCAGACCGAGACCATACCCGGTCAGGCGCATCCCGCCCTTGTCGGCGCAGAGCTCCGTCGTCGCGTAGGTCCATCCGAAAAAGGCGATCACGTAGGCCACGCCCGCCATCGTCCCGGCGGTGGGGAGCTCCATCCGCAGACCGTAGAGCGCGCTCGCCTCCATGAGGTCGAAGCGGAAAATCAGGCCCAGGACGAACAGCGCCGTCAGCGTGGCCGCGATCGCCAGCGGCAGTCGCCAGCGCCGCTCGGCGCGCGGTCGTGGCGAGAGCAAGAACGGCGCGCCGGCCGCGGCGATGATCAGCGCGGCCTCGCCGATCCGCGCCAGCGCGGTCGCCGTCTCCGCGCCCTGTCCCCATCCCGCGCCCAGAATCGCGACGGCGTGCAGGGTGCCGGGCAGCGAGAACAGGACGACGCCGAGCTTGACCCGGGCCAGGGTGCGCGTGCGGATGAAGGCGGCCGCCGTGAGCAGCCCGAGGAACCCGAAGCTGGTCTCGAGATACAGAAAAAAGCGCGGCGCGAGCTGCCCGCGCACGATCGCCTGGGCGGAAAAGACCGTGAAGACCAGCGCGATGATGACGATTGAAAATCGCATCGCCCGCGGGTAGAGCTCGCCGCGCCGGAGGAGCCCGGAGAACGAGGCCACCAAGATCGACAGCGCCAGCACCGCCGTGAGCTGGAACAGAAACGGGCCGCAAGCCGCCAGCGTGGCTGCCGCGTGGGATCCGCCCCCCAGCGAGAGCGTGGCGCGGGGAAAAAATAGCCGGCCGGCCAGCCGGTTCAGGCTGAGCTCGAGAAGGGCGACCGCCACCAGAGCGGCCGTCAGATTCCCAGTACGCGCGCGGGGTCTCGCGGTTTCCATCGGGAATGCGCCAGTATACAGGATGGTCACAGGATGGTCGGGGCGCTCACCTGGCGGCCCCCCCTTGGTCAAGAGCGCCGGGTGATCTGTCGAAGAGGATTTTCGGACCTCCCTGTCGTCCCCCGACTGACAAAAGCTGGTGCGGCGACTTTTCATCGCTGTGGTAGCATTCTAACTAGGGATCCTTTGGTCAGCGTCACTGCCCGAAAAATCCGCGATCATGGCCGGGAGCGCGCCTCTCTGGGCATTGGGCGGACGTATGCGGGCTATCTCATCAGCTACCCGAGCGTGGGGCGTGGGATGGTGATCTTCCGCGATCCGAACGGTCACCGGATGGTCACGACGCCGGTCCGGCGCGTGCTGGGCGACGCGGGCGGTGACCAGATCTACGTCGAGACCGAGAACTCGGTCTATCTGCTGACGTTCCGGGCCGAGCCGCTGCACCAGATGCCCCACGCGCTCGCCGCGGTGACGGGCAGCCGTCACCGCAAGGGCTGAAAGGCTCGCGAAAAGCTGACGCGGCGGGCTCGCCTGCGTAAGGTAGAGACGGTGGATCAGTCCTTGCTCTCACCCGCTACATGATCACCCGCGCTCTCATCCTGGCCGCCGGTAAGGGCGTCTCGATCGGCGAGGACGACGCTGCCAACTGCTTGACGCAGGTCGGGGGCGCCAGCCTCCTCGAGCGGACGCTGACGCTGCTGCTCGGTACCGGTATCCAGCGAATCGGGATCACGATTGGATATGACGGTGCGGCGGTGCGACGGCATGTCGCGACGTCGACGCGCCTGCCGGCCGCGGCCAAGCGGCGGGTGACGTTCTTCGAGAATCCGGACTGGTCGGGACCGAACGGACTGTCGGTGCTGGCGGCCCGATCGTTCGTCACCGAGCGGACGTTGCTGATCATGTCCGATCAGATCGCGGCGCCCGCCCTGCTGCGCGAGCTGTGCGCGCTGCCGGCCGCGTCCGGTCCCACGGTGCTGGCGATCGATCGCGATCTCCCCCGGGTGTTCGACATCGACGATGCCACCAAGGTCCAGCTGGCCGCCGATCGGGTCACCGACATCGGCAAAGGGCTCCGTCCCTACGACGCCGTCGGCGCCGGGATCTATCTGATGGCGCCGTCGCTGTGCGAGACATTGGAGAGGTTGCCGCGGCCGTCGCTCACCGAGGCGGTCGCGGCCGCCGCGCGCGACGGATCGGTGGTCGGATACGATGTCGGCGCCAAGCTCTGGCAGGACGTCGATAGCCCGGAGATGAAGTTGCACGCCGAGTGGCTGCTCCGCGTCTATGGCGACGAGCTGGCCCGCCCGACGATGCAGGCCGATCCGCCCCACGCGGGCAGCGCGGCCGGGACGCTGGCGCTCATCGAGCGCCTGCTGGCCGAGAAAGATCAGCCGGGCTATGTGCTCTTCAGCCCGGGACCGGTGATGACCTCGGCGCGGGTCAAGGCGGCGCTGGTCCACCACGACGTCTGCCATCGGGACACCGACTATGCGGCGGTCGTCGAACGTCTGCAGCAGAAGCTGCGGCCGGCCTTCGGCGCCTCGCCCGCGCACGAGATGCTGCTGTTGACCGGCTCGGGCACCGCGGCGATGGAGATGTCGATCGCCTCGGTCGTGCCGCCCGGCAAGAAGCTGCTGGTCATCGCCAACGGCGCCTTCGGCGACCGGCTGGACGAGATCGCGGCGCTGCACGGGATCCCGCGCGTCATACTGCGCTCCGCCTGGGGCGCGCTGCCGGACCTCCGGGAGGTGGGGCGGGCGCTCGAAGGCGATCCGGAGATCGCCGCCGTCGCGATGATCCAGCACGAGACCTCCGTTGGCCTCTTGAATCCCGTCGGTGAGGTGGGGCGGCTCTGTCGCGCGCGGGGCGTCACCTTGATCGTCGACGCGGTGTCGGCCCTGGGCGCCGAGGATGTCGACGTCGTGCGCGACGGCGTCGACATCTGTTACTCGTCGGCCAACAAGTGCCTGCACTCCGTCTCGGGCGTGTCGTTCCTCTGCGTCGCGCCCGAAGTCTGGCCACGGATCGCCGGCATCGCGCCGCGGGTCTATTACCTCGATCTGGTTCGCCACCGGCGCTATCTGGAAGAGCTGCGGCAGACGCCGTTCACGCCGGCGGTGTCGTCCTTCTTCGCGCTCGAAGCCGCGCTCGACGAGCTCGCCGAACAAGGCGGCGTGCCGGCGCGGCGCGAGCTCTATCGAAAGCGCAGCCTGCGCATCCGCCGGGTGTTCGCCGACCTCGGCTTCGAATCGTTCACCAACACCGGTCGCGAATCGCACACCATCTCGATGCTGCGCCTTCCCGACGGCCTCTCCGTCGACGATCTCTACGACCGGATGAAGGCGCGAGGCTTCATCATCTACCGCGCCAAGGGCGATCTGGCCGCGCGCTACATCCAGATCGCGAACATGGGCGAGCTGCCGGACGCCACCATCGACGCCTTTCTGGGCGCGGTCGCGGCGGTCGTCGGCGAAGCCCGCCGCGCGGGCGCGGGAGCCGCGCGACCGGCGCTCAAGTTGGTTTGATCAGCCCGTCGACCCGTCGACCCGTCAACCCCTCAACCCACTTTTCGGGTCGGCCGATCGGTCCGCGCGGCGGCGGCGCGTTTTTCCGTCCCAGGGCACGACGTCCTTCTTGACCTTGCCGGGTGGGGTTTCGAGCATCTCCTGACAGGCCTGGCCGTTGCTGCCGTCGTAGAGCGCGCAGCGCGATTCGAAGAAGCCGGAGGTCGCGAAGTCCGACGGGCTGGTCGACGCGTCGTTCGCCTTGAGGTTGACGTCGAGGACGTCGCCCGATGCCGCGCGGAAGCAGCGTGAAACGAACTGCGAGCAAAACAGGCTGTCCGGCGTCGCGTGCGCATCCTTCGGGTTGAGCGTGCGGCCCAGCAAGATCCGGAGGCCCAGCGCGAGCAGGTTCAGGTATCCATATTTGACGCCCAGCATGGTCAGCGCGGCGTTCAAGAAGTCGTCTTCCTTGAAAACCCCGCCCTCGCGCAGGTGGGGCTTGAGCGACCACCAGTCGACCTTGCCCTGGTACCGGCAGACCATCTTGCTGGCGGGGAGGATCGCGACGCCGCCCTCGTCCGCCTGAAAGGCGATGACCCGGCTCTGCCACCGCGCCAGGATCGCGACGTGCGAGTAGGGCGAGTCGGAGAGCCGCTCGATCGCGTTCGACAGGAGGCGGTTCCCCCGAAACAACAACAGGTCGCCGGTGCGGATCTGCTCCCGGAGGTCCTGATAGGTCTTCTGCTCGGGATGGGCAGGGGCCCGGTGCACTTTCCAGCGCTTGCTGGCCTTGGGCGGGGTGGGTCCGTTCACGGGCGGGTCCGCGGCGCTCACGAAAAGGAAACTTAGCGCAGTCCGGATATTCCCGTCAGCCGGCGGGTGCTAACCTCGTCGTCGATGCGCGCCGCTCTTTTTCGCCGACACGGCGGGCCAGAGGTCATGGAGATCGGCGAGGTCCCGACGCCGGCACCCGGGCCGGGTCAGGTGCAGGTTCGGGTCACGGCGGCCGCGCTGAACCACATCGATCTCTGGCTGCGGCAAGGTCTACCGGCCCTGCACGTTCCGCTGCCCCACGTTTCGGGAGGCGATGTTTGTGGCGTCGTGTCGGCGCTGGGCGCCGGGGTGCGGTCGATGGCCGGGGCCGCGGAGGGCGATCGGGTGCTCCTCAACCCGGGAATTTCGTGCGGGCGGTGCGTCGCCTGCCTCGACGGCCGCGACAATTTTTGTCCCGACTACCAGATGCTGGGCGAGCAGACCTGGGGCGGTCTGGCGGAATACGTGGTCGTCCCGGCCGCGAATTTGGTTCCGGCGCCGCGCGGACGCATCGCGCTCGACGACGCGCAGCTCGCGTCGATTCCGATCGCGTTCATCACCGCCTGGCAGATGTTGGTCGACCGGGCGCGCATCCAGCAGGGCGAGACGGTGCTGGTTCTCGCCGCCGGCTCGGGCGTCGGCACGGCGTCGATCCAGATCGCCAAGCTGTACGGCGCGCGGGTGATCGCCACCGCGTCGACGGACGAGAAGCTGGCGGCGGCCCGGGCGCTCGGCGCGGACGAGACCATCAACCACGCCTCGGCGGACATCGTGGCCGAGGTGAAGCGCCTGACGGCCAGACGCGGCGCGGACATCGTCGTCGACCACGTGGGCGCCACAACCTTCGGCAAGTCCGTCGTCGCCTGCGCCAAGGGGGGCCGGATAGTGGTCTGCGGCGCCACCGCCGGCTACGAACCGGTCCTGAACCTCCGCCACGTTTTTTGGCGGCAGCTCAGCATTCTCGGCTCGACGTTGGCCAGCAAGGCGCGCCTCCCCGCGCTGCTGGAGCTTTTCGCGGCCGGACGCCTGAGGTCGGTGGTCGATCGGGTTCAACCGCTCGAGGACATCGGCGAAGCCCATCGGCGGCTCGAGTCCCGGGCCACCTTTGGCAAGCTGGTATTGTCGGTATAACTCGCTGGAATTACGGCGAACCTACATCGGCAAACACCTTGACAGAGACGGGCCTGGCCCATAATCTAACCTTTACGTAAGGGTTAGGTTCATGGAGGTCCTGGTCAACAATCTCTCGCTGCTCAAGGTGGGCGAGCTGGCGAAGCGGACGGGCAAAACCGTCCGGGCGATTCACCTCTATGAAGAGCTGGGTCTCATCGCGCCGGCGGTCCGGTCGAAGGGGGGCTTCCGGCTCTACCACGACAAGGCGGCCAAGCGGATCGACTGGATCCAGAAGCTGCAAGAGCTCGGCTTTTCGCTGACCGAGATCAAGGCGTTCCTGCGCGACTGGGAGCAGTCCAACGCGGCGCCCAAGGCGATGGATCGCGTGCGCGAGATCTTCTCCGACAAGCTGCGCGAGACCAAAGAGAACGTGGCGCGCCTCCAGAGACTGGTCGGCGATCTGACCGAGACGCTCGCATACATGGACAGCTGCCGCTCCTGCGAGCCGACCCACAACCAAACCGAATGCGGGACCTGCGGGATCCACGGCCATGCCGGCCAGGCCCCGCTGCTGGTCGGAGGAATTTCACGATGACGCTCAAGCTCCCCATCTACATGGACAACCACGCCACCACGCCGGTCGATCCGCGCGTGGTCGAGGCGATGTTGCCGTACTTCACCGAGATCTTCGGCAACGCCGCCAGCCGTTCGCACAGCTTCGGCTGGACCGCGGAAAAGGCGGTCGAGCTGGCGCGGGATCAAGTCGGCGCGCTGATCGGGGCGTCGGGCAAGGAGATCGTCTGGACCTCGGGCGCGACCGAGTCCGACAACCTGGCGATCAAAGGTGCCGCCGAGTTCCACAAGGATCGCGGCAACCACATCATCACGGCGCAGACCGAGCACAAGGCGGTGCTCGACACCTGCAAGCGCCTCGAAAAAGAAGGGTTCGACGTCACCTACCTGCCGGTCGAGCACGACGGGCGCGTCAACCCGGCGACGGTCCGGGCCGCCATGACCGACAAGACCATCCTGGTGTCGATCATGCTCGCCAACAACGAGATCGGAACGGTCAACCCGATCGAGGAGATCGGCGCCGTGGTCAAGGAGCGGGGCGCCATCTTTCACGTCGACGCCGTCCAGGGTGTCGGCAAGATTCCGTTCGACGTCAACGCCGCCCGGGTCGACCTGGCGTCGCTGTCGGCGCACAAGATGTACGGACCCAAGGGGATTGGCGCCCTGTACGTCCGGCGCAAGCCGCGTGTGCGCATCACCGCGCAGATCGACGGCGGGGGGCACGAGCGCGGCATGCGCTCGGGGACGCTCAACGTTCCGTCGATCGTCGGTTTCGGCAAGGCGGCGGAGCTCTCTCGCACGGAGATGGCCAGCGAGGCGAAGCGATTGTTCGCGCTCCGCGAGCGCCTGCGCGAGGGGATCCAGTCGCGGGTCACCGACACGTACATCAACGGATCGATGGAGCACAGGCTGCCCGGCAACCTCAACATCAGCTTCGCGTACGTCGAGGGCGAAGGGATGCTGATGGGGCTCAAGGACGTGGCGGTGTCGTCGGGATCGGCCTGCACCTCGGCCTCGCTCGAGCCGTCGTACGTGCTGCGCGCCGTCGGCGTCGAGGAGGAGATGGCGCACACCTCCATCCGATTCGGCCTCGGACGTTTCAATACCGAGGAAGAGGTCGACTACGTGATTGACCTGGTGGTCGGCAAGGTGAACAAGCTGCGCGAGATCTCACCCCTGTACGAGATGGCGCAGCAGGGAATCGATCTGAAGAGCATCCAATGGGCCGCGCATTGATTTTATTCGGGACCCGGAGAGGGTCCCGAACCCCCGAACCAACGAAAGCGAGAAGCGTATGGCGTATAGCGACAAGGTCATTGAGCACTACGAGAACCCGCGCAACGTCGGGAGCTTCGACAAGGACGATCCGAACGTCGGGACCGGCCTGGTCGGCGCGCCCGCCTGCGGCGACGTGATGAAGCTTCAGCTCAAGATCAACGACCAGGGAATCATCGAGGACGCGAAGTTCAAGACCTTCGGCTGCGGGTCGGCCATCGCGTCGTCGTCGCTGGCGACGGAGTGGGTCAAGGGGATGTCGATCGATCAGGCGATGGGGATCAAGAACACCCAGATCGTCGAGGAGCTGAACCTGCCGCCGGTCAAGATTCACTGCTCGGTCCTGGCCGAGGACGCCATCAAGGGCGCCATCGCCGACTACAAGGCCAAGCGACAGAACGCGGCGGCCCAAGTCGCCGCCCCGAGCGCCCCGCAGAAGGCCGCCGGCGGCGCGACCCAGAAGGCGACCACCTAGGGGACGTCCATGGCTATTGGAGTCACAGACAGAGCGATCGCTGAGATCAAGAAGGCGGCCGCACAACGCACGCCCGTCCCCAAGGGACTGCGCGTCGGCATCCGCGGGGGCGGCTGCACCGGCTTTTCCTACCTCTTCGAGTGGTCGGACACCGAGCCGCGCGGCGAGGACAAGATCCTGTCCTTCGAGGACGGACGCGTGCGCGTGTTCGTGGACCCGAAGAGCTTGATCTACCTCGACGGTTCGACGCTCGAATACCAGACCACGATGATGGGGCGCGGGTTCAAGTTCATCAACCCGAACGCCAAGGGAACCTGCGGCTGCGGCGAGAGCGTCCAGTTCTAGGACGCCGAAGGGGCCGGACGTGATCTGCTGGTCGTGTGAAAAGGACGGGGGCGCAGGACCGTTTTGCGGCGCCTGCAAGGCCCTTTTGCCGCCGGACGACCGGGCCGATCACTTCGCGGTGTTGGGTCTGCCACGCGGGTACGCCCTGGATTTCCCGGCGGCGGAGGTGGCCTACCAGAAGCTCTCGCGCCAGCTCCATCCGGATCGGTTTGCCACCGCGGATCCGCGTGCCCGGCGCGCCTCCCTGGGGCACACCGTGCAGCTCAACGAGGCCTGGCGCACCTTGAAGGACCCGGTGCGGCGGGCCGAGTACCTGCTGGAGCTGGCGGGCGTCGATGTCGCCTCGGACGATCAGAAGCCGGGTCCGGGCGGGGATCGCGGCACCCGAAAGGTGGCCGTACCGCCGGCGTTCCTGCTCGAGATCCTCGAGACGCACGATGACCTCGGGAATGCGCGACGTGCGGGCGACGCCGTCAAGGTGGCGTTCCTGACCGAAGAGATGCGCGGGCGCGCCGGCGAGGCGATGAAGATCATCGCGGCGGCGCTCGACACGGGGTCCACCCAGGTTCCCGATCAGAGCCGTCTCGAGGAGGCGGCGCGCGCGCTGATCGCGCTCCGGTACTACCGACGCTTTCTGGATGAAGCCGATGCGCATGAAGAACGTGCGACGGATCGGTCCGGGGGGGACTGATGGCTGAAGCGCTCTTCCAGATCTCCGAGCCCGGTGCGTCGCGCGTCAAGCACGCCTGCCGCACCCGCGCGATCGGCATCGATCTGGGGACCACCAATTCGCTGGTGGCGATCGTCGACGGCGGGCGGCCGGTCTGTTTGCCGGACGACCGCGACGAGGTTCTGGCTCCCTCGGTGGTCCACTACGCCGCCGACGGAACGGTGGTGGTGGGGGCCGAGGCGCGGGCTCTGGCAGATCGGAAGAGCACACGACTGAACTCCAGTCACTGCCCAATCTCGTATGCCGTC
>CALAOV010000241.1 GCA_937889515.1 uncultured Myxococcales bacterium | reverse complement strand
CACCGCTACCGCCCGCACCCGCCGAAGAACCGCCGTTCGCCGCGCCGCCCGCGCCGGCGCCCCCGTTCGCTCCGGCCACCGAGGCTCCACCGCTGGCTCCGGCCATTCCGTCGGAGCTGGCGTCCGTGCCGATGCCGCCGCGGCCGCCGTTCGACGTCGAGTCAGAGGGAGAGCTCGAGCTGCAAGCTACGATCAGCATCATCATCGCGGGGACCAGGGCCTTGAAGGAGATCAAGCGAATCATGGCTCCCCGGCGATCGGCGGCGCGGCGCACGCCGATCATCAGACGCCCCATCTCGGACGAGATCAAGTCGCCCGACATCGCGCCGAGCTCTCCAAGGTGATCCTCAGACTTCTGAGGGAGAGGGGCAAGGCTGTCTCTACTTGCACCGCGGTCTCGCCCGATCGCGGCTTCAATCCACGCGGCACGGACCTTGCTGCCGGGAAGGTCGGAGGTTTCGATGCGCACCTGGTCTGTCATCGGCTTGCTGGCGACGCTCGCCGTCGGCTGCGGTTCAAGCAACAACCCGTCGGACGGTGGAAGCACCGGCGGGAGCGGTGGTCGCGGCGGCGCTGGAGGTGCCGCAGCCGGCACGGGTGGCGCCGCTGCCGGCACGAGCGGCGGCGGTTCGACCGGCACCGCAGGCACGAGCGGCGGCGGTTCGACCGGCTCGGGCGGCGCTGCTGCCGGCACGAGCGGCGGCGGTTCGACCGGCACCGCAGGTTCGACCGGCACGGCGGGCTCGGGCGGCGCGACGGGAGCGGCGTGTGGGGGCATCGCGGGCGTCCAATGCAGCGCCCTCGACTGGTGCGACTTCCCGGGCGACACCTGCGGAGCGGGCGACATCCAGGGCCAGTGTCGGGCCCGAGACGCCAGCGGCTACGACTGCACCGCGGTGGTCTGTGGCTGCGACGGCAAATCCTATTCGAGCGCCTGTTCCGCACACCAGAGCGGCACCGACACGATCTCGACGAAATCGTGCATCGCGGGGAACGGCGGCGCGGGTGCGGCGTGCGGCGTCGACGGCGACTGCATGACCGGTTTCAAGTGTTGCTCGACCGGTGGCGCGGTTGGCTCTCCGATCGCTTGCAGGCAGGTCGCCGCGGGCAGCCAGTGTCCGGCGTTGCCCTGAGCTATCCGGCGTCGAGCTGCTTTCGCACGAAGGGTCGATCTGCTTCAATCGGCCGCCTGGTCGATCACCATCCTGCAGCCCTGCAACTGACGCCCGCGCCGGTCGCCGGAATTCGCCCACTTATACCTACCAATTTCCATTGAACGGGCGCGTTCGCTCAAAAGAAGGGACTCGGAGAGCTCGCCAGAAGGAGGTATCCTGTCTCGGGGAAATTTCCTTGCCGCCCATCCAGCAGAGTGAGGTCTCGCATGCGTAACTCGTTGGTCTTGGCGTTGTCGTTGCCGTTGCTCACCTGGGTCGGCTGTGGCTCGAGTGGAAGCGCATCACCCACCGATGGCCCCGGCGGGGGCACGACCGATGGTGGCAAGGATCAGGGCGGCACGACGCCAAGGACCGACGCCGCCACCACCACCTCGGACGCCGGAACCGGGAGCGCCGGGAACCCGAATGGCTCCTGCAGCGCCGGCGTTCCCGCCAAAGGGCAACCGGCGGACACGTCCAGTCCGACGACCGTGGTCGGGACCGGCAGCGCGTCGAGCTGCTCGTTCAGCATGCTCGAGGCCGCGGTCACCAAGGGCGGCGTCATCACCTTCAATTGCGGCAGCGCCCCGGTCACCATCCCCGTCACCGCGACGCTGAACCTCCCCACCAACAAGAATACCGTCATCGACGGTGGCAACAAGGTCACGCTCGACGGCGGCAACGCCGTCCAGATCTTGAGCTTCATCGGTCCCGATTTTCAGATGAACAACAACACCCTCACGCTCCAGCACCTCTCGCTCATCAACGGCAAGCAGACGCCGACCCAGGCCATCCCGACGGCACCGCTCCCCTGCTCGCAAGGGTGGGATGACGGCGAGGGCGGCGCGCTCTACATGAACGACGGCAACCTGGTGGTCATCGATTCGATCTTCAAGAACAACCACGCGGCCCCGCTCGGACCCGACACGGGCGGCGGCGCGATCTACCTCCTCGGCAGCAAGAATGGCGCGGTGATCGTGGGAAGCACCTTCAGCAACAACGCCGCCAGCAACGCGGGCGCCGTGGGCGGGCTCTTCGCCCAGCTGAACGTCTACAACAGCCTGTTTACCGACAACACGGCCGTCGGCAACGGCGCCAACACCGACGACTCCAGCATGTGCTCCGTCATAAACAACGCTCAGCACGAAGTCGGGTCGGGTGGCAATGGCGGCGCGCTGTACAGCGACGGAGGTGGCGGCGTGGGCATCGTGATCTGCGGGACGGCCATCCTCAACAACAGCGCGGGCGCCAACGCCTTCGGGGGTGGCATCTTCTTCACCAGCAACGACATGTCGGGGACCCTCAGCATCACCGATTCGACGATCACGGGAAACACGGGCGGGCACTGGACCAACGTCACCACGGGCAGCGTCACGGACGTCGGCACGGCCGTCGGTACGAACGCCAAGAGCATCACGGTGACAAATTCCACCGTCCAGGGCTATACGCCGTAGAGCGGGCGGACGCGTTCGCAGGAAAATGCTCTCCCGACGAACGACGGAAGCGCACCGCTAGGATCGGCGTCGTCGGGTCGCCACCACCCCGACCAGGGCGAACAGCGCGAAGAGCGTGCGGCGCCCGTCGCGATCGTGGCAGCGGTTTCCCGCTGCTACCGTGCACGAGCAGCCGCCCGGGGAATCGGAGATTGCGCCTGGGCCGACCCCGGCTGTTCCGCCGGCACCGGGGCCGCCCCCCGAACCGGCACCGCCGCCACCCGTGGTGCCGCCCGTCCCTGCCGGCCCTGCCCCCGCCCCGCCACCCGCTCCGGATGCTCCACCCGGCCCCAGCCGACCGGCGTCCACCGGTGCGCCGCCGTCGGCGACCGATCCATTGCCGTCGTTGGCCGTGGCGTGAAGGAAGCAGGCGGCACAGGTCAAGTTGTACTTGGATCGTCCGGCACTGTTCTGCTGCACGGCCGTCACCGAGGCGTCGGCGTTCACCGTGTCGATGACCGCCACGTGGCCCGCGACGGGATCGGCGCCGCATGAGCTCGGCGCGAAAACGATCAGGTCGCCGTGAACCGGGATCGTCACCTTGACCAGCCCGTTCGGGATCGTGGCGTCACACCAGACCCCCGCGTTTCCGTTCGGAACCGATTGAACGTTCCATTTGAAATACAGATAGCGATGCGCCAGCTCGGTGCACTGATATCCGTCGCTGCTCTGCGTTCGCACCCAGCCGGTGCCGCCCGAGGTGGTGCTGGTATCGATCCCGTTGTCCGAGTAGATGGCGCTGCTGGTCGAGGCCGTGCACTGGGCATAGGCCGGAAATCCATCGATGAAGCGATTGGCGGGAACCGTTTCGCCGCAAACGTTGTCCGCGCGCGCAGAGAAACCGAACCCCGCCACCAGCGCCAGCGTCGTGACCACGAGCGCCGGGTGCCCCCCGGAAGCCTTTCGCCGGCAGGTGTGGGTCATCGGGACCTCAGCTGGTGCGACAGAGATAGATGTTCACCGTCCGGCTGGCGGTGATGGTGAACGTGCAGCTGCAGGATGCGGTCACGCAATCGCCGGTGGGGTCTATCCCATTGCCGCAGTCGAGCGGCGGCGGACCGTCGAATCGGCTGCCAGTGGCCGGCTGAGCCAGGACCGTGACCGCGGTGCCGGATGGGAACTGGTACGTGCAGCTCTTTTCGAAATTCGTGGCGGTCGCGCTGGTGAGCGTGCAGGTGGTCATGTTGTTGGGCGTGGCCATTCCGCTGGCGCCGTAGCCTGACAGGCAGCCGTCGTCGTCAACCACGTTGATGGTGAGCGTCTCGAGCGGCTGGACGGCCGTGCCGCCGTGTCCACCCGT
>CALAOV010000240.1 GCA_937889515.1 uncultured Myxococcales bacterium | reverse complement strand
GCCCCCGACGAAAAACGGCGGGGGCTGTGCCCCCGCCGCGACGGTCACGAAATCCCGAGCTCGCCCTACTGGGTGAGCTTGGTCAGCGCGGCCCGGGAGAGCGACCGAACCAGGGGGCTCGGATCGCTGTTGGCCGCCGTCTGCAGCGTTCCGCCGGCGACCGAGGAGGGGGCGCCGATCTCGCCCAAGGCCCAGGCGGCCTTCTTGCGAACGGTGGCCGATGGGTCGTTGGCCAGCGCGCCGGCGAGCACCGAAGCGGCCCCCGCGTACTTGAACATCCCGAGGGTCGTCACCGCCTCGGCCCGGACCCCTTCGTCGGCGTCGCTGACCAGCGGCAGAGCCACGCTGCCATCCCGGTTGCCCCGGATGGTGCGCAGAGCCACCACCGACGCCGAGCGAACCTGGGCGTCGGCGTCGCTGAGCGCGGAGGTCAGAAACGGAGTCCCCGCGGGGCGACCGATGGTCCCCAGCGCCTTCGCCATTTCGGCCCGCGCCGCGCCCGAGAAGATCGGGTTCGACAGCGCCGCCCCGAGCGGGGCGATCGAGGAGACGGTGTGCAGCTCGCCCAGTATGTCGGCGGCGTTGAGCGCCGCCGTCGAGTCCGGCTGGGACAGGCGGGTGATCATGGCCGTCTGAACCTGCCGGGCCACCGCGCGGCGGGCCAGCCACCAGGCAGCGACCTGCCGGACCCGAGCGTCCGGATGGTCGACGAGTGGCGTGACCAGGTCGACGCAGGCCGCGCAGACCAGGAACTCGGCCCGCTCGAGCTCCGCCTTGATGGCGTCGACCGAGTTGGCGCTGATGGCCTGCTGGATGGCCTGTGGACTGCCACCCGTTCCGGCGTAGGCGCCCCGTCCCGCCGCCAGGACGAGACCGAAGGAGGTGACAACCACCGCGAGCTTCTTTGCGTTCATGTTGATTCGCATGTTCATGCCCCCGTTAGTTGGTCGAAACGTATTCGTCCAGGTTTTCCCGGAAGAAGTACTGGCCACCCATGTCGATGTTCAGGCCCAGGAGATAGTATTCGTCGGGCGTCAGCTCGACCCCGTTGCCCCCGGGGACATCCAGGGGGTGCGGCATCACCCCCGGCACCAGGCGCACCGAGGTGTCCACCGCCGGGAACCGCTGGGGCGGGTTGAGCAGCGTGATGAGCGAGCTGGTCTCCGCCGAGGCCGCCACCACGTAGTTGGGCGGCGTGCCCGTGATGCTGACCACGTCGTCACCCAGGATTTCCCCCAGGCCCATCAGCGACAGGTACGACGCGGTGAAGTTTGTGGTCATCCGCTCGCCGACGGTGACGTCCACCTTCGTTCCCCGGAGGTCGAAGACGAAGGTCTGCGACGTCCCGGAGGTCATGTCGGTGACCGTGTAGCTGGGGTTGTAGGACTTGCTGGCGTCCCCGTTGTGGCAGCTCACGCACTTGGCGTCGAGGATGGGCTGGATGGCCAGATCCCAGGGGACGCCGCGGACGTTGCCGTAGGTGTAGTTGGTCGACACGCGCTGGGCCCGCGGCACGTCGAGGTTGACGGCGCCGTGGAGCACGTTGTCCTGGATGCCCGGGGTAATTGACGAGGGCGCCGTGCGGTTCTCGTGGCAGCCACCGCAGAAGCGCTGCTCACCGGCGCGGCCGCTGATCCAGATGTCCTCGTTGGCGACCGGCGTGCTGGCCGCCGTGCCGTGCGAGCCGCCGACCGGCGTGGCCAGCCCGAACTTGTCGATGAGCTGCATGTGGAAGGGGACGTTGGCCGGCACGATGGCGGCGAACGAGTTGTCGGCCTGGAGCGGCACCTCGCCGTAGAGCGATTGGCCGTCGAAGTCGGTGGAGCCGAACATGTCGACGCCGCCCTCTTCGCCCGAGAACCCCTCGATGAGCCGCACCTTCACGACGTTCCCCGCGGGAACGTTGAAGAGCGACGAGTTGTAGACGTTGAGGGCGCCGATGGTGGTGCTGGTGCCGCTGATGGGCGTCGCCAGGTTGGTCGGCTCCGGGCGCGCCTTGATCGGCCGCGCCAGGATGTTCCAGTAGTTCGGGTCGTTGTAGATCGGGAACCGGGTGCCGGCGTTGGCGTCGAGGACGAAGAGGCCGAACTGCGCGGTGCTCATCGCGCGGTCCAGCTCCTCCGATTCGACCGGCCCGTCGGACCAAGACACCAGGAACTGCCCGGGCGCGCTGGCGCCCACCGGCTCGGCGTCGTAGTAGCGGCCGATGCCCTGCGAGCTCGGCGTGCGATCGCCCGGGATGAGCGGGGTCAGATCGGTGGAGGTCGAGTTCGCCTCGCTGCCGTTCAGATCGATGAGCAGGAGCTTGCCCGACTGCAACGTGCGGTCGCGCGAGGTCCCGATCGCGATGAGCTGGTAGTCGGGGATGGAACCCGCCGCCGGGTCCATGAAGGTCTTGGTCTGGACGTAGCGCGCCTTGAGGTAGCTGTTGGTCGACGCGTTGCCGGCCGCCAGCTCGTCGCCGAACGCTTCGCGCATGCCGGTCATGTCGGTGTTGACCATGCGCAGGTGGCCTTCGTTGACGTCGCCCATGTGCATCCACTCGGTATAAAGGACGTGCCCGTCGGGCAGCAGCGCCGGCGAGACGCGGTGCGAGACGTTGCGCGGCCCCAGGGTGAGACCGGAGCCGTCGGCGTTGATGAGGCCGACCTGCGCGGTGGTGGCGCGCTCATACTCGTCGCGGAACTGCATCGAATTCGGGTCGGTGTCCGCTTCGACGTTGCGGTTGGTCATGAACATGACCTGGTTGCCGGGCACGTACACCGGGTAGACGAAGTCGTTGCCGCCCTCGGTGAGCTGCTGGATGTTGGTCCCATCCAGGTTCATCGAGAAGAGCTGATAGTTGGTCGCGGTCGCCAGGTGGGCCGAGAAGACCACCGACTTGGCGTCGAAGGAGAGGTCGTACGACATGATGTCCGCGCCATCGAACATCGGATCGGAGGTCACGATGGTGAGCTTCCCGTCCGCCGAGGGCGGGGAGAGCATCGCCAGGTGAGCGCCGGGCGCCGTCGCGGTCCCCGCCACGAAGTTGGCGTAGTCGAAGACGTTGCCCTCGTCGTTGCGGGGGACGCGTTGAAGGAACATGATCGACTTGACGTCCGCCGGCAACGCGCTGGCGTTACCGCCACCCGACGAGGTCGAGTTGCATCCCCCAGCGGCGCTCGCGAGCGCCAACCCGAGAATGGCCGACTGAAGCGACCGCACCGTGTTGACTGTGAGTTTTTGTCCCATGCCGGCTCTCCTTGTTTGCTAGCTTACGCAATAAGGGGGCCAATGCTTGACGGGAAAAACCCAGCGTAGCGCTTGGAGTTGCGGGAGCTCACAGGCCGAAATGGGCCTGGAGTTGCGCAACTAGAAAACCCAATGAATTCGGGCATCCGGATCGACTTTTCCGGCCATGTCATTGGAATAGTTGTGAAATATGCGACCGTCCGGTCGTTGCGCAACAGTGGAACGGCGAACCGTTTGGCGGCGTGGGGCGACCCCGCGCAGCACGCCATCTCCTTCTGATATTCTGGGGCAGGATGTCTGCGGTCGCCCTGCTCGCCGGCCCGAATCACAGGATCGGCCGCTACGAACCGATCCGGCGCCTGGCCGTCGGGGGCATGGCGGAGATCTACCTGGCGCGCCTGCCCGGCGTGGGGATCGAGGGCTTCGAGAAGCTGGTGGTGCTCAAGCGGATCCTTCCCCAGCACGCGCTGGATCCGGAGCTGCTGCGCATGTTCGTCGACGAGGCGCGGCTGTCGGCGACGCTGACGCATCCCCACATCACCGAGGTCTACGACGTCGGGACCGACGGAGACGCGCCATTCTTCGCCATGGAGTACGTGCACGGCGCCAACCTGCGCGAGTTGCTCCGAGCGCACGCGCGGGCCGCCGGGCGGCCGGCGGCGCCGCTGCAGCTTGCCCACGCGATCGGCATCGTGGCCGCGGCCGCCGACGGCCTCCACTACGCGCACGAGCGCGTCGGGCCGCGGGGGGAGCCGCTGGGGATCGTCCACCGGGATGTCTCGCCGTCCAACGTGCTGGTCTCCTACGACGGGGCGGTGAAGGTGTCGGACTTCGGCATCGCCAAGTGGGCCTACCAGCGAACGCAGACGCAGGAGGGAACCCTCAAGGGGAAGTTCGCGTACATGTCGCCCGAGCAGTGCCGGGGGCGCAACGTGGACCGCCGCAGCGACGTCTTCGCGCTGGGAACCATCCTCTATGAGCTCACCACCGGCGCGCCGCCGTTCTCGGGCGACAGCGACCTCGAGATCCTGAACTGGATCGCGACCGGCGCCGCCACGCCGCCCAGCTGGCCCGAGGAGCGCGGCGTCTACCCGGCCTCGCTGGCGGCAATCGTGATGCGGGCCCTGGCGCCCGATCCGGCGGATCGCTTTGCCACCATGCAGGCGCTGCAGATCGCGCTGGAGGCGTTCGCCCGCGAGGCGAGCTTGCCCGTGTCGACCGTGGCGCTCGGTGGGCTGATGCAGGAGATGTTCGCCGAAGAGCTGGCGGCCTGGCGGGCCGCCGAGCGCGCCGGCAAGTCGCTGGCCGAGCACCTGGCCGCGCGATCGGTCACCATCCGCTCGAGCGACAAGGACGACGAGCCCACCGCCACCGACGCATTCGGGCCGACGCGGCCACGCGGGTCCGTCGGGCGGCGCTGGACCAACGTCCTCGGGCTGGCGGTCTTCGCCTGCGTCTTCGCCGTCGCCGGCGGCCTGGTCGCCAAGAAGTGGAAGACCGCCGCCGAGCGTGCCGCCGTCCCGACGGTCAGGCCGAGCCCGCGGGGTGAACCAGATCGGAAGAGCGTCGTGTAGGGAAAGAGTGTAGATCTCGGTGG
>CALAOV010000239.1 GCA_937889515.1 uncultured Myxococcales bacterium | reverse complement strand
AGGCGCCAAGCGACGCCCGCGCGGATCGGCAGCGCCGGCGCGAGGCCGCCGCCGAGCAGCGGCGCCAGGGCGTCGAGGTCGACTGGCGGCTGGCCAGCTGGAGGGAGCTCAACGACTGGGCGATGCGCGCCAGCCGGGCGCGCCTGCTCCACGATAGGTTCGCCGTGGACCTCGACTGGCGCACCTACGGCGTCCCCGAGCTCGCCGATTTCGAAGGCCGCCTCACGCGCGCCGCGAACCTCCGACGGTACGGCGTGACCGTCGACTGGCGCCTGTACACCAGCCCACAGCTGGACGAGCTGCAGGCGGTCGTCGCCAAGCAACACGCGTCGGGTTCGATCAAACCGGTGGCCCCCGCCGTCCCGACCGGCGTCGCCAATCGGTTCGACCCGGACGATGTCCTCATGCCGACGTACCTGGCCGAGGAGCTCCTCCGCGACAATGACGACGACGACGACGTGCTGCCGCCGAGCATCCTGGGCCGGCCGAGTCGGCCGGAGGACCGCCCGCTCCCTCCCACGCGGGGCACGCGCTAACTTCGTTCGACCGCTACGCCGCGATGCCGGGCGGCGCCGTCGCTACGCCGCGATGCCCGGCAGGGGCGTCTTGCTCGCGCCGGTCAGGCCCGGATCGCCAAAGCCGGTGTAGCTGGTGATCCCCATCGCCTCGCAGACGTTGAGCAGGATGCGCTCGTGCCGCTCGGTCGACTTGATGTAGCGGCCGTTGGCGGCGGTCTTGAGATAGCTGCCGTTGCCGCCCGCCAGCACGAAGCGCATCGACTCCTGGTTGTGGTTCTGCGCGTCGCCCATGTCGCGGGCCCAGATCATGAGCGTCGTATCGAACAGGGTC
Organism: uncultured Myxococcales bacterium; assembly: GCA_937889515.1. Taxonomy (GTDB): domain Bacteria; phylum Myxococcota_A; class Polyangia; order Fen-1088; family Fen-1088; genus JADGRB01. Next base: position 21,608 of record CALAOV010000239.1, on the reverse strand, counting down.
TTGGTCCCCGTCGAGTCCAGCGGATCCTGGAAACCTTTGAGTAGGTTGATGATGTTGACGAACTGGGTGCAGAGGTAGGCCTCGAACTTGACCAGGTTCGCGTAGTTGGACGAGGCGCCGCTGTGGATGTAGCCGCCGTGCTGATCGTCGTACGGAATGCCCGCGGTGTTGACCATCAGTCTCTGATCGTTGCCGTACTCGAGGCCGGCGACCCGCGTGATGTCGCAGGCAAAGGCGCTGGCGATGATCTGCTGGTGAATGGCGTTGGCGGCGATGGCATCCAGATCCCCCATGACCTGAATGGTGCTGTCGGCGCCGGGCGTGGTCGGCTTCGAGCAGCCGTTGCCGGCCGGGACGCTCTGCGAGAGCTTGTTCTCGAGCTGGCGGATCGAATCGAGGTGCGCGTCCATCTTGGCGCTCTCGTTGCTGCCGAGCGTGCCCTTGAGCGTGGTGATCTCGCCCGTGATGAGATCGAGGATGCTCTGGCGGCGGGCCAGCAGCGAGGCCGCGGACATCCCGGCGGGGAGCGCGCTGCCGAAGACCGTGTTGTACGCCGACAGCGGCGAGCCGATGGTCGGCAAGTTGCCGCCTGCGGCACCGCCGTAGAACTGCGACTGGCCCCCGTTCTCGTTGGCGTTGGCGCCCAGCAGCAGGGAGGCGATGGGTCGGTTGACGCCCGCGGCGACCAGCTTGCTGGCGACGAACTGATCGACAGAGGTCTTGATGACGCCCTGGCCGTAGTACCCGAAGCCCTGGCCGGTCAGGCTGTCCGAGCTGCCGTGGTTGTCGTTGGGGTTTCCGCTCGGCATCCCCTCGACCAGCACGACGTTCGCCTTCACCGCCGACAGCGGCTGGGTCATCGCGCTCCAGGTCGTGATGCTGCCGTCCGACGCGATGGTCGTCGGCGTCCACAAGGGTGGGTAGGTCCCCATGGTGCAGAACACCAGCACGCGCGACGACTGGTGGGCCGGCGCGGCCTGCGCCTTGCGGCGCAGGCTGATGTTGATGAAGGGCGCGAGCAGAAGGCCCGCGCCGACGCTGCCCACGAACTGTCTACGGCTAGGCTTGCGCATGACTCCTCTATTGATCCTGAACCCGGGTGGTGAAGTTCGGCGCGTGGAGGATCGCCATCAGCACGCTCTGCAGCGCAAAGCCTTTGGACTGCGCCTCCTGATTGATCGCGTCGTAGGTGCAGCCATCCTGACTCCAGGAGCTCGATCCGTAGGCGAAGTAGGTCCAGTACCTCGACATGCATTTCGTGACGTCGGCGCTGGCGGCCAGGTACGAGGAGAGGCTGCCGGCGCCGGACAGGCCGGTCACGTTGTCGTTGGCGCCTTCCGGATCGTTGTAGATGGTGGCCGTGTCGTCGACCGGCAAGGTGTTGTCGGTGGTCCGGTAGCGTCCCCAGCCGTCGTAGTTCTCGAATGCGAAGCCGATCCAGTCCATCAGCTTGTGGCAGGTGTAGCAGACGCCGACCGAGTGGGTGTTCACGAAGTGGTCGCGCGTCGTCTCGACGGTGGTCGACGGCATGAAGGTCGTGTTCAGACCGGCGGGCGGCGGCAAGATGTCCTGGCAGAGCATCCGGCTGCGGATCATGTGGCCGCGCTGCGTGGGCGAGTCGGTGTTGGGCCGCGCGTAGCCGTTCAAGATCGTCCCGGTGGCCAGCAGCCCCGGATCGCGCCCCGTCCCGGCGTAGGGGACGCTTTTGAATGCGGTGGTGAGGCCCGTGGTCGGCAGGCCGTAGTAGGTCGCGAGATCCTTGTTTACGAACGAATGGTCGGCGGTCAGGACGGAGCCGAAGGTGCCGCCGCCGTTGAAGGCCTCCAGGATCAGATCCTGCGACTCGGTCTGCATGTCGTCTTGCAGGGTCTGGGAGAGCACGAAGACGGTGTTGTCCTTGGCCGTGGTGTAGAGGCGCGGGAGCCCCAGCCACCCGTTCATGAAGCCCATGACGGCGGTCGCGTTGCTGGCGCTGGTGGTGGCGAGCAGGCGCGTCGACTGCTGATCGACCATCGACGCCAGCGACGTCTTGGCGCTCACGACCGAGTCGGCCGCGGTCAGCAATGTGTCGTCGGGCGTGTTCCCGGTCAGCGTGTACGCCAGCTCGGTCGCCACCTCGAACGGCGTCAGCGTGAAGCCGCTGCCGCCCTGGGTGCCGAGCTCGCTCCGATAGAGGAAGTAGGGCGACTGCAGCATCGCCGAGATGACGGCCTGGGCGCCGTCGGTATTCGAGCTGCCCGCCATGAAGATCTTGCTGTAGCTGGTCATTCGGGCGTCGCTGGTGGCGAGCGTGGTGCGGAACGCGCGCCGGCCGAAGGCCTGAATGAACTGCGTGGCGCAGGTGGAGGCGGGCGCCCCCGTCGCGGTCGCGGCGCAGGTGGCGAACTGCTTCAATTGTCCCGCGGAGGCCGCCCAGGCGGCGATCGCCTCGGCGTTGTCTTCGAGCTGGGAGGCGTTTAGATCCTGCACCAGGAGCGAGTTCGCATCGATCGAGAAGCCGAGCGTGGTCGGATCGCTGAACACGGTGGCGACCGGCGCGCTGCCCGCCGTGTCGGCGAAGACGCTGTGAATGCTGGCCGCAAACTCGGGACCGCTCAGGCGCCACAGCTTGCGGGGGCCCGGCGCATTGCCGGTGCAAGGATCGGGCGTGCTGAGCGCGCTCGGAAGCGGCGTCACCGTGGGACCGGCATCGTTTCCAGTGCCGGCGCCGCCATCGGCCGTGCCGCTACCGCCGGTTCCAGATCCGCTGCCCGACCCGCCGTTACCACTGCCCGCGCCCGCTCCGCCCGTGCCGGTACCCGAGCCCGAGCCCGACGTACTTCCGGCGCCTGTGCCGGTACTCCCACCGCCCCCCGTCAAGTCACCGCGACCAGCGCAGCCGCTGGCGAGCAGAACTGCTGCTGTGCCGGCTGCAAAAAGACAGAGGCGTTGCATAAGACCTCCTACGGGGGCGAACAAATCCAGGGAGGCAAAAAACCTCAGCCATCCTACCGTACTGGGCGCCTCGGTCAATCCCCGCTGATGCGCTAAGCACTGAAAATTATAGGGGGAAATGTGGGCAGAAGGCGCACAATACCGGAGACCGACGTGCGCGATTTCCGTGAGGGAGCATACCGGTCTGCCCATCATATATACGCAGATCGGGCCACCTAGAAACCATCGCTTGACCGATCCCGAAGGACACTGAGGGCGATGGCCCTCGGCATCGACGAAACCACCCGGATCGTGCGGTTCTGTCTGGCCGGCGACGGCTGGGGAACGGCCCTGTACGAAGGCGACGCCCGGGTGCTGAAGTTGGTGGTCAACGGCGTCGCGCAGGCCGAGACCTTCCGATTCGAAGCGCCGACCTTCGAGGAGGCGCTCAGGTTGGCCATCGATGCGGGGGTGCTCAAGGCGGCGAGCGTCGGCAAGCAGATCGCTTTTCTCCGACAGAGCTTGCCGGCCGACGCGGCAGGCCGATCCGGGACAACGCCCGACCCGTTGCCGGATACGCGCGGGGGACCGGTCCCCTTCCCCGAAGCGACCGCGATCTTGAGCGCGCTCGTTCACGAGACCCAGCGCGAGCGCGGAATCTCCTCTCTCTACGCGGCCTCCGGGGGCCGGCTGTTCGGCGATCAGCTGGTGGCGCAGTGGCGGGTTACGGAACGGCGGCGCCTGGCGTTGCTGGCCTTTCAAGGGCGGTTCGCCGATCGCTTGCCGCCGGCGGCGGCCGCGCAGCTCGCCCGCGCCCAGGATCTGCTGGGCCAGGTCGTCGCGGCGCGGGAGCGGATCGAGAAGCTGAAGGTGCCGCCTTCCGAGCTCATCGAGTCCTACTCCCACACGAACCGCGAGCTCTTACGGGTGATCGATCGCCTTCTCGTCACGGTCGTCGATCCGCTGCAGCGCCCGACGGCTCTAGCCTGGCTGGCCCTGCTCTACGCCAAGGAAAATACTGGGGTCGAGCGTGCGCAGCTGGTGAGCGCCTTCGAGCGCGATCGTTACGTGGCCGGGCAATATCAGTCGCTCCTGGGTCTCATCGCCGCCCGGGAAAGCTACCTGCACCTTTTCGCCGCCGCTGCGCCGATGCCCGCCGGCGACCTCATGCACGAGAGCCTGGAGTCCAAGACCACCGGGACGGTCCAGCGGATGGAGCGGATCGCGCTCGCCCACCGGCGCGGCGGGTTCGGGGTCGATCCGACCGACTGGTTCGACGCCATCAGCGATCAGATGGATCTTCTGGGCGACGTCGAGTCGGCGGTGAGAACCAGCCTCACGCCGGCCTGGGCCTGAATCCACCGGTCAAAACACGACCGGCACGTCGACCTGGATGATCTTGTAGTTGGAGGCGCTGAACGGCTGGTCGACCACCTGCGCATACGAGATCCCCGGGCGGAGCCAGGTCCCGCCGATCTTGAAGTGGAGGCGCGGGCCGACGGCGAAACTGACGGTGTCCAGGTTGGGCGCGGGAAGGTCGGACCGGACGCCCATCACGATGCGGGTCGGCGTCGAGAGCCACCGCTGGTAGCGGAGCTCGCCACCGAGTGAGAGCATCGGGAGGACGAAGTAACCGGCGTGGATGCCCATCGTCGAGTTGGTCCGTGTCGCGTCGGGTGAGATTGCGGTGGTGTCGCTCCCGCGGACGCGGAAGAGCTGAAAGAGCGTCGCTTCCGCCTGCAGCGTGAGCTTGTGGTCGATGTACGCAAAGTCCACCCCGGGAATGATGGCCAGGTAGTTGACGGCGAACATCGAGTTGTCCATCCCGGAGCGCGCCGCGATGCCGGCCGTGTCGGCACCAGAGGCGGCCGCGTCGGGCGTGGCCCCGCCGCCCATCCCGATCGGCACCGTCGTCCCCAGGAACCCCGCCAACCGGAAGCTGCCGGCGATCTTTCGGGAGTACGTCACGCCCACGACCGGATTCACGAACGAGGTCCCCTCGGGCGCCGTCCCCGGTGGACCATTCTGAACGAATCCCATTCGCACCATCGGCGCGATGTTCGACGTCAGCTTGTAGCTGCCCATCAACATGGTCGCCACGGTGCTGCCGGATCCGGTGGCGTTGTCGTAGAAGGCGACCGCGGTGTCCGAGCGGACCACCGTCCCGACCGTGGCCGACCGGAGCTGCCAGGGCAGCGAATAGGGCGGCGGCGGAACGGCCGGCACCGCCTCCGCGGCGGGTGGAGCGGTCGTCGTTATACCCGGCGTCTCGCCAGGGTCCTCGGCCCGCGCGGTCGTCGCGAAACAGAGCCCCGCCGCCAGCGTTAGCGACGCCATCACCCCCCACCGAGCCTCGATGCTTCTCATGTTCATTCCTTTTGTTTGTTTTTGGACGGAAGACCGATTCAAACCTGGGCCTCGGCCAAACTGGGCACGGCCGCCGACGACGGTGCGGAGCGCCGGGCGTAGAACCACCAGGTCAGCGCCACGCAGGTCACGTAGAAGAGCAGAAACGCACGCAGCGCGATCTCCGCGCTACCGGTCGCGTGGATCGCCGCGCCGAACGAGCGCGGAATCAGATAGCCGCCGCAGGCGCCGATGGCCGAGGTGAACCCCAGCACCGCGGCACTCTCGCGACGCGCGGCTTCGAGCGCGCGGGCCTCCGCCTCCGGGCCGCGGCCCTGCGCGGCCCGCAGGTTCTCGCGCCGGAAGATCACCGGGATCATGCGGAAGGTCGACCCGTTGCCGACGCCGGTGGTGACGAACAGCAACAGGAACATCGCGAGGAAGCCGCCGAACGAATGCTCGTGCAGGAAATGAATCACCCCGAAGGTGGCGGCGCCCATGGCCATGAAGTTCCACAGCGTGAGGCGCGCGCCCCCGATCCGATCGGCCAGCCGGCCGCCGATCGGACGCGCCACCGAACCGACCAGGGCGCCCAGAAAAGCCAGGTTCATCGTGACCTGGGGGAATTGCGTCTTGATGAGCAGCGGAAAGGCGGCCGAGTAGCCGATGAACGACCCGAAGGTCCCGATGTAGAGCCATGACATCACCCAGGTGTGCTTGCGACGGGTGATGACCACCTGATCTTTGAAGTTCGAGCGGGCCGAGGTGAGGTTGTTCATGTAGCGGGCGGCGCCGATGGCCGCGATCGCGATGAGCGGCATCCAGAACAGGCCCGCGTTCTGCAGATAGATGTGCGAGGCGCCCTGGGGCCGACCGAGATAGAGACTGAAGATGGGCAAGCCCAGGACGATCGGGATGAGCAGCTGCACGGTGCTCACGCCGATGTTGCCGCCGGCGGCGTTGAGCCCCAGGGCGAAGCCCTTCTTCCGATCCGGATAGAAGAACGAGATGTTCGCCATGCTCGAGGCGAAGTTCCCGCCCCCGAGGCCAGCGGTGGCCGCCGCGAGCGCCATCAGCCAAAACGGCGTCGCGGGCCGGGTGACCAGCAGCGCCAGCGACGTCGTCGGAATGAACAACAAGAGAGCGCTCACGATCGTCCAGTTGCGGCCGCCGAATCGTGGCACGGCGAACGTGTACGGAAACCGCATCAACGATCCGACGAGGCCCGGCAACGCCACCAGCGAGAACAGCTGTTCCGTCGTGTAGTGAAAGCCGACCTTGGGAAGTCGGGTCGCCACGACGCTCCAGATCAGCCAGATCGAGAAGCCCAGGTTCTCGGCCACGATCGACCAGAGGAGATTTCGGCGCGCCACCCGCTGCCCTGTCTGCGCCCAGAAGGCGGGGTCCTCGGGGTTCCAGCGATCGATCCATTTCTTCATCTCTTCTCCTTTGGATGACCGCGTGGCGGTCGTCATGGGCGCATCCCCACCTCGACCCGACCGTCGCGTACGCGCACCGGATAGACCGGCAGGCGGACCGACGGGTCGTCGAGGCAGCGGCCTGTCTCGAGATCGAAGCTCTGCTTGTAGATCGGCGAGGCGATCTTGGGCCGTCCGGCGCGGTCTCCCACGATCCCCCGCGCGATCACGAACGCTTCGCTGAACGGATCGTAGTTCGACAGCGCAAACACGGTCTCGGCCTCGCCCGGACGAACCAGCGCGATCTGACGGCCGCAGAGCAGCGCCGCCACGCCGCAGCCGGCCGGAATGTCTGCGACGGCGCAGGCATCGCGCCAGTCGAGCTCGACGGCGAGACCGGGCGCCGCCGGCTCGATCTGGAGGGCCACGCTCATGCCGCGGATTTCTCCCGCCCGTCGTCCCGCTCTGGGCCGACCAGCCGGTCGAGCAGCTCTCGCTTTTCGTGCGGGTGCGCCGGACGCGGCTGGCCGCGCTCGGGAACGAACGCGACGCTCGGGTCGGGCGCCGGGCTATTCACGAAGGTGCGGAAGCGCGCCAGCTTCTGAGGATCTTCGAGCGCGTCCTTCCACTCGCACCGGTAGCTGCCCACGATGTGGGCCATCTCCGCCTCCAGCTCGGCGGCGATGCCGAGCTTGTCGTCGACGATCACCTCGCGCAGATAGGCGAGCCCGCCTTCGAGGTTGTTGAGCCAGGTCGCCGTGCGTTGCAACCGGTCGGCGGTCCGGATGTAGAACATCAGGAACCGATCGATGGTCCGGACCAGCGTCTCCTCGTCGAGATCGGTGGCGAAGAGCTGGGCGTGCTGCGGCTTCATGCCGCCGTTGCCGCCCAGGTAGAGGTTCCACCCCTTCTCGGTGGCGATGATGCCGAAGTCCTTCCCCTGGGCCTCGGCGCACTCGCGCGCGCAGCCAGAGACGGCCGACTTGAGCTTGTGTGGGCTGCGCAGGCCTTTGTATCGATTCTCGATCCGGACGGCCAGGCCGACCGAGTCCTGCACGCCGTAGCGGCACCAGGTGTCGCCCACGCATGACTTCACCGTGCGCAGCGCCTTGCCGTAGGCGTGTCCCGACTCGAACCCTGCGTCGACCAGCTCACGCCAGATGTGCGGCAGCTGCTCGACGCGCGCGCCCAGCATGTCGATGCGCTGGGCGCCGGTGATCTTGGTGTAGAGGCCATACCGCTTGGCGATCCGTCCGATCTCGACCAGCTGGTCGGGCGTGATCTCGCCGGCCGCCACCCGCGGAATGACCGAGTAGGTCCCGTCGCGCTGGATGTTGGCCAGGAACCTATCGTTGGTGTCCTGCAGCGGCAGGTGCTTGCGGGCGAGAATCGGTTCGTTCCAGGCCGAGGCCAGGATCGACGCCACCGCGGGCTTGCAGATCTCGCAGCCGCGCCCCCGACCGTGCCGCTCGACGAGCGCGTCGAAGGTCTTGATCTGGTGCAGCCGGACCAGCTGATAGAGATCCTGGCGGGAGCAGGGGAAGTGCTCGCAGAGGTCGTGGTTGACGGCCACCCCGGCGCGCTTGAGCTCGGCCTTGAGGAGATCGCCCAGCAGCGGGACGCACGACCCGCAGCTGGTGCCGGCCTTGGTGCACCCCTTGAGCGCGCCCACGGCGTGGGCCCCGCCCGCGATGGCCTGGCAGATCGTCCCCTTGTCGACGTTGTTGCAACTGCAGATCGTGGCCGTGGCCGGCAGCGCGTCCACCCCGAAGCCCGCCGGTGCGCCGTCGCTGGGCGGCGCGATCAGTCCCTCGACCTTCATGGGGAGCGTCGCCTTGCTCTGCACCATGGCCACCAGCTGGCCGTACGCCGAGGCGTCGCCCACCAGGATCCCGCCGAGGAGGCGTGCCTTGTCCGCCGACACGACCAGCTGCTTGTAGACGCCGGCGACGTTGTCGATGAGGCAGAGCGTGTGCGCGCCGGCCTCCAGCCCGAACGCGTCGCCGAAGCTGGCCACGTCGACGCCGAGCAGCTTGAGCTTGGTGCTCATGTCGAAGTGCCCGAGCTGCCGGGCGGCGCCGCCCGTCAGCGCGGCGACCACCACCTCCGCCATCTGGTAGCCGGGCGCGACGAGACCGTAGGTGCGCCCGTCCCAGGAGGCGCACTCGCCGATCGCGAAGATGTCGGGATCGGAGGTGCGGCAGCGCGCGTCGACCTCGATGCCGCCACGCGGGCCCAGCGTCAGGCCACAGGCCCGGGCGATCTCGTCGTGGGGCCGGATGCCCGCCGAGAAGACCACCAGCGAGGCCCGCAGCTCGCCGCCATCGGTAAACTGCACCCCTGCCGCGCGCCCGTCGTCGTCGGTCAAGATGCGCTTGGCCGACGTCCCGACGTGTACGGCGACGCCCAGCGCCTCGATGCGCCGGCGCAAGATCGCGCTGCCCATCTCGTCCACCTGGACCGGCATCAGCCGCGGCGAGATCTCCACCACGTGGGTCTCGAGGCCCAGGTTCCGCAGGGCGTTGGCGGCCTCCAGCCCCAGCAGACCGCCGCCGATGACCGCGCCGACGTTGGCAGACGCGGAGGACGCGGCCGCCCCGATCGCCTCCAGATCCTCGATGGTGCGATAGACGAAGCAACCGGGCGCGTCTCGCCCCTCGATCGGCGGCACGAACGGCGAAGAGCCGGTCGCCAGGACCAGCTGGTCGTAATCGAGCACCAGACCCGCGCGGGTCTGGATCCGTTTCGCCTGCCGATCGACCGACGCGACCGGATCGCCGAGGACCAGCCGGACGCCCGCCCGGGCATATTTTTCGGGCGAGGCCAGGGCCAGCGTTTCGCCGTCGCCGCCCTCGAAGAACTTCGACAGGTTGACCCGGTCGTAGGCCGCCCGGGACTCCTCGCCGAGGACGGTGACCTCGAAATCCTGCCCCTGCCCGCTCGACCCGAGCGACTCGACGAACCGATGGCCCACCATGCCGTTCCCGACCACCAGCAATCTCTTTCGGCCCTGTGCCATCGAGATCGACGGTACCGGCCGCCGCGTTTCTCTTTGGTCAAGAGATGGTCAAAGACCGTAACTTCTGGCCCGGGTAGACTGCCGGCACGATGCCCGCGTCTCCGCCAGGCGATTCGAGCCCACCCCGCGTCGCCACGCTGACCATCAGCGACACCCGCACGGCCGACGACGACCGGGGCGGGCCAGAGCTGCGCCGCCTGCTCGCGGCCGCGGGGTTCCGCCTGGGCACCCACGCGATCGTTCCCGACGGGGTCGAGCCGGTGCGCGACGCCGTGCGAGGGCTCTGCGGCGATCCGACGATCGACGCGGTGGTGACCACGGGCGGCACCGGCATCTCGCCGCGAGATCGGACCTACGAGGCGATCGACGGGCTCCTCGACCGACGGCTGGACGGATTCGGGGAAGCGTTCCGGCGGCTGTCCTGGGACGACGTCGGCCCGCGGGCGATCCTGTCGCGCGCCCTGGCCGGCACGGTGGCCGGCAAGATCGTCGTCGCGCTCCCGGGCAGCCCGCGCGCCCTGGCGCTGGCCGTCGAGCGGATCCTGGCACCGCTCCTGCCGCACGCGGTGGCCGTCGCGGCGGGACGCGGAGATCATCGGTAGGAAGACGGCAGGCGATGCTCACGTTCGAAGAAGCACGGTCGCGGATTCTGGCCGGCGCGACGCGCCTGCCGCAAGAACCCGTTCCGCTGGACGGCGCCGCGGGTCGCGTGCTGGCCGAGCGGATCGTGGCGACACAACCGCTCCCGCCGTTCGATCACAGCGCCATGGACGGATATGCGGTGCGCCTCGCCGATCTGATCGGCGACGGCCCCTTCGAGCTGCGCGTCGGCCCCGACGAGAGCCGCGCGGGACGAGCCGCGCCGGCGCTGGGATCGCGGCAAGCCTGTCGGATCTTCACCGGCGCCGCCCTGCCCCGCGGCGCCGACGCCGTCGTCATGCAAGAGGATGTCGGCCGCGACGGCGACCGGATCGCATTCGCGGCCCGCCCGAAACCCGGCGCCCACGTGCGGGCCGCCGGCGAGGATCTTCGTCCGGGCCAGGAGGCGCTGGCCGAAGGAACGCGCCTCCTGGCGGGTCACCTCTCGCTGGCGGCTTCGCTCGATCGGGCCGAGATCCTGGTCGCGCGGCGCCCCGTGGTGGCGATCGTCTGCACCGGTGACGAGCTGCGCGCGCCCGGAGCTCCCGGTAGGCCCGGCTCGATCCCCGAATCGAACGGCGTCGCGCTGGCCGCGCTCTGCCGGCAGGTGGGCGCCGAGCCCCGGGTGCTGCCGTCGATCGGCGACGATCTGGACGCCACGGTCGCGGCGCTCGACCGGGCGCTGGGCGGTGCCGACCTGCTGCTCACCGTCGGTGGCGTCAGCGTCGGCGACCACGACCTTGTGCGCCCCGCGCTCGAACGGATGGGCGTGACCCTCGACTTCTACAAGGTCGCGATCAAACCGGGCAAGCCGCTGGTGTTCGGCCGCCGGCAAGGCTCCGGCCCGATGGCGCGCGTGCTGGGATTGCCCGGCAATCCGGCCAGCGCCATGACGACGTTCATGCTGTTCGCGGCGCCATTGCTGCGCGCGCTGCAGGGCGACGCCCTGCCGGTTCCCCTGCTGGTTCCGGCGCGTCTGAAAACGCCGCTGCGCCACAAACCGGGTCGCCTCGAGTTCGTGCGGGCCACGCTGGAACGCGACGGGCGCGCGCTGCTGGCGGTGCCGCTCGCCAATCAGGCGTCGGGGGCGACGACCACCACCGGCTGGGCGACCGCGCTGGCGCTGGTGCCGCTCGAAGCCGAGGACGTTCCCGCCGGAGCGGCGCTCGACGTGCTGCGCTTCGGTGACGTGTGACCAAAAGAGACGCGCCCCCGCTACTGGCGATCTTCGTCGGTGGCACCTCGCGGAGAATGGGGGGGCAGCCCAAAGGCCTGCTGCGCGTGGCGGACGGCGGGTCGATCGTCGAACGGTGGCGAGAGCTCGCGACGGCGGTCGGGCTCCCGTCGGTGCTGGTGGGTGAGGCCGGCGCCTACGCGCACCTGCGGATGGAGACCATCGCCGACGAGATCCCGGGGGCCGGCCCGCTCGCGGGCCTGGTCGGTCTTTTGCGGTCCCGACGCGAGGCCGAGGTCATCGCCGTCGCCTGCGACATGCCGCACGTGACCGCCGATCTCTTGAAGCGGCTGGCCTTCTCCGAGACCGACGCCGCCGTGCTCGCGCCCCGTCGCGACAACCGGTACGAGCCCCTGTTCGCGCGTTACGATCGGGCGCGCGCCCTCCCGCTGGCCGAGCGGCAGCTCGCCGGCGCCGACCGATCGCTACAGAAGCTGCTCCGCGACGCCGGCGCTCAGCCCTTGCCGCTGTCCGACGAAGAGTGGGCGCAGCTCGCCGACTGGGACGCGCCAGCGGACGTGCGCGGCTGATCGGCTGATCGGCTGACCGCCGGCTCGTCGTGATCGACGCAGCGGGCGTCCTCCCATCCGATCCAGTACGGCCCGTCGGGCCCGTGCTCGCGTTTCCAAATTGGGACGTGCGCCTTCACCTCGTCGATGAGCCTCCGGCAGGCGGCGAAGGCCTCGGCCCGGTGGGGCGCGCTCGCGGCGCAGGCCACGACCGTATCGCCCACCTCGAGCGCGCCGGTGCGGTGGGCGATCGCGCAGCGGGCGCCGGCGATCTGCGCCTCGGTCTCGCGCGCGATTCGCTCCATCTCGGCCAGCGCCATCGGACCGTAGGCTTCGTATTCGAGCTGGGTGACCGGGCGGCCGTCGTTGTGGTCGCGCACGATCCCCAGGAACAGGGCCACCGCCCCCGCGCCCGGGTGCCGGACCTTGGCCAGCACCTCGTCGACCGAGACCGGCGCGCTGCGCAAGTCGGCGCGGCTCACGGCCCGCCCTTTCGCCGCCAGGTCCCCGAGCGGCCACCGGTTTTTTCGACCAGTCCGACGTCGGTGATGGTGATCGCCCGGTCGAGCCCCTTGAGCATGTCGTAGAGGGTCAGCGACGCGACGCTGGCGGCGACCAGGGCCTCCATCTCGACGCCGGTGCGATCGAAGGCGCGCACCGAGGCGATCACCTCGACGGCGGATCGCTCCCGATCGAGGTGAAGGTCGATCTCCACGCTGGTCAAGGCCACCCGGTGGCAGAGGGGAATCAGCTCATCGGTCCGCTTCGCGGCGGCGATCCCCGCGACCCGCGCCACCGCCATGACGTCTCCTTTGGGCACCGTTCCGGCTGCCAGTCGCTCGGCGGTCTCCGCACCCATCCGGACGAACGCCGAGGCCACCGCCACCCGCATGGTCGCGGGCTTGCGGGCCACGTCGACCATCCGCGCCTCGCCTTGAGCGTTCCAGTGCGGCAGGCGCTTCGCTTCGCGGACCGGCTTTCGTCGCATTTGCGCAAACATGTTACAGCGCCACCGGCGCCTGCCACTATATTGAGAGGGTGGTCATGGGGGTCGCGAAGAGACTGCCGCTCTGGGCCGCGCCGGCGCCTGCGCCCGCGCCCGCGGCGGTGACGTCGCCCGGAAGCGTACGGGTGTCGCTGACCGATCGCTGCGATCTCGCCTGCCTGTATTGCCGGCCTTCGCGCCAGGACGGCTACCTCGACTCCCGCCTCGACGAGGCGGGCTGGCGTTCCATGCTCGACGGGCTGGCCGAGGCGGGCGTGCGGCGCGTGCGCTTCACGGGCGGCGAGCCCTTGCTCTACCGCGCGCTCGAAGAGGTGGTTGCGCACGCCGCCCACCTGGGCTTCGAGGACATCGCGCTCACCACCAACGCCACCCGCCTCGCGGAGCGGGCGCCGGCGCTGCGCGCGGCCGGCCTGCAGCGCATCACCATCTCGCTCGATTCGTTGGATGCCGCTCGATTCGCCCGGCTGACGCGCGGCGGCCGTTTGGCGGGGGTGCGCGCCGGCATCGACGCCGCCCTGGCGGCGAGCTTCGACGAGGTGAAGCTCAACTGCGTGGTGCTGCGCGGCGAGAACGACGACGAGCTGGAAGCGATCGTCCGCTTCGCCTGGGCGCGGGGGATCGTGCCCCGCTTCCTCGAAGTGATGGCGGTCGGCGAGGGGGCGCGTCTGGTCGCCGACCATCTGGTCACCGTGCGACAGATGCGCGAGAAACTCGCGATGCTCCTCGATCCGAGCTCGGCGTTGGCGACCGATCCCGATCGGGGGCCGGCACGCTACCTGCCCGCGCGGCACGATCCCCGACTGCGGGTCGGCTTCATCTCGGGGACCAGCGATACGTTCTGCGCGGGCTGCGACCGGCTGCGCGTCGCCGCCGACGGATTCGTGCGGCCTTGTCTCTCGAAGAACGACGGCGCCAGCGCCCGCCTGGCCGCCGAGGCCGGCGACGCGCGCGCGATCGCCGCCGCGGTGGGCCGCGCCTGGGAGCGCAAGCCGGACGGCCTCACCTGGAAGGGCTGCACCGAAGAGACCGCCCGCGACGTGTCGATGCGCGCCGTCGGCGGGTGAGGGCCTAGACCGCGGCGGCTGGGCACGGGCGCAGCGTCGATCCGCCCGAGACCGGCGGCAGAAAGGCCAGCTCGTCGCCGTCGCCGAGCGGATGATCCTCCCCCACCACCGTCCGGTTGACGGCGCCCTGCACCCGCGGCAAGAGCGGCGCGATCTCGGGATGAAGCGCCGCGACCGCCGCCCGCGCCTCGCGCACCCGCGCGCCGGACGGCAGCTCGAGCGTGTCGCCGTCGCGGCCCGCTCGCTCGCGGAGCACCGCAAAATAGAGGACCTCGATCCGCACCTTGCCCCGAAGAGTATGCCCTCAGGCGCGACCCAGGAACTGCCGGACGAAGGGCGTCGCCGGGTGTGCCGCGAGATCGCCGAGCCGCCCCCGCTGCACCAGGCAACCGCGTTCGATCACGATCACCTCGCCGTCGAACGCCTCGGCGTCCGCCAGATCATGGGTCACGATCAGCGTCGGGATCGCCAGCCTCCGCAGGTGCGCGGCCACGAAGCTCCGCACGTCGCGACGGACGGAGGCGTCGAGCGCCGCCAGCGGCTCGTCGAGGAGCAGCGCGCGCGGCCCGGGCGCCAGCGCCCGCGCCAGCGCGACCCGTTGCGCCTCGCCGCCCGACAGCTCGTCCGGCCGGCGCGAGGCCAGCGCCTCGACACCGAGATCGCGCAACGCCGCCAGCGCCTGTCGGGCCCGCTCGGCGCGGGATCGGCCGTGGATTCCGTAGGCGACGTTTTGAAGAACGTCGAGATGCGGAAACAGCGCGTAGCGCTGTGGGAGATAGCCGATCCCCCGCTGCTCGACCGGCAGATCGACGCCGCGTACGCGATCGAAGACGACGACACCGTCGAGGACCACGCGTCCCTGCCGCGGCGGCAGCGCGCCCAGGACCATCATCATGGCGCTGGTCTTGCCGGCGCCGTTCGGACCCACGATCACCGTCGGTCCGCTCGCGACGGCGAGCGACAGCTCGATCGTCAGATCGCCGATCGTCCCCTGCAGGTCGACCTCCAGCGCGGGGGAGCTCACGTCCGGGTCCCAGCGCGCATGGCCACCAGCAATGCGAATGCCACCACCACCAGAACGATCGACAGGCTCTGGGCCGTCCGCAGATCGGACTCCAGCGCGCTGTAGATCGCGAGCGGCAGCGTCTGCGTCCGGCCGGTCAGGTTTCCCGCGAACATCAGGGTGGCGCCGAACTCGCCCAGCGCGCGGGCCCAGCTCATCGCGGCGCCACCCGCCAGGGCCGCCTTCGAGATCGGCACGGCGACGGTGAAGAACACCCGCGGCCGGGAGGCGCCCAGCGTGCGGGCGACCAGCACCAGGTCCGGTTCCAGGCGACGGAAGGCGGCTATGGCGGCCTGCAGGTAGAACGGCACGGCCACGAAGGTCTCCGCCAGGATCACCGCCGCGCGCGTGAACGGCAGGCCGATCCCGATGCTGGCCAGCCCCGGCCCCAGCAGACCCCGACGGCCGAAGGCCAGCAGAAGCGCGACGCCGGCGACCGCAGGCGGCAACACCACCGGAAGCTGGACGACGATCTCGACGATCCGCCAGGCGCGACCCCGGCGGCGCGCCAGCACCCAGGCCAGCGGCGTGCCACACCCGATTACGAGCACCAGGCTCGCCACGGTCGTCGCCAGCGTGAGTCGGACCGCCGGGCCCACCATCGGATCGCCGAGGCCGCGCAGCAGATCGCCGGGCGAGGCCGTGAAGAGCAGCCCGGCGATCGGCAGGACGACCAGCAGCAGGAGAAATCCGGAGAGCGCCCCCACGGCCGCCGACCAGGCGACGCCTACCCAGGCGGCGCCGCGGCTGGGCCGCGCCGGTGGGCTGGTCAGCGCCGGGGACAAGGCAGGAATCCAGCCTCACGCAGGGCCGCCACGCCCGCCGCCGATCTCACGAGCTCCATCCACTGGCGGGCCAGCGACGGGTTGGGCGCGCTCTTCAAGATCGCGATCGGGTACTCGGCCGTGACGTTCAGCTCGGGCGGTATCGAAACAAGCTGGACCTTCCCAGCGGCCGCCAGCGCGTCGCTGCGATAGACCAGGCCGGCGTCCGCCTCGCCCAGCACCACCTTCGCCAGCACCTGCCGCACGTTCAGCTCCCGGGACGCCACCTTGGCCTGGACGCGCTGGGCGAAATCGGACCCGTATTTGACGGTCGCCTTCTGCAGGATCTGCAGCGTGTAGTTTCCGATCGGAACTTCCGCCGTGCCGATCACGATCCGCTCCGCCCGGGGGAGATCGGCGAGGGTCTTGATGGTCGCGGCCTGCGCGGGACGCACCACCACGACCGGCTCGTTGCAGGTGAACACCGACGGGGAGCCGACCAGCCCCTCGGCGACCAGCGCGTCCATGTGCTTGCGATCGGCCGAGGCGAACAGGTCGGCGGCGGCCCCGTGCTCGATCTGGGTTCGCAGCTCCTGGCTGCCAGCCGCGTTGCTCACCACCTTGGTGCCGGGGTGCTCCTTTTCGAAGCGCTGGGCCAGACGGGCGAACACATCTTTGAGCGACGCCGCCCCGAAGATGACCAGCTCCGGGCTCTTCCCGGCCGCCAGGGCCACCTGCGGCCCCATCGCCGGCCCGAGGACCGGCCCGAGGACCGGCCCGAGGATCAGGCCGAGGACCAGACCGCGCCCGATCGCGAACGCATGAGGGTGGCGGACCGGTCGGCGCTTCATGGTCGCGACAATACCCCGTCCAGCGTTTACCCCGCTTGGTCGAATCTTGACCGCGCCGAAACGCGCGCTCGCCGATGCTGTGTGGCGGCCATGGTCTCTCAGCTTCTCCCCGCGACGCGGGCGCCCGATCCGATCGCGCCGCTCGCGACCCGCACGCACTGCCCCTACTGCGCCTTTCAGTGCGGGATGGTCGTCACCGCGGTAGGCGGCGGGCCCAAGCTGGAGGTCCAGGCCGACCCGGCGTTCCCGGTGAACCGCGGTCAGATGTGCATCAAGGGCTTCACGGCCGCCGATCTGATCGACCACCCCGCTCGGCTCACGACGCCGCGGCTGCGAACGCGCGACGGTCGGCTCGCGCCGGCGACCTGGGACGCCGCGCTCGACTTCGTGGCGGAGCGGCTCACGCGGCTGCGCGACGCCCACGGGCCAGCGGCGCTGGCGGCCTTCGGCAGCGGTGCGCTCACGAACGAGAAGGCGTACTTGCTCGGGAAGTTCGTTCGCGTCGCGCTCGGCTCCCCGAACATCGACTACAACGGCCGCTACTGCATGGCCTCGGCGGCGGCCGGGCAGAACCAGGCGTTTGGAATCGATCGCGGCCTGCCGTTTCCCGTCGCGGACATTGCGCGCACCAAGGCCCTGTTGCTGTGGGGCGCGAACTGCGCCGAGACCATGCCCCCGCTCATGCAGTGGATCGGCGAGCAGCAGAGCGGCGGGAAGCTGATGGTGGTCGATCCGCGGCGGACGGAGACCGCCCGACTGGCGGATCTGCATCTTCAGCTCACGCCCGGGTCGGACCTGGCGCTGGCGAACGGTCTGCTGCACCTGGCGATCGACGAGCGGCTCTGTGACCTCGACTACATCGCGCGACGGACGCAGGGCTTCGAGGAGGTCCGCCGCGCCGTCATGGAGGTCCACCCCGCCCACGTCGAGCGGCTGACCGGCGTCTCGATCGACGATCAGCTCCGCACGGTTCGGTGGCTGGCCGCCGAGGAGAGCAGCATGCTGCTGTCGGGTCGGGGACCCGAGCAGCAATCCAAGGGCGTCGACACCGTCCTGGCGTTCACGAATCTGATGCTGGCGCTCGGAAAAGTCGGCAAGCCGGCCAGCGGCTACGGTTGCCTGACCGGACAGGGAAACGGGCAAGGGGGACGCGAGCACGGACAGAAGGCCGACCAGCTCCCCGGCTACCGGCTGATCGACAACCCGGAAGATCGCGCGGCGATGGCGCGCCTCTGGGGGATCGATCCGGCGGCGCTACCGGGCAAGGGCAAGAGCGCGTACGAGCTGCTCGATGCGCTGGGCCCCGAGGGGGGGATCCGCGCTCTGCTGGTGTTCGGATCGAACGTCGCGGTGGCCTCGCCCAACGCCCGCCACATCGAGCGCAAGCTGGCGTCGCTGGACCTTCTGGTCGTGTGCGACGCGTTCGAGAACGAGACCTCGGCAACCGCGCATGCCGTGCTGCCGATCCTGCAGTGGGCCGAAGAAGAAGGCACGATGACCAACCTCGAAGGGCGGGTAATCCTTCGCCAGCCTGCCTGTGCCGCGCCGGCGGGCGCCAAGAGCGACCTCGAGATCCTCTGCGCGCTGGCCGAGCGCCTGGGTCACGGCGAACGATTTCGATTCTCCTCGCCCGAGGCGGTCTTCGACGAGCTCCGACGGGCGACGGCCGGCGCGCGCGCCGACTACAGCGGCATCTCGTACGAGAAGATCCGCCGCGCACAGGGGGTGTTCTGGCCCTGTCCGACCGTCGATCCTCCCGGGAATCACCCGGGCACGCCGCGCCTCTTCGTCGATCGCTTCGCGTTCCCGGACGGCCGCGCGCGGTTCCACGTCGTCCGCCATCGGCCGGCGGCCGAGCTGCCCGACGCCGCCTACCCGCTCTACTTCACCACCGGCCGCTACAAGGAGCATTACAACTCCGGCGCGCAGACCCGGCAGGTCGCCGCGCTGGTCGAGGCCAAGCCCGCGCCCCGGGTCCAGGTTCACCCGCGGCTAGCGAGCACCCTCGGCGTCGCGCCGGGCGGTGCCCTGGTCGTCGAGAGCCGGCGCGGCAGCGTGACCTTCGAGGTCGAGGTGAGCCCCGACATCCGGGCAGACACGCTCTTCGCGCCCTTTCATTGGGGCGGCAAGAGCTCGGCGAACGTGCTGACCAACCCGGCCCTCGATCCCAGCAGCCGGATGCCGGAGTTCAAGGTGTGCGCCGTGCGGGCGCGCGCCGCCTCCACCCCCGTCGACGGTGCCGTCCCATGAACACCCGCAAGAAGAGACTGGCGATCGTCGGAAACGGGATGGCCACCTGCCGGCTGCTCGACGAGCTTCTGCAGCGCGGCGCCCTTCACCGCTACGAGGTCGAGATCTTCGGCGGCGAGCGCGGCGGCGCCTACAACCGGATCCTCCTCAGCAAGGTGCTGGGCGGTGACGATCCCGACGCCATCGTGACCAAGCCGCCCGCCTGGTACGCCGCCCGCGGCGTCACGCTGCACGACGGCGTCTCGGTCCGCCGCCTCGACACGACGGCCAAGCTGGTCGAGACCGCCGACGGGACCCACCACCGCTACGACGTCGCGGTTCTCGCGACCGGCAGCCAGCCGCTGGTCCCGCCGCTCGACGGCATGACCACCGACGACGGGGAGCTCCGGCCTGGCGTCTTCATCTACCGGACCATGGAGGACTGCCTCAAGATGCGGGCCCACGCGCGGGCCGGCGACAACGCCGTGGTGCTGGGCGGCGGCCTGCTGGGCCTCGAGGCCGCCAAGGTCCTGAGCGACGGCGGCCTGCACGTGACCGTCGTGCACGCGGCCCGGACCCTCATGAACGCCCAGCTCGACGAGCTGGGCGGCGAGATGCTGGAGCGGCAGATCGAATCGCACGGGATCTTCGTCCGCACCGGACGCACCGTCGAGGCCGTGCTCGGCGCCGACGCGGTCGACGGCGTGCGACTCGACGACGACAAGACGCTGGCCGCCGACATGCTGGTCCTGGCCTGCGGCGTGCGCCCGCAGGTCGAGGTGGCCCGCGCCTCCGGCCTGCCGATCAACAAGGGGATCGTCGTGAACGACACGCTCGCCACCGAGGTGCCGGGCGTGTACGCGATCGGCGAGTGCGCCGAGCACGGGGGGCGGACCTACGGGATTGTCTCCCCCGCCTGGGAGCAGGCCGCCATCCTGGCGGACGTCCTCACCGGCGCGAACCCGCAGGCCCGCTACCGCGGCTCGAAGGTCTACACGCGCCTCAAGGTGGCGGGGATCGACGTCGCCTCGATGGGCCGGATCGATCCGGAGCTGGACAGCGACGAGGTCATCCAGGTCGTCGAGACGCGCCGGGGAGCCTATCGCAAGCTGGTGGCGCGGGGACGCACGCTGGTCGGCGCGATGTTGGTGGGCAACACCGCCGCCGCGGCGAATCTGGTGCAGCTCTTCGATCGCGGAGACCTCTTGCCCGAAGATCCGCTGGAAGCCCTCTGCCCGGGCGCCTCGCTCGGCGGCGACGCGCGCGCCGATCGGACGGTTTGCAACTGCAACAAGGTCAGCGAGGCCAGCCTTCGCGAGGCCATCTCTTGCGGCGCCGCCTCCGTCGAGGCGCTCTGCCTGGCGACGCGGGCGGGAACCGGGTGCGGCTCGTGCAAGACCGAGCTGGCCCAGCTCCTCGCCCGCCACGCGCCGGCCGCCAAACGGGTCGTCGCGGCCTGACTACCAGTCGTCGGTGCGAAACGGCGCGGCGGGCAGATCGGCCTCGCTCCGCAGCGTGTTGACCGGATCGTTGGCCCAGCCATAGCGAACCGCCACCGGGTCGGCGACGTCGGGGCTCGAAACCAGGACCGCGTCACCGTCGATCTGCGCTGCGGCCGGATGCCAGATCCGGTCGGCACCGGCCACGATGAAGCTGCGGGGCGGCTCGCCGTCGATCGTCATCAGGCCCCCGGCGACGTCGCCGAAGCGAACCCGAAGCGCCGCGCCTTCCCGCGAAGCGGACCGGAAGGTGGGACCCGCGGCGATCACGTCCTTGCCGTAGGCGACCTTCAGGGCGCCCAGAGCCAGGCGACGGCCGACCTCCTGCTTGTTCTTCGGGTGGAGGTTGCGCCCCTCGCCGATGTCCAGCGTCACCGCCATCGCGGTCTTCGGAAGCTCGAGGGCCAGCGCTTGCGCCTCCCGCAGGTCGGCCCAGGCGCTCACGCCCAGCAGCGGGGCCGCGAGGCCGTCGTCGAAGTTGGGGAGCTGCACGAAGATGAATGGCAGCGCCGGCGCGCCCCAGGCCGCCCGCCAGGCGCGAACCATCGTCGGGAACAGCGTGCGGTACTGCGCGGCGTGGACGACGTTGGACTCGCCCTGGTACCAGATCACGCCGGCCAGCGGGACGGTCGCCAGCGGCGCCAGCATCCCGTTCCAGATCACCGACGGGCTGTTCGAATCGTCGACGCCGGGAACCAGCGGGCGGCTGTTGAAGTCGGCGACGATCGGCGTCAGGCGGCGCTCGATCTTGTAGAGCCAGGCGCCGGAAAGAGGCAGCGTGGCCCCGCCGTCCTTGCGCCCGAGCGTCATCTGGCCCGGCGAACCCGCGAATCCACCCGAGCCGTAATGATCGAAGACGCGCACGCTGATGACGTTGCGACCGGCGTGCGCCAGCTTCGCCGGCACCGGGTAGCGTCGGGGCACCGCGTAGTACTCCGGCGTCTCGGCGCCGGTCTCGCCGACGCGCTCCCCGTTCCAGTAGGTCACGTCGAAGTCGTCCAGCGGCCCGAGCGACAGGTCCAGAACGGCGCCGGCCCAGTCGTCGGGCAGCACC